>CABYBK010000023.1 GCA_902517245.1 uncultured Bacteroidota bacterium | reverse complement strand
ACCTTTAAGGGCCTCTTCTAAAGGATCAGTTACAATTCGTTCTATATCCTCAGCGGTATTACCAGGATAAATAGTGCTTACAAAAACTTTAGTGTCGTTAATTTCTGGGAATGCTTCTCTTGGCATTGTGAAGTAAGAAGAAATCCCCAAAATGAAGAAGAGGGACATTATTACATAAATGACAGTTTTATGTTCGATGGCCCAGGAAGAGAATAAAAACTCTTTGATTTTAGGAGTGTTTTTTTGTTCAATCATTATTCCAGAATTCTTTTAACTTTTTGATTAGAAACTAAAAGGCTCACCCCTTCATCAGCAATAAGCTCGTCTATTTCTAATCCTTCAAGGATTTCTATCATTTCTTCTTTACTTTTACCTAAGACTATCATTCTTTTTTCTGTCGTGTAGCCATTATCTTCTTCGGGATTAGATAAGATAAAAACATATGGCTGACCATTAGCATTTTCTCTAATAACTCTTAGTGGAATCATTATAGCTTCAGGATTATAATAATCTATAATACTTAAACGTGCATTTAGGTTAGGTTTGATAATTCCTTCTGGATTTTCTAATCTTGCTTCTACTCGAAATGTTCTGTTGGTTGCCGAAATAAAGTTTCCTGTTTGGTGAACTTGTGTTTTTTGAACCAGATTTAATGCGGGTATGGTTACAGTAGCTTTGCTTCCTTTAGTTATATTAGGAAGATAATTTTCTGGAACATCGGATTCTGCAAACATACTGTTAAGGTTCACAATCCGTAATACAGGAGTGACCCCTGGAATAAGGTTACTACCTAAACGCGCAGGAATTTCATCTATAACACCACTAAATGGAGCATAAATTTTAGTTTTTGCAAGTTGTTGTCTTATTTGTGAGACCTGTTTTTTTGCAGCTTTATATCTTGTTTGAGCTTCTAAATACATCATTTCTGAACCAATTTTTTGATCCCAAAGCCTCTTAGTTCGCTCAAAAGTAGTTTTGGTTAAATCTAGTTGTAATTTTATTTGATCTAGTTGATCTTTTAACCCTGCATCTTCAATTATTGCTAAAAGGGTTCCTTTTTTTACTTTTTGACCTTCTTCTACTTTTAATTTTATTAGTCGCCCTGCAAATTCTGGATAAATAAGTACATTTTGACGTGTTTTGATATTTGCCTGAATTTCAAGTTGATGTTCAAAGGGCTGCTTTTTAGATTTAAAAGCAGTTATTAGTTGTCTTTTTTCTGTTCCACCCAATGCATCAATAGCACTATTTATATTATCTAATTCAAGACTTAAATCATTGATTTGTTTTGTGTAATAAGTTCTCTTAGTAATTAATTCCGCCAAATCATTATCTTCTACAAGACTCTTGTTTGAACTTTCGGTACTTTGTTGAGAACACGTTATAAATAATAAGATTAGACTTAACGGATATATTATTTTTTTCATGATTTTTAGTTAGATGTATTTAGAAGTGTTTCAAGAGATATTTTTTTTTGTATTACATCTTGAATAGATTTGATATAGTTGTTTTGAGCATTATACAGTTGTAATTGAGCTTCTCTTAGCTCAAAAGAACTTGCAACTCCTTCAAAATATTTTGTTTGATTTTTTTGCTGAATTCTATCGGCTAATGCTAAATTTTCTTTATTGGTAAAATAGTTTTCTACAGCTAATTTATACTCATTTTCCGCAGCCTGAACTTCAATATATATTCGCTCTTGTGTTTCGGTTAAATCCTTTTCTGCCTGGGATACAGAAATTTTTGCTTTTTGGGTAAGAGCACTTCGGCGAAGGGAACTAAAAATAGGTATCTGTAAGTTAATTCCAAATAAGGCAGCTCCAAACCACTTTTGTCCTGAATCTGTAAAAGAGAAGGTTTCACTATTCCCTGTGTAGTTTCCATTTAAAAAAGCTGATAATCGTGGTAGCCCTTTAGAGCGCTCGTATTTATAGAGTAAAGTTTCAGATAGAAGATTATTTTCTGCGATTTTCACATCGATATTGTTACTAAGAGTTAAATTTTTTGGGACCTCCATCTTAAAAAGACTTTCATTAGTAAGTTTTTCTAAAGTATCAGATAGAAACAAAGGAGAATCAGTTGGAAAACCCATTAAAAGTTTTAACATCTTAAGTGTTATTCTTTCCAAGTTTTTTACATATCTCAATTGAGTCTCTACACCAGATAATGTTAGTCGAAGTTGTTCTACACTTTCTTCTTCCTCAAAACCATTCTTAAATAGTTGATCTAATTCTTTTAGATTGTCGTTGAGATTTCCTTTATTTTTTTCTAAAAACCGAATATTTTCACGGGCTAATAAAACAGAGGAATAAGTGTTTACAATGTTCTTTCTTACTTCAATCAGCGTTTTTTCGAAGACATTTTCAGAGATCATCAAAAAAATCTTTGATGCTTCTAAACCAACAATGTAGGATCCATCAAAGATTAGTTGTTGAATAGTAACTCCTCCAGTCATGGTTTGAGGAGTTCCAAATTGAACTTCAGCAAATTCACCTTCATTCCCGCCAAAAAACTGTGCTGGAATTAAGGAAGTGGGTAATTCAATAAAATTTTGATAATTTGCATTAGCGCTGATCTGCGGAAGCCCAATAGCTATTGTGCTCCATTGATCTTTATATGCTTTTTTTATCTCCATACTTGCCTTTTGAATGTTTCTGTTGTTTTGTTCGCCGTAGATTAGCGCTTCTTCTAAAGAAACTGCTTCCGGAAGTATTTGGGCAAAAGTAAATTGCCATCCAAAAATTATGAAGAAAATGAAATTAAATTTCGAGGTCATATGTCAAGTTCTTTTTTGTAGATGTTTAATTTTTCTACACCTGCTGGTGTACAAATTGCACGTAAGTGATATTCAGAAAAGTTAATTAGCAATTGATCAATTCTATATTCTTCTATAGGGAATAATTGAACATCATTAATTCCTCTAATTCCATTAAAAAATATTCGAGTCACAAAATTAATATTAATTTCTGACCGGAATAGCCCCATTTCTATTCCCTTTTTTAAACTCTCGGAAAACATTCCTCCTAATGTATTAAATTCCATTTGTTGTAGCTTATTATAAATACTGCTATAGTATTTCTGAAGCTGATAGACAGGTGAATTCTTCTCATTTGAGAGGTGTTTTAAAGCTTCCTTTTTAATTTGATACAGTCCTATTATAGGATCTTTTGAATGTTTAGAAATAGCAAGAATTTTTTCAAAAACATTATTAAAATGCATAAATACACTTGTCTCGACAAGCGTTACTTTTTTTGGAAAATGGGCATAAATTGTTTTTTTGGAGACACCCATTTTTATTGCAATATCATCTATGGTCACACTTTTAAATCCAAATTGAATAAATAAAGGAATAGCTTCATTTATAATATTTTGTTTCATTTTTATTTAAGTTATTTAATTTCAAAATCAACTTTTAATGGAAGTTCTCTTGATGAGTTTCCAACAAAAAAAGTATAAAACCCTTTTTCTAAGATCCATTGATCCTCTACCTCGGACCAATAGCTTAATTCAGACGTTGGTATTTTCATTTTTACTCTGATTGACTCTCCAGGTTTTAATAATGGGGTTTTTTTAAATGCTCTTAATTCTCTAATAGGACGATCAACATTAGAATCGGATTTTGAAGAATATAATTGAACCACTTCTTTACCTGGCATATTGCCGATATTAGAAATTTTAATCTCAACATATATAAAGTTTTTATCTTTAGTTAAATTCAAATCATTTAATTTAAATTTTGTGTAAGACAACCCATATCCAAAGGGATAGGATACATCTAATTTCTCTTTATCAAAATGCCTATATCCCACGTAGATCCCTTCTTCATAAACAGTAAAATCCTTATTTTTTATTTTTTCATTCTCAGGTTTGTCTTTTTTCTGTATACCATAAAGAATATCTTTTAAGCTTATTTCTGCACCATCCATTGGAAAATTTAATGAAGACTTATGATCATTTATATCGTTAGGAAATGTCATAGGCAACTTTCCACTTGGATTTATTTTACCCGTAATAATATCAGTTACTGAGTTGCCTCCTTCTTGACCGCCTTGCCATGCTAACAATATAGCATCTGGTAAACTATTCCACGATTTAGTTTCAATAACACCACCTATGTTTAAAACTACAATTACTTTCTTGCCTTTGGAGTGATAGATTTCACATATATTTTTTATCGTTTTTATTTCACTTTTGGAAAGTAGAAAATCATCTTTAATTTTTCTATCAGCTGTCTCACCGCTATTTCTTCCAATCGTAACAATAGCAATATCTGATGTTTCAGATGTTTTTTTAATTAATTCAGGAGAATAATTAATATCAAGTGGTTTAGGAGGATTAATCATTGTCTTTAAAAAATTAATAACATCAGTTAGCGATGCACCTCCACTTTGTTCACTCTTCTTAGGACTTTTTAAATTTTGTCTAATGTATTCTTGCTCGGCTATTTCATTGATTTGAAAACCATTTTTTTTAAGAGCTTCATCTAATGATATAGTATAAGCTTCAGCAACATCTCCAGATCCTGTTCCACCTGATATAAATTCATAAGATGTTGATCCAAAAAGGGCAATATTACTTATGTTTTTTAGTGGAAGGGTATTACTATTTTTAAGTAAAATTATTCCTTCAGACCCAGCTTTTCTTGTAACTAAAGCGTGCTCTTTCAATTTAGGATTATTATCAAAATTATGATTTTTCATCTTTTGTGATTTAAGCACAAGTGTTAAAATACGTTTTACGGACTTGTCGATATTTAAAAGAGGCAAACTTCCATCTAAGGCTGATTTTTTAAGATTTTCCCAGTCGTTTTTTGTCCCTGGTTCGATTAAATCATTTCCTGATTTAATAATATTAGTACTGTTTCTTCCTCCATACCAATCAGTCATAACTAGCCCCTTAAAATCCCATTTATTTCTTAAAATATCTGTCAAAAGTCTTTTGTTTTCTGCTGCATAAGAGCCATTGATTTTGTTGTAGGATGTCATTATTGCCCATGGTTGGGATTCTTTTACAATTATTTTAAAGCTTTTCAAATACAGTTCTCGAAGCGCTCTTTCTGAAACTATTGCATCGTTCCAATTCCTTGACGTTTCTTGATTGTTTAAAGCAAAATGTTTTGGTGAGGCTCCTATCCCTTCGGATTCTATTCCATTGATCATTGCCGCACCTATGTGTCCTGTTAAAAAAGGATCTTCAGAGTAATATTCAAAATTTCTTCCACAAAGAGGATGTCTGTGAAGATTAACCCCGGGGCCTAGAACGAGATCAACCCCCGAGCTTTTAGCCTCGCTGCCAATCGAAACCCCAACATTTTTTACTAATTCAGTATTCCAAGTAGAAGCCAATAATGATCCAATTGGGAATGCAGTATTATAATATCTTTTATCGCCACCTTCTCTTTTAGATATTAATCTAAGGCCTGCCGGACCATCAGCTAAATATATTTCAGGTAAACCTAGTCTTGGAGTAGGAACAATTGTTCCTGCAGCTCCTGGAACCCCATTTGGATTGGATCCAAAAGCCGACCTCATACCAGATCCCTTTAAAAGATGAATTTTTTCGTCTAAAGTCATTTTATTTATAAGATCTTCTACACGATCTTCAATTTTATTTCTTGAGTCTTCATAGGGGTCTAACTTTCCATTACCGTTTCTATCAATAAAAGAATATTCATCAATTTTTATCTCCTTCAATTCCTCATTTATTATTTTACCTTCAAAAGAAAGGAGGTTATTATTAAGGTACCATAAACCCACACATAGGAGAATAAATACCAGGAGTATACTGACAAAAGTAATTTTTGCTGTTAATTTTAAATATTTTATCATAATAGATTTAAAACAAATCAAAAATAATAAAAAGAAACTTTAAATACAACAAAAGTTTCCAAAGTTTCTTTATGATTACTTAATTTATAAAATCTTATTTTTGGAAAAAATATATGATGACGCTTAAAGCTTATAAGCAAACTTTTGAAAGTATCTTAAAGAATAGCATTTCAATCTCGACACCAAAAAATTTGTATTCTCCAATTAATTATCTATTGAGTCTTGGGGGAAAACGACTGCGTCCAATTCTTACCCTTATGTCAGCAGATATTTTTGGAAATAATTATAGTAAGGCTATAGATGCAGCATTAGCTGTTGAGATTTTTCATAATTTCACTTTAATGCACGACGATATTATGGACTCTGCTCCTCTAAGAAGAGGAAAAGCCACTGTCCATAATAAATGGGATGTTAATGCGGGGATTCTTTCTGGGGATGCAATGATGATTGAAGCTTATAGGGCATTAGAAAACTACTCGGATCCTCTTTATGGAAAACTTAATCGTTTGTTTAGCAAAACAGCAATTGAAGTTTGCAAAGGCCAACAATATGATTTAGATTTTGAAACTCAATCCGAAGTAAGTCAGGATGAATATTTGGAAATGATTAGGTTAAAAACAGCCGTTTTAGTTGGTTGTTCAATTAAAATGGGAGCTATAATTGGAGGAGCGAATGAGATAGATTCAAAATATTTATATGATTTTGGAGTCCAACTTGGGATTGCCTTTCAGATTCAGGATGATTATTTGGATGCTTATGGAAGATTGGAATCTTTTGGGAAACAATCCTCTGGGGATATAATTGAAAATAAAAAAACAATACTTTATCATCAAGCGATGAAAAATGGTTCTTCTGAAGAAAGAAAAGCACTTGAAAACTGGTTTTCATATGATACAACAGAAATAAATAAAGATGAAAAAATAAAGGCTGTTAAGAATCTCTTTGACAAAACAGGTGCTTCTATAACAAGTCAAGATTTAGTTAAAAAGTATACTCAATCAGCTTTTAAAAAACTTGATAGACTCGATATATCAAATAATAATAAGACTCTTTTTAAAACTTTTGGAACAAATTTGATGGAAAGAAAATTTTAAAATAATCTTTTAAAGAGAGCCTTTAAAAACCAAATTTTCTGAATAAAAGAGAAGGATAAAAGGATTTTAAATTCTTCAATAAAATTTGTTTTTTCGTCTAAAAACCTAAAAATCCTCACAGGAGAATTATTTTTAAACATACTTGAAAAGAGCTCACTTCCATTTGCATTATAATGCTTTAATACATCTAGAAAGAGCAAATCATAAAAGCGAAAACGGGTTCTAATCTTAAAATTATTAAGATTATCACCTGTTTTTAAAAATGGAATCAAAAGTTCAATATTTCGCCGAGTATTCATAAAGGTAAAGCCAGTAGTTGATTTGGTCCATCCACCAGCAGTTCCAATATAAAGTAGACTCTGAGTGTTTGATTGTTCAAAAGGAAAACATGTCATTGGAATATTACCCTGCTCTTTTTCTTTAATTTCATACTCTGTAATACCTTTTGAATTTAAATAATCAACAATTCCAGTTTCATAAGCATCAAATTTCAATAGATTTTCAGAAAAAAGAGTGTACTCAACTAGAGCATTATTTTTATCAATAGGAAGGAGATATAAAAATCGAGTTTCCTGAAGTTGAGGAATATCAAAATCCATAAAAATGATTTTACGAGGATCAAATGAGGGTTTTTTTGTTTTAATAAACCAACCAACAAAATGCTGATGTAAAACAGGATACCTTTTTTGGTTCATCATAGCTTTTGGGTCAAAAAGGCTATTAAACACTTTTTTGGACTGAAATTTCCCTTCTGATGTTATAATTTCTGTTAGATTTTTTTTAGAGATAATATTTTTAACTTCTGCTTGCAAAAAAGTAGTGTTTTTGGCTGTACTATATTTATTGAGAATGTCTTGATAAATTACAGCAGAACGGAGCATTTTATATTGAAATGGATCCAAATCAAAATCAAAATTTAAACCTTGAGAGCAAAATTGTGCTTTACTCCATTTTTTTGTTACCATTGAGTCGAAGGTCCCATCCAGACTTTCCCAATAGCACCATGTCCTATCATTTTTATTTTTTATTTCTTTCTCAATAATCAATATTGATCGATTTTCAAAGAAAGCGTCTTCTCTTAGTGCTTTTAGCAATAATAGTCCTGAAGCACCACCTCCACAAATAATAAAATCAAAATAGTTTTGTCTCATAGCTGAATTGTAAAAGTAACGAAAAGGCATTTAGATGCTAAAAAATTCCATTAAACTCTTTATTTTCGCAAAAAATAATTTTTTGAAGACCATACTTGAATTTTTCAGAAATACAGACCCGGTATTAGGAGCTTTTTATGCTACATTATTTACCTGGGGTCTAACTGCTTTAGGAGCATCATTAGTTTTTTTTGTAAAAAGTATGAACCGAGCACTTTTAGACGGCCTTTTGGGCTTTACTGGGGGAGTCATGGTAGCTGCAAGTTTTTGGAGTTTATTAGCACCAGGAATTGAAATGAGTCCTGGCGAAGGGTTTTTTAAAGTTATCCCTGCTGCTGTGGGCTTTGGATTAGGAGCTCTTTTTATATTTAGTCTAGACAAAATATTACCCCATATTCATATTAATTTCAAGGAATCAGAGGGTATAAAAACTCCCTGGCATCGCACAACTTTATTGGTTTTAGCTATTACGCTGCATAATATTCCAGAGGGTCTGGCAGTAGGAGTTCTATTTGGGGGTGTAGCTGCTGGTATCCCTGAAGCTTCAATTTCAGGCGCAGTAGCATTAGCTATCGGAATTGGAATTCAAAACTTTCCAGAAGGAATAGCTGTATCAATGCCAATGCGAAGACAAGGTATCTCACGCTTTAAAAGTTTTTGGTACGGTCAACTTTCTGCTATAGTAGAACCAGTTGCTGCTGTTGTAGGTGCACTAGCGGTAACCTTTTTTACTCCGATACTCCCCTATGCTTTAGCATTTGCAGCGGGAGCGATGATTTTTGTAGTTGTTGAAGAAGTAATTCCCGAAACCCAACAAGATCGTTACACAGATATTGCTACACTTGGTTTTATTGGTGGTTTTATAGTAATGATGACTTTAGATGTTGCCCTTGGATAATTTTAAGTAAATGATTGCCAACCTTGAGCTGAAAGTTCTATTTGGTGTCCCAACCCAGTAATCAACTTACACCCACCCTTTAGATCACTGGCATGACCGATTACTGAAAGAAAGGGATGATTCTTGATTTTTTCAAAATCCTTTTGATTAATAGTGAATAGTAGTTCATAATCTTCGCCTCCATTAAGTGCAGAAGTAGTAGAATTTAATTTAAATTCCTCACTTGTCATACTTACTTCTGGGTCAATTGGTATTTTTTCTTCAAAAAGATGAAAGCCTACTTCAGAGGCTTTGGATAAATGTAAAATTTCAGAAGATAAACCGTCACTTATATCAATCATGGAAGTTGGGATGATTTCAAGTTCGTCAAGCAATTCAATGACATCTTTTCGTGCTTCTGGTTTTAGTTGTCTTTCAATACAGTAGGTGTATTTACTTAGGTCAGGCTGAGTATTTGGATTTACTTTAAAAACAGCTTTTTCACGCTCCAGTATTTGAAGTCCAGTGTAAGCCCCTCCCAGATCTCCACTAACAACGAGTAAATCATTTTCTTTTGCTCCGTTACGCTTCACAATTTTCTTTTTAGGTGCACTTCCTAAAACTGATATAGAAATTATTAATCCAGTTACACTACTCGATGTATCTCCTCCTACAAGATCTATTTTATAATTTTTACATGCTAAATTAATTCCCTTGTAGAGCTCCTCAATAGCCTCTAAAGTGAAACGATTTGAAATCGCAACAGAAACAGTGATTTGCTTTGGAATCGAGTTCATAGCGTAAATGTCTGAAATGTTCACTACAACTGCTTTATATCCCAGGTGTTTGAGAGGCATATAACTTAAATCAAAATGAATACCTTCGATAAGCAAGTCTGTACTGATCAATGTAGGGTCCTTACCATGATCCAATACTGCAGCATCATCGCCAATACCATATCGACTTGACTCATTTTCAATAGTAAAACCTTTTGTTATATGATCAATTAAAGCAAACTCACCAAGATTTTTTATAGGTGTTTTTGAATGATTCTTGTTTTCTAACATTAAGCAAAAGTACGTATTGATTAGGAATCTTGAGCCATACCAATCTTCATTAAATTGTTTAATTTTAAGCGCATGAAAAAAAGTTATCTTTTTATCGTCATTCTTGTTTTAGCCTGTAGTAAAGAGTTTCCTGAGCCTTCTCAAATTATTGATCAAACTCTTCCTTCTGAACCAATATTACCTCCTGTAACATCAGATTTATCAGGATTCCCTTGTGTTGACGGTAAGGCAGGAATTTATCCCTGTTTAGGGTATGACTTACTTTCAAAAATTTCCTTGGAAACTTTTGGAAGCGAAGCTGCTAACGATAATTGGGGCTGGACGGATCCGGAAACCACAAAAGAATATGTGCTCTCGGGTCTTGATGATGGGACAGCTTTTATAGATATAAGTGACCCAGAAAATCCAATTTTTTTGGGAAAACTCCCAACTGCAACATCAACAAGCTCTTGGCGTGATATTAAAGTTTACCAAAATTACGCTTTTATTGTTAGTGAGGCACCGGATCATGGTTTACAGGTATTTGACTTAACCCAATTAAGATCAGTCATTGAGCCTCAAACCTTTCTTGCAGACGCAAAACTGACAGATTTTGGAAATGCTCATAATATATGGATCAATCAAGAGAGTGGCTATGCATATGTTTTCGGCACTAAATTATATGAGGGAGGCCCACTTTTTATAAATGTCAATAACCCCTTAGATCCTAAAGTTGAGGGAGGCTATTCTGCGGATTCATATACACATGACGGACAAATAGTTATGTACGATGGACCAGACTTGCTATTTAAAGGGCGAGAAATTCTTTTTGGGAGTAATAGTGATGGTGGAGAGAATAATCAGATAATAAT
Source organism: uncultured Bacteroidota bacterium (assembly GCA_902517245.1). GTDB lineage: Bacteria > Bacteroidota > Bacteroidia > Flavobacteriales > Flavobacteriaceae > MS024-2A. The sequence continues at coordinate 11,741 of CABYBK010000023.1, read as the reverse complement.
TATAGATGTGACTGAAAAGTCAAGGCCTGTTAAAATTAGTAATCTAAATTATTCTTTCAGTGGATATGCTCATCAAGGAATTCTTACTGAAGATCAAAAATTTTTTTTTCTTGGAGATGAATTGGATGAGTTACAATATGGATCACCGACTCATACTCGTGTATTTGACTTAAGCAGTCTTTCGAATCCGAAATCACATTTAAGTTATTTTGGAGGAGTAAATGCGATTGATCACAATGGCTATGTGGTGGGGAATAAGTTTTATCTTGCAAGTTATACTGCCGGCTTAAGAGTTTTAGATATTAGTCAAGTTGAAAATAAAAATTTAAAAGAAATCGGTTTTTTTGACACATATCCCCCTAACAATAATCCAAAGTTTAATGGAGTTTGGAATGTTTATCCCTTTTTTAATAGTGGAATTATAGCAATAAACGACATTGATTCGGGTTTATTTTTAGTTAAGCCCTCAGATAAAGATGAATAAGTATCAAATCTTTTTTTTGCATTTTGTTTTCTTTAGTTGTACTCCAATAACTGAAACTAATTGGTCATTTTTACCTCCAGTGGTCAATAGTTGGGAGTCTATACAAAGCTATGGGGGAAGCGAAGAAGATATTGCTAATGCTGTTATTAACACACATGATGGTGGTTTTGCGGTAGTTGGAAACACGAAAAGTACTGATGGTCATTTTTCAATTAAAACTCGCCATGGAAGTGATATTTTTTTAATGAAATTTAATTCTGAAAAAAGTCTTCAATGGGTAAAAACTTACGGAGGATCAAAGGACGACAGAGGACATGGCATAGTTCAGCTATCTGATAACGGCTATGCTTTGGTTGGATATAGTAAAAGTAGTGATGGTGATGCAACAGTCAATAAGGGGCAACATGATAATTGGATTATTAGAACAGACGAGAATGGTGTTATTATTTGGGAGAAAAGCTTTGGATTTTTAGGACATGATCATGCATATAACATTTTAGCAACTTTAGATGGAGGTTTATTCTTTAATGGATTTTTAGATATATCAGCCTCTAGAGGAAAAGCGATTAATAAAAATTCCGCTCGACATGGGGCTGGAGAGTTTTGGATTCATAAAATTGATTTACAGGGAAATATAGAATGGCAAAGGTATTTTGGAGGATCAAGCAATGATCGTTCTTATGATTCAATTCAAAGTAGCGATGGGAACTATGTAATTGTTGGATCTTCAGAAAGTCAAGATTTTGATATAATAACTCCAAAGGGCAGTTATGATATATGGGTGATAAAAATTGATACCAATGGTAATTTATTGTGGCAAAAGTCTATAGGAGGCACTGGGTATGACAAAGGGAATGCTATTATAGAGTCAAGCACAGGAGAATACATAATATTAGGACAAACCTTCAGTAATGATGGAGATATTAAGGGTCTAACAGGATCTTCAGATATAGTCTTGGCGAAACTATCTCCCTCAGGGAACTTAAAACAATTAAAAACACTTGGTGATTCAGGTTTTCAGAGTGCAAATGCATTGACTGAAAGACCAGACGGGACTTTGGTTATTGTGGGCAAAAAAAGTAATTTAAATATAAGTTCTGGGGAACAATCTTTAAGCAATGATGTTCTTCTTTATTATACCTTGCCCAATGGCAGTTTGATCGAAACCATTGAACTCAGCGGATCAGGGATAAATGTTGCTAATGATCTTGCACATACTGAAAAGGGAAAAATTATAGTAGTAGGAACTAGTGAAAGTAAAGTAGGTGATTTTAAAAATAACAATGGTAAAACTGATGTTTTTATTGCTTTTTGGCATTAAGATGCCTAATTTATCTATAGCTTAAATTGATAAAGATTCCCATAAAATCAATAGAAATAAATTATATTTGTAGATCATTTCGGTTAATTATACAAAAATGATAAAAGTTGCGGAAACTGCTAAACAAAAAGTCTCAGTCCTCATGAGAGAAGAAGGCTTTGACCCCTCTAGTGATTACGTTCGAGTGGGTGTTAAGAGTGGTGGCTGTTCAGGTTTATCTTATGAGTTAAAATTTGATAACAACTTTCAAGAAGAAGATAAACTCTTTGAGGATAATCAAGTAAAGATATTAGTTGATAAAAAAAGCCTGCTCTATTTAGCAGGAACTACTCTTGAGTATTCAGGAGGCCTTAATGGTAAAGGTTTTGTTTTTAACAATCCAAATGCACAGCGAACTTGCGGATGTGGAGAGAGTTTTTCACTTTAAAAATGTAAAATGGCATATACTGAAGAGGAATTAAAAAAGGAATTAGAAACCAAAGAATACGAATACGGTTTTTATACTGATATAGAATCAGATACTTTTCCAGTTGGATTGAATGAAGATATTATTCGTAAAATTTCACATAAAAAAGGGGAACCAGATTGGATGACTGAATGGCGTTTGGATGCATATAGTTATTGGAGTAAAATGGAAGAACCAGAGTGGGCTAATGTTCAATACAAAAAGCCTGATTTACAAGCTATCTCATATTATTCTGCACCAAAACAAAAACCAAAGTATAAAAACTTGGATGAGGTTGATCCTGAGTTATTAGATACATTTAATAAATTAGGAATATCGATTGAGGAGCAAAAAAAACTGTCTGGAGTAGCAGTTGATATTGTTGTAGATTCAGTTTCTGTGGCAACCACTTTTAGAGAGACTCTCGCAGAAAAAGGTATTATATTTTGTTCAATTTCTGAAGCTATAAAAGATCATCCAGAATTAGTAAAAAAATATATTGGTACAGTTATTCCTCCAAAGGACAATTACTATGCAGCATTAAATAGTGCTGTTTTTACAGATGGCTCCTTTTGTTATATTCCCAAGGGTGTTAAGTGTCCAATGGAATTATCTACTTATTTTAGGATAAATCAAGCTGGTACTGGACAGTTTGAGCGAACATTAGTTATTGCAGATGAGTCAAGTTATGTTAGCTATCTTGAAGGCTGTACAGCTCCATCAAGAGATGAAAACCAATTACACGCTGCTGTTGTTGAGCTAATAGCAATGGATGACGCAGAGATTAAATACTCTACTGTTCAAAACTGGTATCCTGGTGATAAAAAAGGTAAAGGCGGAGTTTACAATTTCGTGACTAAAAGAGGACTTTGCAATACTCGTTCTAAAATTTCATGGACCCAAGTAGAAACAGGGTCAGCAGTCACATGGAAATACCCCTCTTGTATATTAAAAGGCGATTACTCAATTGGAGAATTTTACTCAATAGCAGTTACAAATAACTTTCAACAAGCTGATACTGGAACCAAAATGATTCACTTAGGAAACAATACTCGAAGTACTATTATTTCAAAGGGTATTTCTGCAGGGAAATCACAAAACAGTTATCGCGGATTAGTTAAAGTAGGACCTCGTGCAAAAAATGCTAGAAATTTCTCACAATGTGATTCATTGTTGATGGGGAATAATTGTGGGGCACATACTTTCCCTTATATAGAAGCAAAAAGTAATACCGCTCATGTTGAACATGAAGCTACAACAAGTAAAATAGGAGAAGATCAAATTTTTTATTGCAATCAGAGAGGTATTGATACTGAAAAAGCAATTGCACTAATAGTTAATGGCTTTAGCAAAGAAGTCTTAAATAAACTGCCCATGGAATTTGCGGTAGAAGCTCAAAAATTGTTAGAAATCTCCTTAGAAGGATCAGTAGGATAAAAAAACAAAAAATGTTAACGATTGAAAACTTACATGCCCAAGTAGAAGGCAAAACAATATTAAAAGGTATCGACCTTGATGTCAAGGCTGGAGAAGTTCATGCTATTATGGGACCTAACGGCTCTGGTAAAAGCACACTAGCATCAGTGGTAGCAGGCAATGAAGATTATGAGGTGATCAAAGGGAAGATTCTCTTGAAAGGTAATGACCTGGCTGATTTAGATGCTGAGTCTAGAGCTCATGAAGGTATTTTTCTCTCTTTTCAATATCCTGTTGAAATCCCAGGAGTCTCAGTAACAAACTTTATTAAAACTGCAATTAATGCTAATAGAAAAGCACAAGGCCTTAAAGACATGCCAGCGAGTGAATTACTAAAAAAAATAAGAGAAAAGGCAAAACTCTTAGATATAGACTCCAAGTTCTTATCCCGATCCCTTAATGAAGGATTTTCTGGAGGTGAAAAAAAAAGAAATGAAATTTTCCAAATGGCAATGCTTGAGCCTGCATTTGCAATTTTGGATGAAACAGATTCAGGATTAGATATTGATGCTTTAAAAATTGTTGCAAATGGAGTGAATAAACTAAAAGGCAAAGATAATGCAGTAGTAGTAATCACCCATTATCAGCGCTTACTTGATTATATTGTTCCAGATTTTGTTCATGTGCTCTTTGATGGAAAAATTGTTAAATCTGGCACCAAAGAACTTGCTCACGAGCTTGAAGCTAAGGGATACGACTGGATTAAAGAACTTGCATAAATGGAATTTAAAGAAAAATTAATATCTTCCTATTTAGCTTTTGAAGACGGATTAGATTTAACAGATACAGTACACGAGACACGTGCACGAGCACTTAGGGTTTTTGAAGATAAAGGATTTCCAACAAAAAAAGATGAGTTATGGAAGTATACCTCATTAGAAGCATTGATTCGGGAAGATTACTCCCTTTTTCCTAAATCAGAGGTCAATATTGAACTTAAGGATGTTAAAAAATACTTTCTTTATGATACTGACACCTATAAAGTTATTTTTATAGATGGTGTTTATAGTCCTTTTTTATCTAATACCACTCATGATGGACTAGATGTTTGTTTAATGTCTGCTGCTCTATCCAAACCTAAGTATAGGAGTTTGATTAACACTTACTTTAATAAAATAGCTCCATCAGATGAAAGCTTAACTGCTTTGAATACCTCATATGCCAAAGAAGGAGCATTTGTTTACATCCCAAAAAAAACTGTAGCTGAAAAGCCTATTGAAATTATACATTTTTCTTCTGGTGATCAAGATTCACTTTGGCTTCAACCTCGAAATTTGATTGTTATTGACAAAAATTCTCAGGTACAAATTATTGAGCGTCATCAAAGTCTTAAAGAGCATGCCGTTGTAACAAATAGCGTTACAGAGATTTATGTTCATGAAGAAGCTTTTGTAGATTATTACAAATTACAAAATGATTTAACTACAGCTTCATTGATTGACAACACTTTTATCCAACAAGAAAAAAACAGTCATGCTAGTGTTCATACTTTTTCTTTAGGAGGCAAACTAATACGTAATAACCTAAGGTACTTGCACAAAGGCAAACATATTTTGTCTACTTTAAAAGGCCTGACTATTCTTCAAGGCAAACAGCATGTTGATCATTCCACCATGGTTCATCATTCTCAACCTAATTGTGAAAGTCATCAAGATTATAAAGGAATTTTTTCTGAACGTTCAGAGGGTGTATTCAATGGGCAAATTTTAGTGGATAAAATTGCGCAAAAAACAAATGCTTTTCAACAAAATAATAACGTTCTATTGGATGAAAAAGCTACAGTAAATAGCAAGCCTCAACTTGAGATTTTTGCAGATGATGTAAAATGTTCTCATGGTTGTACAATAGGTCAAATGGATGAGGAAGCATTATTTTATCTGCGCACAAGGGGCATACCTAGAAAAGAAGCTAGGGCACTAATGACTTATGCTTTTGCAAATAACGTATTAGAAAGTGTTCAATTACCCTCATTAAAAAAAAGGATAAATGGCCAAATTGCAAAAAAGCTCGGAGTGAATCTTGGATTTGAGTTGTAATGATAGATATAAAAAAAATAAGATCAGATTTTCCAATACTTTCTAGAAAAATTAATGGGAAAGATCTTGTATATTTTGATAATGCAGCTACTTCTCAAACTCCCAAACAAGTAATAGATGTTATTGTTGACTACTACACACGCTTAAATTCAAATATTCATCGTGGAGTACACAAATTGAGTCAAGAAGCAACAGATGCTTATGAAAAAGCTCGTGTAAAAATTCAGAAGCATTTTAATGTCGCTAAATCCTGTCAGATTATTTTTACTGCAGGAACCACAGAAAGTATCAACCTTGTCGCGTCAGGATATAGTAAATTCTTAAAGTCAGATGATGAATTGATTATTTCTGCTTTAGAACATCATTCGAATATAGTTCCTTGGCAAATGCTTTGCGAGAAAACCGGTGCTATTCTTAAAGTAATTCCCATGTCATTGGATGGGACTTTAGATATGAACACTTTTTATAATTTATTAAGTTCAAAAACAAAATTGGTTTTCGTTAATCATGTTTCAAACGCTTTGGGAACAGTAAATCCGATTGAAGATATTATAATTAAAGCTCATGAGTATGGGGCAAAGGTTTTGGTTGACGGCGCTCAGGCTTGCCCACACATTAAACCCGATTTACAAGCCTTGGATGTCGATTTTTATGTGACCTCTGCACACAAACTGTGCGGACCAACTGGAGTAGGGATGCTTTATGGCAAGTTAGAGCTCTTAAAATCCTTACCACCCTATCAGGGCGGAGGTGAGATGATTTCCACTGTTACTTTTGAAAAAACAACCTATGCAGATTTACCTCATAAGTTTGAAGCAGGAACACCAAATATTGCTGGAGGAATCGCTTTTGGAGCAGCTTTGGACTATATGAATTCCATTGGATTTGATAACATAGCTGAATATGAAAACGAATTATTAAATTATGCTACAAATGCCCTTAAAAAGATTGATGGGATAAAAATTTACGGAGAAGTAAAAAATAAAACTGCTGTAATTTCTTTCAATATTAAAGGAATCCATCCTTATGATATAGGTAGCATATTGGATCAATTAGGTATAGCAGTTAGAACAGGGCATCACTGTGCACAACCTATCATGGATTTTTTTGCAATTCCAGGAACTGTGAGAGCATCTTTTTCTTTTTATAATACATTTGTTGAAATCGATCGTTTTGTTGAAGCAGTCAATAAGGCGGCAACAATGTTGAAATAATTTAATATTTTTATAAATGAATTCAATTAAAGCTATACAAGATGAAATTATAGAAGAATTTTCTCTATTTGAAGATTGGATGCAACGTTATGAATATATGATCGAATTAGGGAAATCCCTACCCTTAATAAACAATGATTATAAAACAGACAAGTATATAATAAAAGGCTGTCAAAGCAAGGTTTGGGTTCATGCAAATTTAGATGGAGATAAGTTGAAGTTCACAGCAGATAGTGATGCCATTATAACTAAAGGAATTATTGCAATTTTAATTAGAGTTTTTTCAGACCAGAACCCGAAGGATATATTGGAAGCTGATACAGACTTCATTGATAAGATTGGATTAAAAGAACATTTATCCCCGACGCGTGCAAATGGACTGGTCTCAATGGTAAAACAGATTAAAATGTATGCCGTGGTTTTTCAAACACAATTTAATTAAATCATATGTCGGAATCAATCGATACAACCAATCTAGGAGAAAAAATAGTTGACGTTTTAAAAACCATATTTGATCCAGAAATTCCTGTAGATATATATGAATTAGGATTAATATATGATGTTTTTGTTAATGAAGATTCAGATGTAAAAATTTTAATGACTTTGACTACACCTAATTGTCCGGTGGCAGAGACTTTACCAATGGAAGTTGAAGAAAAGGTTAAGTCCTTAGATGAAGTAAAAACAGCTGAAGTAGAAATCACTTTTGACCCTCCATGGACACAAGACTTAATGAGTGAAGAAGCAAAACTTGAATTGGGAATGCTTTAATTATGTCGGATCCAATTATCAATAAAGTAGCAAAAAGTCCTTTGATAACGATCGACTTAGAAGATTTTAAAACTGAGGGGCCAAGAACTTTTATTGATGTTTCACAATGGCTTGAAGATGGATTTTTACTTCGTGAGAAACCATTTCGAGCGACATTAAAAGAGTATAATTGGATCAAATTTAAAAACCATCATGTTGCATTAGATTGTACTTCTGAGGCAGTACTGCCCGCGTGGACCACTCTATTAATAACAACTTATTTAAGTCCTTATGCAACTACAATAAATTTAGGCAGTTTGAAGGATCTTGAAAAACAACTTTTTTCAAATGTAATATCTGCGTTAGACTTAACCCACTATGTTAACAAACCTTTAATGATCAAAGGCTGTTCTGATCCTTCTATCCCTGAGGCAGCTTATATTCAATTAATTCAACGTCTACAAACAGTAGCCAAAAGCTTGTTTTATGGAGAAGCTTGTTCTTCCGTACCTTTATGGAAGGCAAATAAAAAATAGTGAACACATCCAAAAAAATCTTGATTATATCTTATTACTGGCCTCCAGCTGGAGGTTCAGGTGTTCAACGTTGGATGTATTTTGCTAAGTATTTGAAGGAACTTGGTTATGAACCTATTGTAATTACCGTAGACGAAAAGAAAGCTTCATATCCTGTTGTAGATCCTAGTTTATTGAGAGAAACAGCAAGAATACGTATTTTAAAGACATCAACCTGGGAGCCATTGCGGTGGTATTCATTTTTGACTTCTGGTGATGCACAAAAAGGCATTCCCCAAGCTGAAGTAAAAACTTTAAGCTTAGTTGAAAAGTTTGCAGCTTTTATTCGAGGCAATTACTTTATTCCCGACGCACGTAAAGGATGGGTGCCATTTGCCCTTAAAGAAGCACGAAAAGTTTTGGAACTAGAAGATGTGAATCATTTAATTACCACAGGACCCCCTCATTCAACCCATTTAGTAGGGATTGAATTAAAAAAACAATTTAAGGTTAATTGGTGGGCAGACTTTCGAGACCCTTGGACGGATATTTTCTATAATAAATTTCTATATCGAACCACAAAATCAATTAGTAAAGACATAAGCTTGGAAAAGGAGGTTTTGAAAAAAGCAGACGGAATACTAACAACTGTCGCAGGAAAACTTTTAGAGCAATTAAGGTTTAAAGCCCCTGGACAAAATTTTTTAGTTATTCCCAATGGATATGATGATGAATTGATCAAGAGTCAAAAGGCAGCAAATAAAAAGAAAGACTTTCATATTGTTTACACTGGTATTTTAACTGAAAATCAAGATTATAAACCACTTTTGGAAGTAATTAATAAATGTTCTAAAATTAATAAGATCCATCTTACATTGGCAGGGAATATTAATTCTAATATTATTCAAAAAATTAATGCTGCTCTTCCTAATGTTAAAGTGGAATACTTAGGATATATAGCACATTTTAATGCAATTGCATTAATGAAAAGTGCTGATTTATTACTCAATTTTATTTTTAAAGGAGCAGACAATCAAATGATATCAGGAAAATTATTAGAATATATTGCAACAGAAGTTCCTATTCTTTCAATAGGGAACCCTAACTCCCAAGCCGGTAAGCTTTTAGCGAGGGGAAGTCATTCTTGGATGGTTGAGAAAAATAATAAATTAGAAATGGAAGTTGTTTTAAAAAATCAAATCAAGGAAAAAGCTAGAAATAAGTTTCCCAAACTAAGTCAATGGACAAGGGTTTCTCTAACTAAAAAACTAATTGAAGGGATTTTTTAAAACTTGTAAAATCCTCTTTCTTTTATTAATTGCCAATTCATTTTGGGAATCAATTCACTCACATCTAAACCCTTTTTAATCCTCTCCCGAATCTGTGAAGAAGAAATTTCAATTTGAGGCGCATTATTTCTTTTAATTTTTGGGTGCTCGTGTAAACTTTTTGGGACGTTGTTACTATTTTTTCTTGGATATATATAAAGCTCATAATTAGACAAGATCTTATTGTAATCTTTCCATTTATTAAAAGAACTTAAATTGTCTTCTCCCATAATTAAAACAAATCTATCTTTAGGATATTCAGCTTCTATTTTTTTAAGTGTTTGAATTGTATAATTTGGTTTTGGCAAATCAAATTCAATGCTGCTAACATGGAGTTTAGGATTTGATTTTATGGCATTTTTTACTAAGTCCAAGCGATTTGAATTAGAAAGTATTTTAGAATTTTTTTTAAAAGGATTTTCAGGCGTGATTACAAACCAAATAAAATCCAAATCTGAAGATTTAACAAAATGTTCAGCAAGTTTAAGATGCCCTTTGTGAATAGGATCAAATGAACCAAAAAACAAACCTATTTTTTGCATCTACTAAAGTTAATGATTTGCTTATGAATTCAAGAACTTTTTAACTAAACGCTCTACTTCTAATTTGGCTTTTTCTAGATCATCATTAATTAAAATCACATCAAAACTTTTGGAGAATTTAAGTTCAGAAGAAGATTTATTGAGGCGTTGTTTAATTTTAGCTTTGTTCTCAGTAGCACGATTCCGAAGTCTTTTTTCTAATTCTCCAATAGAAGGAGGCTTTACAAAGACAGCGAAAGTTCGATCAGGATATTGAGCTTTGATATTAAGACCACCTTTAACGTCAATATCAAAAATTACGTGTTTTCCAGATTCCCAGAGGCGACTTATTTCTGATTTTAAAGTGCCGTAAAAACTCCCATTATAAACTTCTTCGTATTCTATGAAAGCATCTTCTGCTATTTTTTGATGAAAAGCGTGATTACTCAAAAAATAATAATCTTTTCCATTTTCTTCTTTACCCCTAGGCTTTCTTGAAGTGGCAGAAATAGAAAACCCAAGTGGAAGATCTTGCTTCAAAAGATGATTAACTAAAGTGGTCTTACCGCTCCCAGAAGGGGCTGAAAGCACAATAAGTTTTCCAGTTTTCAAATCAAAGTACGTTTAGTAATTGCTCTTTAATTTTCTCCAACTCGTCTTTCATTTGAACTACTAGTTTTTGAAGTTCAGCATGATTAGCTTTAGAACCAATTGTATTTACTTCTCTTCCTATTTCTTGGGCAATAAAACCCAATTTTTTTCCATTTGGGGAATCATTTCCCATGACTTCCTTGAAGTACCTTAAATGATTTTTTAAACGGACTTTTTCTTCTGTAATATCAAATTTTTCTAAATAGAAGATTAATTCCTGTTCAAAGCGATTTTTGTCAATTTCTTGATTGAGATCTTCTAGAGCTAAACGCAGTTTTTCTTCAATTTTTTCATTGCGTTCTGGATCAAGTTTTATCGCAGATTGCAAGTGGGACTCGATTAGCTCCAATCGTAAGCTAATATCTTTTCCTAGTTCCACACCTTCATTTTTTCGGAAGCTTTCTATATCTGAGATAGCTTCATGTAAAATTTTAAAAACTAATTTCTTTTCATTTTCTTCAAGAATATCTTTTTCCGATGAAAGTGTATCGGGTAATCGCAATGCTAAAGACATACGTTCACTTTCAGAGGATTCCCCAAAACTCTCAAGTTGTTTCATATAGCCCTTGACTACACCTAAATTAATCTTGGATGGAGCTTTATCACCATTGAATTCCACATGGACATTAACATCGATTTTTCCACGATACATTTTTGATGTTAATTGTTTCCTGATATCGGGATCTAATTCCCTCAGGTAAGAAGGAGAACGAAGGTTTACATCAGCATTTTTACTATTTAAAGAACGAACTTCAATACTAATGTGTTTGTCTTCATATTGGGCTTCTTTTTTTCCAAAACCCGTCATAGACATTATCATATTCCTCTCTTTATAGTTTGCGAATTTTTATATTACGAAACGAGACTTTATCTCCATGATCTTGTAAACCAATTTTTCCTGTACGAAGTTTTCCAAAGCGTTTGAAGTGACAATCATCATTAAATTTTGAGTTTGAAACCATTGAATCCCACCTTTCTCCTCTCAGAGGAAATTCAACAA
>CABYBK010000022.1 GCA_902517245.1 uncultured Bacteroidota bacterium | reverse complement strand
GCTTTCTTTTATAGCTGGTTATCCTATTAGGTATTTGATCAATATTATTGGTATTGGATTTGTTTCAATATTATTATTTTTTCTATTAATTAATGTTTTTCCAGGAATTTTTCCTAATCGGGTGGATACATGGATTAATAGAATTGAGAATTTTACGAGTGGTAAAAGTACAGATGGAAACTACCAAATAGCAAGAGCTAAAACAGCAATTGTAACAGGAAAAATTTTTGGATTAGGTGCAGGAAAAAGTAGAATGAAAAATTTCTTACCTCAGAGTTCTTCAGATTTTATATATGCAATTATAGTTGAGGAATATGGACTATTAGGAGGTATAGGTTTAATAGCGATATACATATTACTGCTATTTAGAATAGTGCTTATTTCCTATAAAACTATAGACGTTTTTGGAAAACTGACAGTTATCGGTTTAGGAATACCTGTGATTTTACAAGCCTTTACAAATATTGGAGTGGCCTTGCAAGTACTTCCTGTAACTGGACAAAACTTACCCATGATAAGCAGTGGGGGAACTTCTGCATGGATGACTTGTATATCGATGGGCATTATTTTAAGTATTAGTGCGGGAAGAAAAGTTGAACAAGAAGAAAACCGTTCAGATGAAAATAACCCTTTAAGTATTTTAAGTGAAACCTATTAAATTAATAATATCAGGTGGGGGAACTGGTGGGCATATTTATCCCGCTTTAGCTATAGCTAAGGCAATAAAGGAAATGAATCTAAATTCTAGTATTTTATTTGTAGGAGCAAAAAATAAAATGGAAATGGAAAAGGTTCCTAATGAAGGATTTTCAATTAAAGGACTTTGGATAAGTGGTTTTAAACGTACTCTTTCAACACAAAACTTCTTGATTCCCTTAAAGCTGTTTGTAAGCGTTATCCACTCATTTCTAATCATAAAAAAATTTAAACCTAATGTTGTAATTGGAACAGGTGGTTTTGCAAGTGGGCCAATATTAAAAGTTGCACAATGGCTTGGATTGCCAACTTTAATTCAAGAACAAAATTCATATCCAGGTATTACCAATCGTATTTTAAGCAAAAATGCAAATCGAATTTGTGTTGCTTATGATGGCATGGGAATTTTTTTTCCTAAATGTAAGATACGTTTTACAGGAAACCCTATTAGGGCAAATCTAATTGACTCAAAATCATATGATGGAGCAAAATTATATTTCGATTTAAATCCCAAAATGAAAACCCTTGTAGTTATTGGGGGGAGTTTAGGTTCGAAAAGAATAAATGAATTGATCAGGTCAAACTTAGATTTTTTCAAAAAATTGAATCTTCAGGTTTTATGGCAATGTGGATCAATTTATTACAAAAAATACAGTGAAATTTCTTCAAAAAATATATTTATTAAGCCTTTTATATCAAATATGGATAAACTTTATGCGGCTGCAGATTTTATAATCTCTCGTGCAGGAGCGGGAACTATCTCAGAACTTTGTTGTGTTGGGAAACCTATTCTACTAATCCCTTCTCCAAATGTAACCGCCAATCATCAATATCATAATGCTTTGGCATTAGTGAATGAAAAAGCTGCATTAATGATAGAAGAAAAGGAGCTAGAAGAAAATTTTCAAAAAAAATTTTCACTCTTAGTTGGTAATGAATCAATTCAAAAACAAATAAAAGAAAATTTGAGAAGATTATCCAAACCAGATGCAACCCAAAAGATTTTAAATGAAATCATAGAAATTCATGAAAGCAGATAGTAAAAAAATTTATTATTTTATTGGTATTGGAGGAGTTGGGATGTCTGCCCTGGCTCGTTTGTGTTTAAAAGATGGATACATTGTATACGGTTATGACAAAATATCATCTGAAATCACTGATCAACTTGTTAAAAAAGGCATAAAAATCATATTTGATAATTCTGTTTCAGCATTGAATGAAATATTATTATCAGCTGAGGTTCAAGTTATTTATTCAGCTGCAATACCTAATTCACATCCGCAATTAGAATTTTATAAAAAACGAGGAAATAATGTAAATAAACGTGCAGAATTTCTTGCTAAAATTTGTAATGATAAAAAAACTTTTGCCGTTGCAGGAACTCATGGAAAAACTACAACCTCTTCTATATTGACACACATATTTTATAAATCCAATCAATCATTTACTTCAATAATGGGTGGTTTTTTTAACAATTATTCATCAAATTTAATTAAAACTGGTTCTGAAGCCATTATCGTGGAGGCGGATGAGTATGATCGATCTTTCCTGCATCTTAATCCAACAATTGCATGTATTACTTCTATAGAGGCAGATCATCTGGATATTTATAAAACTCAGGATTTCTATAAAGATGCTTTTTTCCAGTTTTCCAAACAAGTATCAGATGGGTTAATTGTAGCTCATGGACTACCTATTTCAGGTTTGACTTACGGAATAGAGGTGCCTGCAGATTACGAAGGTTTTAATATTCAAATAATTGAAAATGGTTACAGGTTTGATTTAAAAACGCCAAATGGAAACTTTAAAAATATTTTTTTTAACCAAATAGGTATCCATAATCTTTCTAATGCTATAGGGGCGATAGCTATGGCAGATCAAGCTGGAATAAATATGAATAAAGCACTTTTAGCACTAAAAAGTTTTCCTGGTGTTTATAGAAGGATGAATTTACATAAGTGGAGAGATGCATATATTATTGATGACTATGCTCATCACCCCACAGAGATTAATAGTGTTTTTGAAACTATTAAAGCTTTTTACCCAAAGCAAAAAAATTGCGTTGTATTTCAACCACATTTATATTCTAGAACACGTGATTTTATTAATGACTTTATTATAGTACTAAGTAAGTTTGACGAGATAAGACTTATGGATATATATCCTGCAAGAGAAAAACCTATCAAAGGTGTTAATGTGGAAATTTTACTTGAAGGTATTTCAAATAAAAAGGCAAAATATATACAAAAAAATCAAGTTAAAAATGAATTAAAAAATAGTGATGCAACCATTTTTGCATTATTAGGGGCGGGTGACATAGGGGAAATAATTGAACAATTTAAAAATGAATTTGTAATCACTTGAAACTAAATAAATCCATATTATTTTTTGTACTAAGCAGTCTAATTTTTATAGGATCATATTGGTTTTCACAATATGAATATGGTAAAAAAAACAAATTAAGTGTGAATATTAATTATTTAAACCCTCCCCTTTTATTAAATGACTCATTGGTTAATAAATTGTTAACACAAAATCTACCTGTAAAGTTCAGCTTGCAGAAAGATAGTTTAGATTTGAATATACTAGAAAAGAAAATGAATAAAATCCCAGAGGTTGAAAACATGGAAATTTTTCTACTTCCCCAAGGAGTAATATCTTTTTATATTACTGAAAGAAAACCATTATTCAAATTTGATTCAACTCCATCCTTTTACTCTGATGCAAATGGTGTTTTATTCAATTTTAATAATATTGATTCTTTACCATATCCTGAATTTAAAACCACTTCTTCTACTATTTCGTTAGAAAACTCAGCATTGCTAATTAAAAATCTAATAGCAGATCCTTTTTTATCTGAAGAATTGAAGAGTGTTGGATTAAATGATAATCAATATCAATTAAAATTAAAATCATTCGATTTCAAAATAACATTTGGGTCTGCCGTCCGAATAAAAGAAAAGATTAAAAAGCTTAAAGTATTTTGTGCTTTTCAGAAACTTCAAGATAGTTTAAGCCGCTATAAAAAAATTAATTTAAGCTACAATAACCAAGTTGTAGCTTCAACACCTTAGTATTATGGAAGACAAAATTATTTCAGTTGGATTAGATATTGGCACTACTAAAATAGTAGCATTAGTGGGTAGGAAAAATGAATTTAATAAGGTCGAAGTTTTAGGAGTTGGAAAGTCTAAAAGCTTAGGCGTTCATCGTGGTGTAGTAAATAACATTACACAGACCATACAATCAATTCAGCAGGCAGTTGAAGATGCTAAAATCAATTCAGGCCATTCTGTTAGTGACGTTTCCGTTGGTATAGCTGGACAACACATAAGGAGTATTCAACATAGCGATTATATTACTCGCGAAAATCCAGAAGCTGTTATTGATGAGGATGATATTCAAAAGTTGATTCAGCAGGTATATAAATTAGTTATGTTACCTGGAGAAGAAATTATTCATGTATTACCTCAAGAATATAAGGTTGATGGCCAAGGAGAAGTCAAAGAGCCTATTGGAATGCATGGTGGTAGATTGGAAGCAAATTTCCATGTTGTTGTTGGGCAGGTTTCGTCAATAAAAAACATTGGGCGGTGTATTAAAAGTGCAGGATTAAGTATGGCTAATATTACCTTGGAGCCTTTAGCATCCTCTGAAGCAGTGCTTAGTTTTGAAGAGAAAGAAGCTGGAGTTGCACTTATTGATATTGGAGGAGGTACAACGGATTTAGCCATTTTTAAAGATGGTATTATACGACATACTGCAGTTATACCATTTGGAGGAAATGTAATTACTGAAGATATTAAAGAAGGTTGTTCAATTATTGAAAAGCAGGCCGAATTATTAAAAATAAAGTTTGGATCTGCTTGGCCTGGTGAAAATCGTGATACTGAAATTGTATCTATTCCTGGACTTCAGGGAAGAGATCCAAAAGAAATTTCTTTAAAGACCCTATCTAAAATTATAAATGCTCGAGTTGTAGAGATTATTGAGCAAGTCTTCTTAGAGATTAAAAACTATGGCCATAACGATCAGAAAAAAAAGTTAATAGGAGGTGTTGTTCTAACCGGAGGTGGAAGTCAATTAAAACATCTAAAGCAATTAGTTGAGTATATAACAGGGATGGATACTAGGGTTGGTTACCCAAGTGAACATTTGGCTGGAGATACCTCTGAGATTGTTTCTAGTCCTTTGTTTGCAACTTCTGTTGGCTTATTGATGAGTGCTCTTGAGGAAATCCCCGCAGGAGTATCATCAGATGAATCAGTTGACAAAAATTTTAAAGACATAAAAGATGGTAACCAATCCTCAAAGGATATAATTCAACAAAGAAAATCGATTTTAGACCGTTTTGGAGAGAAGTTAAAAGAATTTTTAGATAACGCTTAATATTAAGTAAGAGATGAATCAAGAAGATATAAAAGCAATTAATTTTGATTTACCCAAAAATCGAAGTAATGTTATTAAAGTAATTGGTGTTGGTGGTGGGGGAAGTAATGCAATTAATTACATGTTTCAACAAGGGATAAAAGGTGTAGACTTTATTATTACCAATACTGATTCTCAGGCACTATCTGAAAGTGGGGTTCCAACTAAAATTCAGCTTGGTGCAACCCTTACTGAGGGACTTGGTGCCGGAGCGAATCCTGAGGTAGGTGCAAGAGCTGCTCAAGAAAGTAAAGATGAAATTCATAGTGTTTTGTCAATACAAACCAAGATGGTTTTTATTACTGCAGGACTGGGTGGTGGAACTGGAACAGGTGCAGCACCTATAATAGCTGAAATGGCAAAGTCTTTAGATATTTTGACAGTTGGAATAGTTACTATGCCGTTTCAATTTGAAGGAAGATTAAGATTAGAACAAGCTCAAAATGGTTTACAGCGAATAAAAGAAACAGTTGATGCTCTAATTGTGATTAATAATAATAAACTTAGAGAAGTATATGGTAACTTAGGCTTTAAAGCAGGTTTTGCAAAGGCAGATGAGGTTTTAGCTACAGCTGCCAGGGGAATAGCTGAAGTGATTACCCATCACTATACGCAAAATATTGATCTAAAAGATGCCAAAACTGTTCTTACAGATTCTGGGACGGCCATTATGGGTTCTGCTAATTCATCAGGAAGTAACCGTGCTCATGATGCCATTGTTAAAGCATTAGATTCACCACTGCTAAATGATAATAAGATCACAGGTTGTAAAAATGTACTTTTATTAATTGTTTCGGGATCTGATGAGATTACAATTGACGAAATAGGGGAAATCAATGATTACATTCAGACTGAAGCAGGAAACCATACAAATATAATAATGGGAGTAGGGGAAGATGAAAGTTTAGGAAATGAAGTTTCTGTAACCGTAATTGCTACTGGATTTGGTCAAGAACAACAAAATGAAATTTCAAATACAGAGGCAAAAAAAATTATCCATACCCTTGAAGATGAACAAGAAATAATTCATGATCTAAGTGAAGAAAAGAATAATAATGAGTCAACAGTCATTACTGATGAATTTTTTAATGATCAAACAGTTTCTTTAAATGAAGATGAAATTATTCCAATGAACGAAATTTTATATAACATCGAAGTAGAAGCTGAACTTGTATTTAATGGAATTGAGGTTAAACAGAAGGTGACGAAATTAGAAATTAAAGAAGATGCCAATATTATCGAAGTAGATACTACCAAAGTTGAAACAGAAACAGAAATTAAAGATCAACTGTCATTAAATGAACAACATAGTTCCGATGAAAATACCGAAGTATCAGAGGAACAATTGTTTAAACCCCAATTTGATTCAGTAAGTGAAGTTTTGGAAGCAGATATAAAGAAACCACATGAGTCAGAGGTTGAACTTTCAGAAGAGGAAGAATTTATTTTTAATGAAGTAACAAATCCACTTTTTGAAATCAAAGTAGTTGATCCAGAAGTAGTTGAATCAGAAAGTCAAATTTTAATGGATTTTGAATTACCCTTAAATCAAAATGAAAATCAAGAATTTGAAAATGTGCAAGACCACCTCGAGGGAATCACTCCTAAAAAAGTTTCTTTAGAGAATGAATTTGATAATTCAAGTTTAGATGTTGAGTTTGAGCTTAAAACAAAAATCGAGGAAAATGATATTCCAAAAAATAATCAAGATAAAAGTGTTTTAGACCCTCAAGAAGAAATTAATATAAATCCATTTGAACAGACTATTGATCAAACAATAGCCTCTCAATCGGAAAATAGAAAGACTCATTTAAAAGCATATAATCATAAATTTTCTCACCAGTATAAAAAAATAGATGAATTTGAAAAAGAACCGGCTTATAAACGGAAAGGCCTAGATCTTGATGAAAATTTGCCAGAATCAACCTCACGTCTGTCAATTGAAAACGATAGTAATAATGATCTTCAGATAAGATCAAATAATTCTTTTTTACATGATAATGTAGACTAATTATGGCTGTACTTAGTAATCTTTCAGAAGAAATAAAAAATGCTATGCGCGAAAAGGATTCTCTAAAACTTGAATCTCTAAGAGCAATTAAATCCGCTTTAATATTAGCTCAGACAGCATCAGGAGCTGGTGCTGGTCTGAATGAGGAAGCATCCATAAAATTATTGCAGCGTTTAGTCAAACAAAGAAAGGAAAGTGCATTAATATACAAGGAGCAAGGACGAAACGATCTCGCGGAACCAGAAGAAGCTCAAGCTAAAATTATTGCATCTTTTCTCCCAGAACAACTTTCAGAAGAAGAGGTAATTAAAATAGTTTCAGAGGTCATCTCCCAAACAGGTGCAGTAGGAATTAAAGATATGGGTAAGGTTATGGGTGTAACTAGTAAAAAGTTAGCAGGTAAAGCAGAAGGAAGGCTTATAGCCGATATTGTAAAGAAAAAATTATCTTCTTAAAATCTAAAAAGTGGTTTTTATATGGTCAGGAATTTCTACATTTATAAGCGAAAGTTATCAACAGACATTTTCTCAGTGTATCTTTTAGTATTTTTATGGTTACACACCGATTAACAGTGTATTTATAAGGCCCAGTAGTTCAACTGGATAGAATATCAGATTTCGGCTCTGAGGGTTGAGGGTTCGAATCCTTCCTGGGTCACAAAAAAACCATATAAGATTATATCAATTGATGTTAGAGAATTTTTTATCTTATTTTCTCAAAAAAGTACCTTTTGCATCATCAAGCAGAAAATATAATCGATATAAATCAAGCAACGTGTTTACTTAAAAAACATTATGATATTGATGGTAAACTAATTCCACTTCCAGGGGAGATTGATTTAAATTTCAACGTTAAAATAGCAAATGAGAATAAATATGTTTTAAAAATCACAGAACTAGATGAAAATAGAATTTATTTAGATTTTCAGGAGAAAATTTTATTGCATCTCAAAAACATTGAAGCACCTCACATTATAGAAAATTCTGAGGGAGATTTTATAACTTCATTTAAGGATAGAACTGGAAAAAACCATGCTATGAGATTACTATCCTGGGTTTCTGGAAGAGTATGGAGTTCAGTCAATCCTATCACAGAACCATTGAGGGAAAGTTTAGGTCAGCGTTGTGGTGAGGTTACTGAAAAATTAAAATCCTTCAATCATAAATATTCACAGCGTTACTTTGAATGGGATTTGTCTCAGAGTCTTTGGGTTGAAAATCACTTTTTACTTTTTGATGAAGAACAGAATGCATTACTAAATCCTTTTTTAGTTTCTTTTAAAAAATTTCAGAAGAAATATAATAAACTAAGAAAAGGAATTGTGCATAATGATGCTAATGATAATAATATTATTGTTACAAATGATCTGGTAAACCCCAAAGTAATTTCACTTATTGATTACGGTGATGCAATTTATACTCAAATTATAAATGATGTTGCTATTTGTTGTACGTATGCTATTATGGAGGTCACAGACCCTCTTGAGGCTGCAATACCAGTTATTAGGGGATATAATAGTAAATTTTCTCTTGAGGAAGAAGAAATTAAAATCTTATATATACTAATCGCAATGCGATTAATAGTTTCTCTCACAAAATCTGCAATTAATAAAGTTGAATCTCCCTTTAATGAATATTTAACGATTAGTGAAAATTCTGCTTGGAGGCTAATAAAGAAATGGTCAAATATTAATGAAGAATTCGCAAGCTATAGATTTCGTGAAGCTTGTGGTTTTGATCCTCATCCTGATTATAATTTTTTTTATAAATGGTCTCAAGGTGAAAAAACTTCAATTGGTGAACTTTTTCCTTCTCTTGGAAAAACAGAAGTTAAGTGTTTGGACTTAAGTGTTTCTAGTTCTTGGGTTGGGCTAAAAGAAGAATTTAATGACTCTGAAATATTTCAATTTAAAATAAATCAACTTCAAAAAGAAAATAAAAATAAAATAATTGCTGGTGGTTATCTAGAACCACGATCACTATACACTTCAGATGCATATGATAAAATTGGTAATAGTGGTCAAGAGAAACGCTGTATCCATTTAGGAACTGATTTTTGGATTCCAGCAGAAACGCCTGTTCATGCACTTTATGATGGGACAGTTGTTGTTTCTGTAAATGATAAGGGAGAAAAATCTTTTGGAGGTTTAATTATTCTTAAGCATAACTTTAATTCTCATAAATTTTACACACTTTACGGACATTTATCCCTTGATAGTATACGAAACATTAGTGTTGGTGATAAAATAATAAAAGGAGATTTTCTTGCAAATATTGGTAAATCCAAAGAAAACGGAAATTGGGCTCCACATTTACATTTCCAGATTATGCTTTCTTTACTAAATTATAAAAACGATTTTCCAGGAGTGTGTTATAATAATCAAGTTAAAACCTGGAAATCAATATGTCCTGATCCTAACTTAATCTTTAAGAATAAGTCTTTAATATTTAAAGAATTAAATAAAGACGATTTTATTTTATCAGATCGCATTAAAATGCTTGGAAGAGGTATGAGTCTTCAGTATGATGTTCCAATTCATATTGTTCGAGGGGAAAGTGAGTATCTAGTTGATAAAAATGGACGTTATTATTTAGATATGGTAAATAATGTATCGCATGTTGGTCATGAACATCCAAAAGTTGTAAAGACCGGACAGGCGCAAATGAGTCAGTTAAATACAAATTCTCGCTATTTACATGAGAATATTACTCTTCTAGCAAAACATTTAATTTCGACTTTACCAAAAGAGTTAAACATTATCCATTTTGTCAATTCAGGTAGTGAAGCAAATGAATTAGCTTTAAGAATGGTTAAGGCCGTTACTGGATCGGATGAAATCATTGCATCACAACATGGATATCATGGAAATACTGGCAGATGTATTGATGTTAGTTCCTATAAATTTGATGGCAAAGGAGGTGATGGAAAACCTAAGCAAACCCATATTTTTCCTATTCCAGATTGTTTTAGGGGTAAATATAGAGGTGAGAATACGGCATCATTATATGCCGCTGAGATTAAGAAAATAATTAAAACTTTAAAAAAGGTAAATACGGTTTTGGGAGGATTAATAATCGAACCGATAATTAGTTGCGGGGGCCAAATTGAACTTCCTGAAGGATTTTTAAAAGAAGCTTTTGATTTGGTCAGACAATCAGGAGGTGTATGTATTGTAGATGAGGTTCAAACAGGGTGTGGAAGAGTTGGGTCAAATTTTTGGGGATTTAACCTGCATAATGTAATTCCTGATATAGTTACAATAGGAAAACCATTAGGGAATGGTCACCCCATTGCCGCTGTCGCTTGTACGAAGCATATAGCCAAAGAATTCAATAACGGCATGGAATTTTTTAACACATTTGGAGGAAATCCGGTTTCATGTGCTGTAGCTAAATCTGTTTTGGAGGTTATTGAAGATGAAAATTTACAAGAAAATTCATTGATTGTAGGAAATTTTATAAAAAAACATTTACAAAAACTATCTTCTGAGTATCCAATCATTGGGTCTGTTAGGGGCCAAGGTTTATTTATAGGAATTGAATTTGTAGATGATAATTTAAATCCTTTGGCCGAAAAAGCAGAATATATCGTTAATAGAATGAGAAATTATGGGATTCTCTTGAGCACAGACGGCCCTCACCATAATGTTATTAAAATTAAACCACCGTTAGTTTTTTCAATTCAAAACGCAAAATATTTTTTAAAATATTTTTCTATTGTTCTAAAGGATGATTTTATTTGTTTGAACTAATTTTATAAATATTTAATTACATCTGAATTATTTTTGTATTTTAGGTATATAAATATAGTATTTATGAGTGATATTGTAATTGTAATCATTGGTGCCGTAGTTCTGGTAGGAGGAGTAATTTTATATGCAGTTATTTCTACTGCAACGGGATTAGAGGAAGATGTAAACAAAAACTACATTCCAGACTGGATTGAACGCAAATTTCCTTCGATTTTTAAGTCAAGTAAAGATCTTGACTAGACAATAGATAAATTAATAAATTCTTTCTCTTAATAAATACTTTATAATTCTTTATGCGATTATACAAGCTATTTCTTATTAGCCTCTTATTAACATTTGTAAATAAATCACAAGGTCAATTCAAGGATAAACCCTGGTCTTTATCAATCAATTCAAATATAATTAATCTCCAAGGAGACAAAGTTGCAAAAGGTTTTAACTTTGGAGGTCCAGCGGTTGGAATCAGTAGACATGTTGTTTCATGGATTTCATTAGGAACTCAGTTTGCATTTGGCAGTGCTAATAATCTAACCGACCCTGCTTTTCCTTATGATTATAGTTCTCTAGATGGTTTTATTAAAGCTAATATTCTAAATAAATCTTTAAGGCCATACATTATTGGTGGATATGGTTTTTCAAAATTCTCAGATGGAATTGAGCGATCTGGTTTTTTCCCATCCACAGAAACTAGTAGAACTCTTTTTGGAGGTATTGGCTTTAGTGTATCGCTAAATGAAAGTTTCGAAATTAATTTTCAATCCACTTACAGGGGTATGAATGAAAATTATGGATTCAACCATCTTCAACATTTTGTTGGTTTTAATTATAAGTTTGGCTCAATTGATTCAGATAAAGACGGTGTATCTGACAAAAAAGATAAATGTCCTGATGTTCCTGGCTTAAAGGAATATGAAGGTTGTCCAGATACTGATGGAGATTCAATTATTGATAAGGATGACAAATGCCCTGAAATTCCTGGACTTTTGGAGTTTAATGGCTGTATTGACTCTGACAATGATGGTATTTCAGATCCAGAAGATACTTGTCCTAATGAGGCTGGGAAAATTGAAATGAATGGTTGTCCAGACGAAGATGGAGATGGTTTACCTAATAATAAAGATAGTTGTATAAATGAAGTAGGACCAATTGAAAATAATGGCTGTCCTTGGCCTGATTCTGACGGAGATGGTATAAACGACAACGAAGATAAATGCAAAGATGAAGTAGGACCAATTAAAAATAATGGATGCCCAGAGTTATCTAGTGAAATTGTAAAAACTCTTAATGAATTTGGTTCGCGTATTAATTTTGCTGCTAATAGTTATCAGATTTATGGACGTACTACTCTAGATAATCTATTAAAAATCAAAAATTTATTGGATGAAAATAAACAAGGAAGTTTAATTATTGAGGGTTATACTTCAGCTGATGGTGATGAAGATTATAACAAAAAACTATCTGATAAACGTGCTCAAGCTGTTCGTAGCTATTTGATTAAATTGGGTGTTTCAGCAGAGAGATTAGAGGTCAAAGGCTTTGGAGAAGTAAATCCAATAGGTGATAACGATAATCCTAGTGGCCGAGCAATTAATCGAAGAGTTCAATTTAAAACTAAATTATATTAGATATCTTTTAGAAGTTTTATGTTTGATTCTGGATTTTCAGCATTAAATACATAACTTCCTGCAACAAGAACGTCTGCTCCACATTTTGCTAATTTTGATGAGTTTAGATTTGATACACCACCATCAATTTCAATAAAGCACGAGGTATTTTTTTCTTTAATTATTGATCTAAGTTTTTCAACCTTTTGGAATGTGTTTTCAATAAAAGATTGTCCTCCAAAACCAGGATTTACACTCATTAAGCACACTAAATCGATATCCTGAATGACTTCACTTATATTATCAACAGGTGTATGAGGATTTAATGCTATTCCAGCTTTAATGCCACAAGATTTTATCTTTTGAATGCTACGATGCAAGTGATTACAAGCCTCAAAATGTACAGTAAGTATTTCTGCACCTAATTTTGCAAATGTTTCTATGTATCTATCTGGATCAACAATCATTAAATGTACATCTAATGGTTTTTTAGCAAGTTTTTTTATTGCTTTTAACACAGGCATTCCGAATGATATATTTGGTACAAAGACTCCATCCATAACATCAATGTGAAACCAATCAGCATCACTTGAATTTATCATATCAATATCTCTTTCTAGATTAGCAAAATCAGCTGCTAGAATGGACGGTGCTATAATCATTTTAGATAGTTTACTTTATCCTAAGTATGTTTTAAGTATTTTACTTCTAGACGTATGTTTAAGTCTTCTAATCGCTTTTTCTTTAATTTGACGAACTCGTTCCCTAGTAAGATCAAAAGTTTCTCCTATTTCTTCCAAAGTCATGGCATGTTGATTACCAAGGCCGAAATACAAACGAACAACATCCGCTTCTCTGGGGGTGAGTGTTTCTAGTGCACGTTCAATTTCTGTTCTCAGTGACTCATGAAGGAGTGTTCTGTCTGGGTTGGGTGATTCTCCGCTATTTAGGACATCATATAAATTAGAATCTTCTCCCTCAACTAGGGGGGCGTCCATCGATACGTGTCTTCCAGAATTCTTTAATGATTCCTTAACATCATTGATAGTCATATCCAATTCTTTTGCAATTTCTTCAGCCGAGGGTGCACGCTCGTGCGCTTGCTCTAGAAAAGCAAATGTCTTGTTAATTTTGTTAATTGATCCAATCTTATTTAAAGGAAGACGAACAATTCGTGATTGTTCAGCTAATGCTTGTAAGATTGACTGTCTTATCCACCAAACTGCATAAGAGATAAATTTAAATCCTCTCGTTTCGTCAAAACGCTGCGCAGCTTTTATTAAACCTAAGTTTCCTTCATTTATTAAATCGGGTAGTGTTAATCCTTGATTCTGGTATTGCTTAGCAACAGATACAACAAACCTAAGATTAGCTTTGGTTAATTTTTCTAGTGCTATTTGGTCTCCAGCTTTAATTTTTTGTGCCAACTCAACTTCTTCTTCGGCAGTTATTAAGTCTACTTTACCTATTTCTTGTAAATATTTATCTAGGGAAGCTGTCTCACGGTTGGTTACCTGTTTGGTGATTTTGAGTTGTCTCATTAAAAGATGTTTTACTTATAATACGTTAAAGAGATTAAATTGTTACAAAAATTAAGCTAAAAATTATTCTTTTTTGTCAGGTCTAGGTAATAAGGCCTTTCGCGAAACCTTTTCTTTTCTTGTTCTTTGATCTTTACCAAAATATTTTACTTTAAGTACATCTCCCATGTTGACTACATCACTTACGTTTTCAGTTCTTTCCCACGCTAATTCACTAACATGAAGCAACACTTCATTTCCTGGTGCTTCTGTGTATTCAACAACAGCCCCAAAATCTAGCATTTTAATAACTTTTACCTCATATGTATTTCCTACTTTTGGTTTAAATGTGATTGAATCAATTTTTGATTCGACCATAGCAATACCTTCAGGAGATGTTCCTAGAATTTCAATAATTCCCTCCTCAGTTACTGAGTCTTCATTTACAACAATTGTACAACCTGATTCTTTTTGTAGTTCTTGAATAACTTTTCCACCTGGTCCGATTAAAGCACCTATATATTCATTTTGAATACGTCTAGTAATCATCTTTGGTGCATGTTCTTTGACTTCATTGTTAGGACTGGAAATAGTTTCAGTTAGGTGCTTTAATATGTGTAGTCTTCCCTCTCTAGCTTGGTTTAATGCTTTAGTCATAATATCGAAACGCAAACCCTTGATTTTTATATCCATTTGGCATGCAGTTATACCGTCAGCTGTACCAGTCACTTTAAAGTCCATGTCGCCTAAATGATCTTCATCACCTAAAATATCCGATAGTACTGCAAAACGATCTCCGTCTGTAATCAAACCCATTGCAATTCCTGAAACAGGTTTTTTAATTTGAACTCCTGCATCCATTAATGACATAGTCCCAGCACATACTGTCGCCATGGAAGACGAACCATTAGATTCAAGTACCTCCGATACAACTCGAACAGTATATGGGCAATTATCCGGTATAACTTTCTTTAGAGCACGCTGAGCTAAATTACCATGTCCAACTTCACGTCTTGATGTTCCTCTAAGAGGTCTTGCTTCTCCAGTACAAAAAGGAGGAAAATTATAATGTAAATAAAAAGTTTCTTCTCCTTGATATGAAGGTGAATCAATCATATTTGCTTCTCTTGAAGTTCCAAGCGTTGTCGTAGCTAATGCTTGAGTCTCTCCTCGTGTAAATATAGCTGAGCCATGAGTAGAAGGTAGATAATCAATTTCGCACCAAATGGGTCTAATATCACTAGTTTTTCTTCCGTCAAGACGAATTCCTTCCTCAAGAACAAGATCCCGAACAGCTTTTTTTTGTACGCTATTATTATACTTAGAAATTAAGTCTCCTTTTTCTTCCTGATCCTGTTCTGAAAAACTAGCTTTCGATTCTTCTTTTATTTCCGAAAATTGTTCTGAGCGTTCAGATTTAGAAAGCCCTTTTTTAGCGACTTCATAGTACTTTTGATAAGTAGCTTTTTGAATCTGACTTTCTAATGATTCGTCGTTATCTTCTTCTTCGTAGGTTCGAGTTTCTTTTAATCCTACTTCTTTTGTCAATGCAATTTGAGCTTTTATTTGTTCTTTAATCGCTTCGTGACCAAATGCAATTGCGTCCAGCATCTCTTCTTCTGATATTTCATCAAATTCACCTTCAACCATAGCAACAGAATCTGCACTAGCACCAATCATAATATCTATATCAGATAAATCTAGTTGATTTTTACTTGGATTAATAACAAACATTCCATCTACTCTTGCTACCCTCACTTCAGAAATTGGATATTCAAATGGAATATCAGAAAGTTGAATTGCTGTTGATGCAGCTAAACCCGCCAATGCATCGGGCATAACATTGTCATCATGGGACATGAGTTGTATCATAACTTGTGTTTCTGCATGATAATCTTTTGGGAAAAGTGGGCGTAAAACTCTATCAACAAGTCTCATTGTAAGTACTTCCTGATCACTTGGTCGGGCTTCACGTTTGAAAAAACCTCCTGGAAATCGCCCAGCAGCAGCAAATTTTTCTCTGTAATCTATTGTTAGTGGTAAAAAATCTACAGGGCTATTTTTTCTTGCAGATACAGCAGTTGCAAGGAGCATGCAGTCTCCCATTCTAACAACTACAGAACCATCAGCTTGTTTTGCTAGCTTGCCTGTTTCTATAGTAATAGTTCTACCGTCATCAAGACGAATTTCTTGTGTATATGTTTTTGGAATCATTTTTCATTTTTTTGGTTAAAATCTTTGTTGTGTATTGTTGCAACCAATGAAAAACTAAGATTCAATTTTTGTATATAAAATAAAAACTAAATTTACTTACGTAATCCTAGTTTTTTAACTATTTCACGGTATCTTAAAATATCTTTCGATTTTAAATAATTTAAAAGACTCCTTCGCTTTCCCACTAGATGTACTAGTGATCGCTCAGTATTAAAATCTTTTCTATTGTTTTTAAGATGTTCCGATAAATGTTGAATACGATGAGTGAAAAGTGCTATTTGGCCTTCGGTAGATCCAGTGTCTTTTTTTGATTTACCGTAGTCTTTAAAAATATTTTCTTTTACTTCTTTTGAATTATACATGCCAATATTAATTTTAATGATTTTTATGTAAACACTATCAAAGTGGTTGGCAAATATACAATTAAACCAATGTAAAACAATAAAAAAATAAATTATGAAGCTCGGAATTTATTGTCTAATAGGATGATTTAATATTAAATCAATATATAGATTGATTTTATTCTTTAATTCATTTCGATGAGAAATAAAATCTAGAAATCCCTTTTCTAGCTGAAATTCACTAGTTTGAAATCCTTCTGGTAATTCTTTTCCTGTTGTATCTTTCACCACTCTAGGCCCTGCAAAAGCAATTAATGCTTTTGGTTCAGCTATATTAATATCACCTAACATTGCATAAGAAGCTGTAGTTCCTCCTGTAGTTGGATCAGTACATAATGAAATATATGGAATTTTAGCTTCTGCAAGTTGAGCTAGTTTTGCTGCAGTTTTTGCCATTTGCATTAGAGAGGTTGCTGATTCCATCATTCTTGCACCACCTGATTTGGATATAATTACTAGAGGTAATTTATGTTTAATTGAGTGATCTATTGCTCTAGAAATTTTTTCACCTACTACTGAACCCATAGATCCTCCAATAAATCTGAAATCCATACAGGCAACGACGATTTTTTTACCTTTAGATGGTCCTACTGCAGTTCTGATTGCATCGTATAAACCTGTTTTTTTATGAGCGTCTTTAAGTCTATTGATATATTTTTTAGAATCTTCAAATTTTAAAAAGTCTTCAGA
Organism: uncultured Bacteroidota bacterium; assembly: GCA_902517245.1. Lineage (GTDB taxonomy): Bacteria > Bacteroidota > Bacteroidia > Flavobacteriales > Flavobacteriaceae > MS024-2A. The sequence goes on along the minus strand of CABYBK010000022.1, from coordinate 5,493 downwards.
TTTTAATTCTGCATTGAATTCTTTAAATGTATTTTCATCAAACAAAATCTCAAAGTATTCTTTACTTCCGATATGAACATGGTAGTCATCCTCTGGACTAACGTATTTGTTTTCAGCAAGTTCCTTGGTTTCAATTATTTTACCCGTTGGAGTTTGATACCAAAGTCCTCTTGGAATGTCCTTTTTTTCCTCCGTTTTGGTTTGAATACCTTTCTCGCTTCGTTTAAACCAACTCATATGCTCGTTTTAACCAAAGATATAAATTATGTTATATTAAAGAGTATTTATATTATTTAAGTCTTTAAAGGCCTTTTTAAGACGTGTCTTAAATGTCTCCTCACCAAGCCGTAGCCATTTTCTAGGGTCGTAATATTTTTTATTAGGTTGATCTGTACCCTCAGGATTGCCTATTTGATTTCTTAAGTATTCAATGTTATTGTTCATATAGTCTCGTATACCTTCAGTAAAGGCAAATTGAAGATCTGTATCTATATTCATTTTGATAACACCATATCCAATAGATTCTTTAATTTCTTCCTGTGTTGATCCCGAGCCACCATGGAAGACAAAGTCAACTGAGTTTTCTGGAAGATTATATTTTTCTGAGATGAATTTTTGAGAATTTTTTAAAATTTTAGGAGTCAATTTTACATTTCCAGGTTTGTAAACTCCATGGACATTACCAAAAGCAGCTGCAATAGTGAATTGACCACTAATTTTATTCAATTCTTCATATGCGTAAGCGACTTCTTCAGGCTGAGTATAAAGTTTTGATACATCAACATCACTGTTGTCTACCCCATCTTCCTCACCACCTGTAATACCAAGTTCAATTTCCAGAGTCATACTCATTTTAGACATTCGTTTCAAATATTTTTTACAAATACTAATATTTTCTTCTATTGGCTCTTCTGAAAGATCGAGCATATGTGAACTGAATAAGGATTTACCGTGCTGTGCGAAATAAGTTTCACTAGCATCTAATAAGCCATCAATCCAGGGGAGTAAATTTTTTGCACAGTGATCAGTGTGGAGTATTACACTTGCTCCATAAGCTTCGGCTATTTCATGTATATGTTTAGCACCAGCAACTGCTCCTGCAATTGCGGCTTTTTGATTTTGGTTTGAGAGACCTTTTCCAGCATTAAATTGAGAGCCACCATTAGAAAATTGAATAATGACAGGACTGTTCAGTTCTGCTGCAGTTTCTAAAACAACATTAATGGAATTACTTCCAATAACATTTACAGCAGGAAGTGCAAAAGCTTTTTCCTTAGCAAGTTTAAAAACTTCTTGAACTTTATTTCCAGTAATAACTCCAGATGGGATAGAATAACTCATTGATCTTAATTTGCAGCAAAAATAGAAACTTATTTGATTTTAGAATGGATAATTTATACCGATATTAAAAACAGCATTCTTAAAATTAAATTCGTTCCACCATCTATCTCCTTCTGGGAGTGCTGGATTATAGGTTTTAAAACCAGTGTCAAATCGGAAAACAAAAAAATCAAAGTCATAACGAAGACCAAAACCGGATCCGATTGCAATTTCGGACAAGTCTTCAAGACCTTCAAATCGCATGTCATCATCTTCAACATCATCAAAAATATTCCATACATTACCTAAATCAATAAATAGACCACCTTTAAGTGGCCCTGTAATTCGAAAACGATATTCTAAATTAAAAGCAATTTTAAAATTAGCTTCATTAAACTCATTAATATTATTGCTACTTCCCGGCCCTAGTTTATATGCTTTCCATGCCCTATTATCGTTTGCACCTCCTGAAAAATATGATCTTGAAAAAGGCATATTAGTTGAATTTCCATAAGGAATTGCAATACCAGCAAAACCATGAAAAGCAAATACACGTTCTCTACCAAAAGGCCAATGTTTGATAAAATCAATTTCTGTTTTGATATATTGAGATGGACTTACGCCTCCTAATGTATTTTGATTATTCTCATTTTTAACATTACTAAAACTCGTCAAAAATTGATTTAGTAAATTGCCAACCCAATCTAATTTCCATCGGAATTGATAAAATTTTTCATCAAATATACTTTCTTGGCTGTTTAGATTTAGGCTAAAAGAAGAGCCTAGTATTAAATTGTTTGCTGATAGGCGATCAAATCTTTCTTTGACTGTATTAACTATTCTAAAATCTTCATCTTCAAAATTTAGATTAGTCCTATTGTTTAGAACAGCTTCTATAAATTCTGAAGTCCCCTCAGGAATTAAAAGACTCCCGGAAGAATCTATTATATTTTCATTATTATTGAAGTTTTTTGCTATTTGATTTAAACGATCATAAGAATTTCTATAAACGTTAAAATAATTAGATAAGTTTCTGTTGTTTACAAATTCAAGGTCAATTAATTTAAATTGAATTCTTTTTTTACTGCTAGATCTAATATCAAATTGATAAACTCCTTTAAAAAATTGCTTATCTAAACCAATATTTTCTTGAAGAGATGTTCCAAGTATAATTTCTGTTTTACCCAACATCGGTAAAGCTGTCCAATTTGTTTTGACCCAAGGGATAAGAAGTTTTGGAACACTTAATTTTAAATCAGCTCCTAATTCATATAAATTAAAGAATTGATCGCCTCGTTGTGCAATATCTCGTGAGGCTCCTAAAGTATTTTTTATATTCAATTCTAGTAATTCAGCACCTCGAAAAACATTTCTTATCCCTAAACCTCCTCCAAGTCCAATCCCAAAATCCTGAATATTTGAATGTGACAAATCTAAGTCAAAACCGAGTGAAAACCGCTCTTTAGGATTTAAAAAAATCGAAGCATGAAGCGCATTTTCTTCACCTGGAATAAGGGAGTAATTTATACTAGGATATTTAAAATTTTTAAGATTAGTAAAATAACGATACGTTAAATTACGATCCTTATCACTATATAATTCTCCTGCTTTAATCGAAATTCCAGATGTTATTGTTTTCGGTCGGTATTTTAACTTTCCTTTACTGAATATATTCAAATTATTATAGAAAATGGAATCCGAATATTGCGATGAATTATCTTCTAGATTTCCGTTGTTTACATAAACAGCAACATCTTTTATTTTGTGTTTAGAATACGGAATTTCTATTAATGTGTCATTTAATCTTTGTCTAATATTTTCAATCCTAATATTAACTGGAATTTTTAAGTCTTGACCTGTACTGTCGATAGCAGCAGTAAATTGAATACTGTTTTGTTGAAAATTATAAATTCCATTATTTCTGAATAACAAGAATAAGCGTTCACGTTCTGCTTCAAATTTATTGATTTCAAATGGATCTCCTTTTTTTATTATTTGACCATCTAGGTTTTCTTTTAAAATATTATCAAGCTCAGAAGATTGGATTGTATAGTTTAGAGAGTCTATAAGGTATTTTTCATTGGGTTTTATATGATATTTTAAAATAATTTTATTTTTATTGATCTGATATTTCTGTGCTTTAACTTGAACATCATAATAGCCAAGATTTTTATAATACTGAATGATTCTTTTTTTTGAATTTGCAAGAGCGATAGTGTCAAGTATTGAAGGGGGCTGTCCTGTTTTTTTAAGCCATTTATTAAAATTTTCACTATAATTACTTAGTGCCAGTATTTGCTTATTTGAAATCAAATTTTTCAAATGTTTTCTTCGATTTTCTTTTTTATCAATCCAGTCACTAAATTTTTTTTTTGGTTCAGGGTGTGCAGTCTCGTAAAGAATTTTACCAACAGGAATACCAAAAATTTTTTTATTTGTATTTGTAGTAATAATGAAATTAACGGGATTATTTTTTAATAAGCGATTTTCTTCATAAACCTCAATGCGATCGATGATTGGGTTTTTATTTTTAAAAGCCTTTGTACCAGAACAGCCAAAGAAAGTTGAGGTGGTAATAGCTAGAATGATTAATTTTGAAAAAAGGCGAGACATTAATCTAAATTATAATCTCAAAAATAAGTCATTTTTATGGTCACCAAGGCTCAACTAAAACAAATCCTTCAATTAAAACATAAAAAATATCGTTTAGCAAAGGGTCTTTTTGTTGCAGAAGGAGAAAAAACAGTAAGAGAATTTCTTGATGCATCATGGTTTTGTAAAAATTTATTTTCAGTTAATGATAATTTCCACCCTAAAGCACAGAAGATCGATTTTACAGACATGAGTAGAATTACCCATTTTAAAAATCCTAGCCCTGTTTTAGGGGTTTTTGAAATTCCAAAATTTTTGTCAAATAGGGTTTCTAAAATCACAATTGCCGCTGATGGAATAAGGGATCCAGGAAACTTAGGAACTATAATACGCCTTTGTGATTGGTTTGGTATAAATGAATTACTATGTAGTTTAAGTACTGTTGATTGTTTTAATTCTAAAACTGTTCAATCTTCAATGGGCTCATTAGTTCGTGTAACTTGCTATTATAAAGATGATCTTTCCAAATATTTAAAATCTCTAAACAAACCTATTATTGGTGCAGAGAGTGAAGGAAAATCTATTTACTCAATTCAACTTCCTAAGTCAGCAAGTTATATCTTTGGTAGTGAATCTCACGGACTTTCTCAAGAGATCAAAAGTATAATAGATCACAGTTTAGCTATTCCAAACTATCGAGTAGAAAAAGGTGCAGAAAGTTTAAATGTTTCTGTTGCTGCAGCAATTTTTTTAGGTGAAATTTACAGGCCATAAATAATTACTCAAATGTGATTATAAGAGAAATGCCTCTGCTAAACATATTAATTATATTTCCTGTCCATGGACTTAATTCACCAACCTCATCTTGCATTAGTTCATTTTGAAATGAGAATATCCCTCTAAAAGATGGTGAAAATTTAAAATAGTAGAGGTAAAATTCAAACCCTATACCTAATTCATAATTTAAATTTTTTGATGAAGTTCTAAAAACATTACTGGCATTATCATCTGAATTTTTCGCATTGCTAGACAAATTAAAATCTGTTGAAAAACCGGCAAGTAAAAATGGACGAAAATTATTTATCCTCTTTGCATTAATTTTTAGATAAATAGGAAGGTGAATATAAGTTGATTTAACATCTCGAACACGATCTGATTCTTTTTTAAATTCAGGATACTCGGGATAAGTTAATTCTCTTGAGTTGTAGTAAAGCCCTGGTTCAAAACGAATATTGAAGTAATCATTAATCCTCAAGTCACCAATGAGGCCAACATTAAATCCCTTTTTTTGACTCACGGATATATCCTGAAGCATTAAATCTTTATAATAACTATCTACATACTCAAATTTGAAATCATATTGGTTTATTCCTAGAAAATATCCATAATGAACTGGACGCTTGTCAAAATTAGGAAGATATATAATTCGTTCTTTAACATTAGGATATTGTGCTAATAAACTATTTGCCAGTAGACAAAAAAGTAAGAAAAATACGTTATTATAATATTTAAGGTTTTTTTGCAAAATAAATTGATGATACTCCAAATGTTTGAGGAAAATCATCTACTTCTATAAACCCA
>CABYBK010000021.1 GCA_902517245.1 uncultured Bacteroidota bacterium | reverse complement strand
AACTTCCAATAGCCATTCTTGCCCTTCAAAAATTAAATTCACTTAAGGCTAAGGGAATTCCAATTTCTGGGGACACCCCCTTTTATATACGCAATAAGGATGGAGAAACAATTGTAGATAGAGACTCAACACAAAAAAAGGGAATTGTAACTGTAAATCACTTAATTAAAAAAATTTTTTTAGTTAGTGACAATGACGCATATAATTATTTGTTTGATTTTTTAGGAACTGACTATATTAACAGGCAATTAATAAAAAAGGGGTTAAACAAAACTCAAATCAATCATAAATTTCTCATTGGAGCTGACAATCAAAATACTTGGGAGTACACCTTTTTTGGGGATAATAAAAAAATAATTTATTATCAACCTTCTATAAAAGCAGAATTTCAATTACCACCTCAAAACCTGAAAGGCGTTCTAAAAGGTATAGGATATGTGGAATTAGAAAATATCATTTATGAACCAATGAATTTTGAAAAGAAAAATAGAATTTCAATACGCAATCTTGAAGGTATTATGAAACGGATTATTTTTCCTGAAGCTTTCCAAAAAAAAGAACGTTTCAATTTAACAACTGAGGATTACAATTTTCTGAAATATTGGATGAGCAGAACTACACTAGAAAGCAATTATCCAGATTACAATAGGAAAAATTATTGGGACAGCTATGTGAAATTTTTTATTTACGGAGATAAAAAAGATATTATGAATCCAGAAATTAGAATTTATAACAAAGTTGGGGACGCTTATGGGACGATAACAGATGTTGCTTACATAAAAGATAAAAAAAATGAGATTGAATTCTTCTTAACAGCAACTATTCTAGTTAATGAAAACAAGATATTCAATGATGATATTTATGAATCAGATCAGATTGGAATTCCTTTTTTAGCAGCTCTAGGAAGGTCAGTATTAGATGAGCTTAAAAAGGACAAACTACTTTTTAATTAACCCCAGTTCAATCAAACGCTGATGTAAAAAATCTCCTGCAAGAATATCCTCAAATTTTTTCGGATGATTTTCATCTATGGTGTGAGGAATACAATTAAGAGGCATTTCAGGGATAGGATGCATAAAAAACGGTAAAGAATATCTAGAATTACCCCAAGTTTCTTTTGGAGGGTTTACCACTCGATGAATAGTTGAAGGCATTAGATTATTAGTCAAGCGTGAAAGCATATCACCGATATTAATCATTAATTCATTAGGTTTTGCGACAGCATCAATCCATTGATTTTTCCGATTCAAAACTTGTAAACCTCCTCCTTGAGCCCCCATTAATAGAGTTATTAGATTTATATCCCCGTGAGCTGCAGCGCGCTCAGCTTTTTTTGGAGATTTAGTGATAGGTGGATAGTGAATAGCTCTAAGGATAGAATTACCTCCATTAATAAACTTATCAAAATAGAATTCATCTAATTTCAGGTAAAGTGCTAAAGCTTGAAGTATATATTTTGCTGTTTTTTCAAGTTTAAGAAAAACTAAGTTTCCTACTTTATTAAAGTTATCGAGTTCTTTCACTGATATATTTTCAGGATATTTCTCTTTTAGATAAGGTTTAGATTTTAAATCTTGGCCAAAATGCCAAAATTCCTTTAAATCTCCGACTGATCTTCCAGCAGCATGCTCTTTTCCAAAACCTGTATAACCCCTTTGTCCTCCTTCTCCTTTAATTTCATAATTGAATTTAATTTCATTTGAAAGTTCAAAAAAAGATTGGATTTCTTTATAAAGTAAATCTTGAAGTTTATCATCTAGAAAATGGCCTCTTAAAGCCAGAAAACCAATTTCCTGAAATGCTTCTCCTATTTTATTAACAAAAGACTCTTTTTGTTTCTTATTGTTAGAAAGAAATTCATTTAAATCTGCTTTAGGGATTTGTTGCATAATGAAAAAAAAGCGGATCCATCGATCCGCTTTGTATATAGATAAGGAAAGCTACAGCACCACAGTTGTGGGTATCTGCTGTCTCGAATCCCTTAAATGGTTATAATAAAACATAGACACCTCCTTTCATATTTAGTTAAACTTTACTGTTGTCACAGCACGAACTATCATTCAAATATAACTACAGGCTCAGTTGTTATCAAATTATTTCACAATTTTTTTGAGGGTCAATCCTTGAACTAAAATTGTAAATAAAACTACGCCGTATGTTAATATTAAAATTAAGTCTTTTCCATCACCTATTGCATCAGGTAGGTTAAGTGCTAGGGCGATACTTAAGCCTCCGCGAAGTCCACCCCAAGTTATTATAAGTGCAGTATTTTTTTCAAAACTTTTTTTCAGGGATAATATTTTTATGGGTAAAAATACCCCAACACCTCGTGAAACAACAACTACTACTATTACAATTAATACGATTAGAAAGTAGGAAATATCAAAATTTTGAAGAATGGGAATAATCTCAAGCCCAATTAAGATAAAGAGGATAGCATTCAAAGTTTCATCAAGCAGATGCCAAAATTTATAAACATAATCGCCCATAACCTTCTGAATTCCTTCTTGCTTATCATCCCCATCAATATTTTGATTTAAAAATAATCCCATTACCACAACACCGAGTACCGCTGAAAAATGAAAAACATGAGAGATAACCGGGACAAGAAGAACAAGAGAAAGAGTAATTAAAACTTCTAATTCTACATGTTCGTTTTCAATATACTTGACCAATTTCATCCCAAGAAATCCCATAACTGCTCCAAGAGCAATTCCTCCTACTACCTCTGTAGCAAAAAGAGAACCAACACTTTGAATAGTAACATTGTCGATTCCTTCTGCCTTTATACTCAAAAGGGTAAGGAAAACAACAACCCCAATACCATCATTAAATAATGATTCTCCAGCAATACGTGTTTCAGTAACAGAGGAAAGATTCATTTTTTTCACCATAGCTAAAACAGCTATTGGATCAGTAGGTGCAATAAGAGAACCAAAAAGTAAACAGTCAACATAATTTAAACCTAATTCGGAAAGACCAAAAATGGGTTGCCCTATCAACCAATAAAGTCCTGTTCCAACAGCAAATGTTGAAAAGATAACTCCAAAACTTGCTAATAACAGAATTGTCAATTTATCTTTCAAAAGTTCATGAACATTTACACTTATAGCTCCAGCAAATAGTAAGAAGGGCAGCATTACATCAATCAATAAGACACTGAAGTCAAATTGTTCTGTTAATGATGTTGCAAAATCCAAAAAACCTGGTGAAATCTGTCCTGCTATCAAAACTCCTGCAGACAGGAAAATAGCTAAGACCATCAATCCGATTGTTTGAGGTAGTTTTAATAAACGAAGGTTTATAATTGAGAATAATGATGCAAGAAGGAGTAATAGCGTTGCGAGTTCAAGGAAATTCATTTTACTAATGTTTTTCCCAAGTTAAAAAAATTAACGCTTCAAATATAGTTTTGAAATATATTTTCCAATTAAATCAAATTCTAAGTTTACGATTTTTCCAACTTTAAGGTCCTTAAAATTTGTATTTTCATAAGTATAGGGAATTATTGCAACAGAAAAACTATTGTTTTTAGAATTAACCACGGTCAAACTGACCCCATTAACGGTAATGGATCCTTTTTCTATTGTTATATTTTCAGGAATACTGTCATATTCAAAGGTATATTTCCAACTTCCATCTAAAGCTTCAGCAGCAATGCATTTTGCTGTTTGGTCTACATGCCCTTGAACAATGTGACCGTCAAGCCTACTTCCAAGCTGCATGGCTCTCTCAAAATTAACTAAATCGCCCACTTTAAGCAGACCTAAATTAGTTTTTTCTAAAGTTTCCTTTATTGCTGTAACGGTGTAAAATTTATTATCTCTAGCAACAACAGTCAAACAAACACCGTTATGAGAAACACTTTGATCAATTTTTAGTTCTGTTGCTAATTTACTTTCTAATTCGATATGTAAATTTTCTCCCTCTTTTTTCAAAGCATTTACCTTTGCAAATGCTTCTATAATTCCCGTAAACATGCGCCTATAATTAATTACATTTGTTCCAAAAATAATACAAAAGTTGCTTAGGTGTTAAAATCGAATAAAATAAGAGTAGGAATTTCAGTTGGAGACCCAAATGGTATTGGCTTTGAGATTATATTAAAAACTTTCCAGAACAAAAAAATCTATGATTTTTTTATCCCAATTGTTTTTGCTCACCCGAAGAATTTTATTGAAGAACAAAAAAAGCTTGGGATACTCACCAATGTATGTTCTCTTACAAATCTAAAGAAGCCAAATGATGGTAAGTTGAATATTGTATCAACATGGAACAAGCCTTTTTCAATTTCGTATGGTATAGAAAGCTCCAAAGCAGGATCTTTTGCTATAAGCTCATTAGAAGCAGCAACTCTAGCTTTAAAAAAAGGTTTAGTGGATGTTCTTGTAACAGCACCAATTCACAAAAAAAATATTCAATCAGAAGATTTTAAATTCCCAGGACATACAGATTATCTCAATCAAGAATTTCAAGGCGAAAGCTTAATGTTTATGATTACAGATAAACTTAAAGTAGCATTGGCAAGTGATCATATACCTCTACGCGATATAACATCTTATCTCACTGCCGAGAGGATAGAAAACAAAATCTTGCTTTTAGAAAAGAGCTTAAAAAAAGATTTTGGTATATTAAAACCTAAAATTGCAGTCTTGGGGATTAATCCTCATTCTGGGGATCATGGAGTGATTGGGAAAGAGGATGACAATCTAATTAGCCCATTAATAAAAAAACTTTTTGAGAGGGGTAAAATGGTTTTTGGACCTTTTGCAGCTGACGGATTTTTTGGCAATAGATCATATCAAGAATTTGATGCTGTTTTAGCAATGTATCATGATCAAGGATTGATCCCTTTCAAAACAATTTCTTTTGGGGAAGGAGTTAACTTTACAGCTGGCTTAGACCATATTAGAACTTCTCCAGATCATGGGACTGCATTGGATATTGCTGGAAAAGGAAAAGCTAATCCAAATTCCTTTTATAATGCCATCAATCAAGCACGCCTAATTTTTTTGAAACGAAGAGAATTTAAAAACCTGAAACAATAATCAGTTTTTATTCTTAAAAAGCACAACAAAAAAGCTACCTAAGAGCGAGTGAATTAAACTTGACAGAGCTGCTGGAATAGCAACTAGTGGGCTACTAAAGTTTTCTCTTGCTAAAACAACACCCAATCCTGAATTTTGCATCCCCACTTCTATTGAAATCGTTTTAGCTATTTTCCAGTTTTTGAATAAAATAAAACTTATTAAAAACCCTATAATAAAACCCAAGAAATGTAAACTCATAAGTGCAAGAAGTAAACTGAACCCGGAATCCAAAATGACCTCCTTTCCTTGACCCACAATACTTCCCACAATTAAAGAAATTAAAAGTACGGCAAAAGGAGGTGCAAAAGGGATAATTTTAGAGACAATTTTTGGCACATATTGATTTAAAAGTACCCCTAATGAAACAGGTAAAAAGACTACTTTTAAAGTGCTATAAAATAATCCAGCAGTCGGTACTTCTAAATAACTTCCCGAAAGCTGCAAAGTCAAAAATGGAGTCATTATAATAGCAGCTAGGGTAGAACAAGCAGTCATACTTACCGATAATGCAACCTCTGCTTTAGCCAAATAGGCAATGACATTAGAAGCTGTACCTCCTGGACAAGAAGCAACTAAAATCATTCCCACAGCAAAAAGAGGAGGTAATTCAAATAGTTGGGCAAGCCCCCAACCTAAAATGGGCATCACTAAGAACTGTAAACCGAGTCCAACTAACACCCATTTAGGATAGCGTAATACTTGGATAAAATCAGAAGCTTTAAGGGTGAGTCCCATTCCAAGCATTATGCCTCCTAAGCCTATTGTGATTAGTGAGCCACTAAACCAAGTAATTGAAGGAGGATAAATTAAGCCACCGATTGCAAAAACAGAAACAATCAGCGGGAAAGCTTCTGTAAAACGCTTAGTCATGTTTTAAATTTTCATTTGTATGACAGTAGTTTTAATGTAAAGTACTGAAAAAATTAAAACACTTATAAAGCCTCTTTAAAACTAATAATTAAAAAAGATGAAAATGTCTTCTTTTTAACTTTCAAAAAACAATTCTAACCAGTATAAGGAAATGAAGAATGATGTAAATCAATTTTCAACTTTCCATTTATCAATTTATAACCAAATGTATATTCTACTTTAGCTTCATCTCCATTAAGGTCTGTAAAAAAATAGTTTCCCATTGAAAGAGCCCGGTCTTCTTCTAATATAAAGCCACTATTTTCAAATCTCACTTTAGTCCAAGGCTGTATTGCAAATCCTTTGTCTTCATCACAAGCCCTGTCATCTCCTGCAATAAAATACGAAAGAGCTTCAGATTTTGTCGGTCTAAACTGTTCTATTGCACATTTTGTAGGCTTAAATAGAACATTACCTATTTCAAACGCATAAAGATTATCAAGAAATTCACTTGTAAATTTTTCACATTCTATTCTGTTATGTTTTAATGATCCAATTTTTACAACTCCTTCTCCCCATGTATTTTGAATTTTTTTTACTTCTTCCTGTGTAATCATAATTTTTAATTTAATCGGTATTGTCTGAATAAAATATTTTTATTTTAATAAAAATATATTTTTCGTTTTTAATATTAAAATATGATTTCAAAAATTTATTCACTTGTTATAACATTTTTTATTTTTTCATGTCAATGGGATTCACAAAACATTAGTTATCCTATAAGTAAAAAAAATCCTGAAGCTGACAATTATTTTGGTGTTGAAGTTATTGATAATTATCGTTGGCTTGAAGACGATAATGCTGAAGACACAAAAAACTGGGTTGACAAGCAAAACGAAACCACCTTTTCTTACTTAAAAAATATTCCCTTCAGAGGGCAGATAAAAAATAGATTAGAAGAATTGTGGGACTATGAAAGGGTAACGGCACCTTTTAAAGAAGGGGACTATACTTACTATTATAAAAATACCGGTTTGCAAAACCAATATGTCATTTATCGTGAGAAAGAAGGTTTTGAAGCTGAAATATTTTTAGATCCAAACACATTCTCTGAAGATGGGACAACCTCTTTGTCAGGCTTGAACTTTTCTAAAAATGGACAAATTGCAGCCTACTCTATAAGTGAGGGGGGCAGTGATTGGAGAAAAATAATTGTAATGGATGCAGCGGATAAAAAAATTATTGAAGACACTCTGGTAGATATTAAATTTAGTGGCATTCAATGGAAATTAAATGAAGGCTTTTTCTATTCTAGTTATGACAAACCCGAAGGAAGTGAGCTAAGCCAAATGACAGATCAGCACAAGTTATATTATCATAAATTAGGAACATCACAATCGGAAGATGTTTTGATTTATGGCGAGAGTTTAGATCAAAAACATCGTTATGTTAGTGGATCAGTTACTGATGATGGGAATTATCTTTTTATCTCAGCTTCTAAAACTACATCGGGAAATATTAGCTATTTGAAAGACTTGAGTCGTTCTAATAGCCCTTTGCTAAGGGTTGATAATAATTACAATACTGATAGCTATTTACTAGATGCTAATGGGGACAAGCTATATATTGTTACTAACAGTAATGCTCCCTATCAAAAGGTTATAACCGTTAATGCAAAAGATCCACAAGAAAAAAATTGGAAAGATTTTATTTCAGAAACTGAACACGTTCTTTCTCCTACTAGTGGAGGAGGTTATTTCTTTGCTCGTTACATAGAAAATGTAATTACCAAAGTTTATCAGTATGATACAGAAGGAAATAATATGGGAGAAATAGAACTTCCAGGAATTGGAACAGCTGGAGGATGGAATGGAAAAATTGAAGACAAAACTTTGTACTATAGTTTTACAAACTACTATTCACCAGGGATAATCTTCTCATATGACCCGAAAACAAAAAAATCAGAGGAATTTTGGAAACCAGATATAAATTTTGATTCTCATCAATACGTTTCTGAACAAATTTTCTATAACTCGGCTGATGGTACAAAAATACCAATGATTATTACACGAAAAAAAGATGTTGAGTATAATGGTGAAAACCCGACAATACTATATGGTTATGGAGGTTTTAATATCAGTTTGCGTCCCTCTTTTAGTATAGCTAATGCTGTTTGGATGGAACAAGGAGGAGTTTATGCAGTTCCAAATTTAAGAGGGGGTGGTGAATATGGAAAAGAATGGCATAAAGCGGGAACTAAACAACAAAAACAGAATGTTTTTGATGATTTTATTGCAGCCGCTGAATATTTGATCGAAAAAAACATCACTAGCCCAGACTATTTAGCTATTAGGGGAGGGTCTAATGGAGGCCTACTAGTTGGTGCAACTATGACTCAAAGGCCTGAATTAATGAAAGTTGCTCTTCCAGCAGTAGGGGTATTGGATATGTTAAGATATCATAAGTTTACTGCTGGCGCAGGTTGGGCCTATGATTATGGAACATCGGAAGACTCTAAAGAAATGTTTGAATACCTTAGGGGATATTCTCCGGTTCATAACGTAACAAACGAGACGAATTATCCTGCAACTTTAATAACAACAGCAGATCACGACGACCGTGTAGTACCAGCACATTCATTTAAGTTTGCTGCTGAACTACAAGAAAAACAAAATGGTGAAAATCCTGTATTGATCCGAGTAGAAACTAAAGCGGGCCATGGTTCTGGCACTCCAGTTTCAAAAAGAATTGAACAATATTCTGACATCTTTGGGTTTACTTTTTATAATATGGGGTTTAGAGTTTTGCCAGAAAATATTAAAACCAAACCAAAAGGATAATTTTTTAGTAAAATGGTAAGTTTAATTAGTAATTTTAAAAAGAGACTTAAGAACTTTTAGTCTTCCATAGAGAAGGTTTCCATAAACTTGGTTGTGTATTTTCCACTCAAATAGGCTGGATCACTCATTAATTTTAAATGAAAAGGAATTGTTGTTTTAATACCCTCAACAATAAACTCTTCTAGTGCACGCTTCATCTTGCTAATTGCTTCTTCACGTGATTGAGCAGTGGTAATGAGCTTAGCTATCATAGAATCGTAATGCGGCGGAATAACATAACCACTATATACATGAGTATCAATTCTTACACCATGTCCTCCAGGTAGATGAAGATTTGAAATTAATCCTGGGCTGGGGCGGAAATCATTTTCTGGATCTTCAGCATTAATTCTACATTCAATAGAATATAGCTTCGGTAAATAATTTTTACCTGAAATTTTTTCTCCCGCGGCGACTTTAATTTGCTCACATATTAAATCGAAATCAATGACCTGTTCTGTAATCGGATGTTCAACCTGAATTCGAGTATTCATTTCCATGAAATAAAAGTTGCGATGCTTGTCAACCAAAAACTCAATAGTTCCTGCACCTTCATATTTTATATATTCGGCTGCTTTCACTGCGGCATTTCCCATTTTTTCTCTAAGTGCATCTGTCATAAATGGGGAGGGAGTTTCCTCGGTAAGCTTTTGATGTCTTCTTTGAATGGAGCAATCACGTTCAGACAAGTGGCAAGCCTTTCCTTTTGAATCACCCACAATTTGGATCTCAATATGGCGCGGTTCTTCAATTAATTTTTCCATGTACATTCCGTCATTTCCAAAAGCTGCCTTAGCTTCTTGCCGAGCACTTTCCCATGCTTTTTCAAGATCTTCTTCTTTCCAAACAGCACGCATTCCCTTTCCGCCCCCTCCGGCTGTTGCTTTTAGCATAACAGGATAAGCAAATTTTTTAGCAATTTTCTTAGCTTCATTTAATGATTCTAACAATCCCTCTGAACCTGGTATTGTTGGCACACCTGCTGCTTTCATAGTTGCTTTTGCAGAAGCCTTATCTCCCATTTGATCAATCATTGAGGACGATGCCCCTATAAATTTAATCTCATGTTCGTCACATATCTTAGAAAACTTTGAATTTTCAGATAAAAACCCATAACCAGGATGAATTGCATCAGCATTAGTTATTTCAGCCGCAGCAATTATATTTGATATTTTTAAATAGGATTCGTTACTTGGTGCAGGACCAATACAGACTGCCTCATCAGCAAATCGAACATGTAAACTATCTGCATCAGCCTTTGAATAAACAGCAACTGTTTTAATCCCCATTTCTTTACAAGTACGAATAATTCGCATGGCAATTTCACCGCGATTTGCAATTAATATTTTATTGAACATAATAAAATGTTATGAAGGATTAATCAAAAATAGAGGTTGATCGAACTCAACTGGGGTGGCATCGTCAATTAAAATTTTAACAATTGTTCCACTAACTTCAGATTCAATTTCATTAAAAAGCTTCATTGCTTCGATGACACATAAGATACCACCTTCTTTAATTGTATCTCCAACTTCTACAAATGCAGGTTTATCTGGAGCAGCTTTTCTGTAAAAAGTTCCAATAATTGGAGACTTAATAGTTATAAACTTGTCGTTTTCTTCAGTTTTTTCTTCATTTTTAGGTGGCTCCTGCTGAGTTATGGGAGTTGTTTGGACTGGAATTTGACTAACAATTGGCGTAGGGACAGCTTGTATTTGTTGAACTAAACCTCCAGACTCAATCTGACTGGGAGCAGACCCTGTTTTGATTGTAATTTTTACATCCTCCATCTCAAGTTTGACTTCTTGAGCACCAGATTTTGCAACAAATTTTATAAGATTTTGAATTTCTTTAATTTTCATATATAGTTAATTTTTGATTCAGTAGGCCCATGTAAGGTGAGCAGCGCCCCAAGTAAATCCAGCACCAAAAGCTGTAAATACAAGCTTATCACCTTTAGTAAATTTGTTTTCGTAGTCATTTAGTAATAGTGGTAATGTAGCTGCTGTAGTATTCCCGTAGTGCTCTATATTTACTAACACCTTCTCTTTGCTAAGGGCTAAACGTTTTGATGTAGCATCAATGATTCTTTTATTTGCTTGATGTGGAATTAGGTAATCTAAGCTTTGTTCATCTAACCCATTTCTTTTCATGATCTCTTCTGTTACATTAGACATTTCTGCGACGGCATATTTAAAGACAGTTTTTCCATCCTGATATATGTTATGCCACCCGTTTTCTAGTGTTTCTTGACTAGTTGGGAACAATGAACCTCCAGCTTTTATTCTAAGCGACATGCGATCAGTTCCATTACTTCTGTAATATTCATCCTCCCATCCATATCCACTTGAACTGGGCTCAAATAATACAGCTCCCCCACCATCACCAAAGATAATACAGGTGGTACGATCAGTGTAATCTACAATAGAAGACATTTTATCTGCCCCAATTAATAATACTTTTTTGTATCGTCCAGAACTTATATATGCTGCAGCAGTGCTCATTCCATATAAAAACCCTGAACAAGCTGCATTCAAGTCATATGCAAAGGCATTTACTGCTCCAATACGTGAAGTTACATAAGCAGCTGTTGCAGCTACATGAATATCTGGTGTAATGGTTGCAACAATGACAAGATCTATTGTCTTTGGATCTAGTTTTTTCTTTGAAATAAGATCCTGGGCAGCCTTAATTGCAAGGAAGGAAGTTGCTTTGCTATTATCAGAGAGGATTCTTCGTTCTTTAATACCAGTTCGGCTTTGTATCCATTCATCGCTAGTGTCAACCATTTGCTCTAATTTTTGGTTAGATAAAATCGTGTCTGGTATATATCCTCCCAAAGCTGTGATTGCTGCTTTGAGAACTTTTTTTTTCTCTAGGTCCATCTAAATCCTAGCTTTGATAGTATAATTATAAGTGAAGATAGTAGTTTTTTAATGCAAATAAAATTATTATAATAAAAAAGCCCTTCTATAAAATAAGAGGGCATATTTGTAATTAATTATATGATTAACTATCTGCAGTTTCGATTGCATCCACAAGGACTTTACCTCTGTAGTAAAGCTTTCCTTCATGCCAATGAGCACGATGATATAAGTGAGACTCTCCAGTTTTAGAACAGATAGAAATCTGTTGATCGACTGCTTTGTAGTGCGTTCGTCTTTTGTTTCTTCTTGTTTTAGAGATTTTTCTTTTAGGATGTGCCATAATTTATTTTATTAATCTTTATAAAAGATCTTTCAATTTATTCCAACGGGGATCTTTCTTCCCATCTAGCTTATTTTCTTTTGGTTCTAACTCTTTGAGTTTTGTGAGGATTTCACTTTTTAATGTCCCATCTTCTATTCCAGGATGGACACGTTTTAATGGAAGTGAAAGCACCACTATTTCATAAAAATTTTGAGCGACATTAATTTGATAACTTCCATCTGGTATGACTAGTATTTCGTCAGAATTATTTTCTGAAGGAATCCCAAATTTTACAATTAGGTCAAATTCAGTTTTAACATTATGTTCAAAAGATTCAGTTGATACATCACATATAAGATCAACACTTCCAAAAACATCAAAATGCAATTCTAAAAAAGTTGGTTTTTTGTTTAAAATTAATTTACCCTCGAGCGAAGCATCATTGAAATCTGTAAACTCAAAATGTTTAAAGAACGTATTATCAATTTGAAAAGAAAATTCGTGTTTTCCGTCTTTAAGCCCCACAAAAGGGATTGTAAATTCTTTAAACACATCCAAAACTTAGCAATTGAGCGGCAAATTTATAAAAAATTTTTGAAGTATAGAGCCAAAATATTTTGCTCTAGTTATTTGACTTATTAAACCAACCTATTTTCAATTAGGTATTCTGCAATTTGAATGGTATTGGTAGCAGCGCCTTTTCTCAAGTTATCAGAAACAATCCATAAATTTAAACCATTTTTGATGGATTTATCTCTTCTTATACGACCTACAAAAACAGAGTCTTTTCCCTTTGCTTCTATTGGCATTGGATAAATATTTTTTTTTGGATTATCCTGAACTTCAACTCCACGGGTTTGTTCTAAAATCGAACGAATTTCATTTACTTCAAATGAATTTTTAAATTCTAAATTCACTGATTCGCTATGTCCACCCACAACGGGAATCCGAATTGCTGTAGCGGTAATACCAATAGATGAGTCATTGAAAATTTTATGAGTTTCATTTACAAGCTTCATCTCTTCTTTTGTATAATCATTCTCCATAAAAATATCACATTGAGGAAGCGCATTTTCATAGATGGGATGGGGGTATGCCATATCACCTACCTTACCGTTTGCCTCATTGCTTAATTGTTCAACGGCTTTTACTCCAGTTCCTGTGATGGATTGGTAGGTTGAGATTACTATCCGTTTAATATTGAAAGCTTTGTGGAGTGGTGCTAAAGCCATAACCATTTGAATAGTTGAACAGTTAGGATTTGCAATGATTTTATCTTTTTTCGTCAATAAATCCGCATTAATTTCTGGGACAACAAGTTTTTTGTTTGAATCCATACGCCAAGCAGAAGAATTATCAATCACTGTTGTTCCAGCTGCTGCAAATTTCGGAGCCCATTCCAAAGAAGTTTCTCCGCCCGCTGAGAAAAGAGCGATATTAGGATGAGCATTTACTGCCTCTTCTAGCCCAATTACACTATGTGGTTTTCCGCGATAGTTAATTTTTTTCCCAACAGAACGTGTTGAAGCAACTAAAAGAATTTCATCAATAGGGAGTTTTCGCTCTTCTAACACTCTGAGCATAACCCTTCCTACCATTCCTGTTGCTCCTACTATTGCTACTTTCATCATATAAATTTTTATCAAAAGTATTACTTAATAAATTACAAGCAAACCCTTTCTAAATAAAAGTCAAAAAACAACAGTTTGTTTTATTTATAACAAACGAGATTGTTATGAATGAAAAACACGTTTAACTCTGGGCCCTAATCCAGATAAAATTTCATAGCTTATCGTTCCACCAGATTCTGCAAATTCGGATGCACTGTGTCGAGGACCAAAAATAATTACTGTGTCCTCTTCCTTACAAGGAATATCGGTAACATCAATCATTATCATATCCATACAAACATTTCCAACAATAAATGCTTTTATACCATTAACTAGGACTTTAGCTATTCCATTTCCAAAATGCCTACCAATTCCATCTGCGTGACCAATTGGCAAAGTTGCTATTATACTATCTTTAGGTGCTTTCCAACCAAGATCATAGCCAACATATTCACCTTTTTTTACTTTATGTATTTGACTAATTGAAGAATTAAGGCTGACTAAAGGTTTTAGCTTTTGGTCCAAATCAGGATGATTTGTAAAACCATGAAGTGCAATTCCACATCTAACAGCATCAAATTGATACTCATTATTTTTAAAAATACCTGAGCTATTAAGAACATGAAATTTTGGATTGGAGTGAGGATTATCTTCGTGCTTTTTTTTCAATTTTAAAAACGACTCAATTTGTTTCTTGTTATTTACGTCTTTTACAATTGATTCTGAGTTAGCAAGATGAGAATAAACACTTTTTAATTCAAACTGTTTATTTTTAAATTGTTCCAAAATCCAAGAAACCTCATTAGGATTAAAACCGACACGATTTAAGCCAGTATTATATTTGATATGAACAGGATATGACTTTTTATTTTTTTGCTTAAGTAGCTGGTGGAATTTTTTTAATAATGAGGCACTATATAAACTGGGTTCTAAGTTAGAATCAATAATGGTTTCTAAACCGTCTAATTGAGGGTAAAAAACAAGTATAGGTAAATTAATTCCCTCTTGACGAAGTATTCTACCCTCCTCTGCATATGCCACTGCTAAATAATCAACATCTAATTTTTCCAAATGTTTAGCAATTCTTATCATATCACTGCCATATGCCCAAGCTTTGACAACAGCAAAGATCAATGTATTTGATCTTAATTGGTTTCGAATTACTTTAAGATTGTAATCTAGATTTTTTAGATAAATGTTAAGTTTATTCAAGGACTATGAATCTTTATTATTCTTTTTATGATAAGCATTGAAAAATGCTTCCCTTGATAAAGGTTCATAACTATCTTTTTCACCCAAGTGAACAATGGATTCATTAGAAGAAATTCGATGACTGTAATTAGCCAAATTACCAGTTTGAGTGCAAATCGCATGAACTTTAGTAACGTGCTCAGCCGTTGCCATTAGTCCAGGCATTGGTCCAAATGGATTTCCTTTGTAGTCCATATCCAAGCCAGCTACAATTACCCGAATTCCACTGTTAGCTAAATCATTACAAACTTGAATAATTTCGTCATCAAAAAATTGAGCTTCATCAATACCGACTACATCACAGCCATTTGCTAAAATTCTAATATTTGCTGCTGCAGGGACAGATGTTGAATGAATTTGATTTTGATCGTGCGATGTAATCATTTCTGTGTCATAACGAGAATCCAAGGTTGGCTTAAAAATCTCAATTTTTTGTTTTGCAAATTGAGAACGCCTGAGTCTGCGAATTAATTCTTCTGTTTTACCAGAAAACATAGAACCACAGATTACCTCTATCCAACCAAATTGTTTCTTAGCGTTTAAAGAATTTTCTAAAAACATTTTGTAATTTTCTACTGTAATATTTGAGAACTTCTAAGCCTCTAAAAACAAAGGTATTAAAAACGATGACAGAAAAAATAAAAATAGCATTACTTAAATGGGC
This sequence comes from uncultured Bacteroidota bacterium, assembly GCA_902517245.1. Lineage (GTDB taxonomy): Bacteria > Bacteroidota > Bacteroidia > Flavobacteriales > Flavobacteriaceae > MS024-2A. Next base: position 8,255 of record CABYBK010000021.1, on the reverse strand, counting down.
TAAAAAAGTTATTGATCATCAAGAGCAGTGGGATGATGAAAAAACACATCTTGAAATTCGAAAACTATATGAACTCTCTGTTGTTCAAAAAATGTTTTTAGATCATGAGATACTTGATAAAAACCTTTGGAAAAAACAACAGGCCGAGCTTAAAGAAGTTCTTGAGTCTCTAACTGGAGAAGATGAAGAAAAGGATATTTCTAAAGATGAAGATTTGGAAGTTGCACCCATGATGGAAACGATTAAAAATATGGTTACTGAAATGCCTGAACCTCATGCTTATGAAAAACTTTTTGAAACTTTTGAAGAGATACCATCTTTTGAACCTAAGAATAAAGACAGTTTAGCAAAAGATTCCAAATTGGATATAGAAACGGTTCCAGAAGTTAAAAACATTAACGATCATTTTGCTAGAAATTTGAGTATTGACCTTAATGACAGACTCGCTTTTATCAAAAATCTTTTTGACGGAGATACAAGCACATATGAAAAAGTGCTTTCTCAGATAGTTACTTTTGAATCTTGGGCAGAAGTCTCAACTTTTCTAGAAACTCAAGTAAAAATTGAGTATAATAATTGGAATGATAAGGAAGAAATAGCAAAACGTTTTTCAACTATTTTAAAAAAACATTTTGACTTTTAGCAAATTTTTGTAACTAAACTAAATCCACAACTTTGATATATTTAATACCAACACCTATTGGTAATTTAGAAGATATTACACTTAGGGCATTACGAATTTTGAAAGAGGTAGATTTAATTTTAGTTGAAGATACTCGTGTAAGTATTAAATTACTGAAGCATTATGACATTACTACTCCTTATGAGAGTTTTCATATGCACAATGAGCATCAAAAAGTATCTAAAATCATTAAACAAATTAAAGTAGGATTAACAGTTGCTTTAATTTCAGATGCAGGAACACCGGGAATCTCAGACCCCGGGTTTTTATTGGTTAGAACTGCTTTAGAGGCAAAACTTGAAGTTCAATGTTTACCTGGACCAACAGCTCTTATTCCTGGATTAGTTCAAAGTGGAATACCCACTGATCGTTTTGTTTTCGAAGGCTTTTTACCGCCTAAGAAAGGTAGAAAAAGTCGCTTAGAATCGATGGCTTTAGAGACAAAAACACTTGTTTTTTACGAATCCCCTCATAAATTAATTAAGTTGTTAGACGAGATGATCCCGATATTCGGAGGAGACAGAAACATAGCTATAGCAAGGGAAATCTCAAAACTTTATGAAAGTACTTATAGAGGAAGTTTGAAAGCAGCAAAATTTTATTTTCAAGAAAACAGTCCAAAAGGAGAGTTTGTAATTGTAGTTGAAGGACTTAAAAAATAGATAGATGAGGTGGAAAAAAATCCCGGGACCTTTAAAGATTGATGTTGAAGAGCTATCTGAGATTCTTGCCATCCCCATGACTGTTGCAACATTACTATTGCAAAGGGGAATTGAAGATTTTGATAGCGCAAAGGATTTTTTTAGACCTAAGTGGTCAAATTTACATGATCCTTTTTTGATGCAAGACATGAAAGCTGCTGTTTTAAGGATTCAAAGCGCTATAGAGAACGGTGAGAGGGTCATGGTATATGGTGATTATGATGTTGATGGTACTTCTTCAGTAGCGCTTGTGAGTTTATATCTCAAGGATAAAATAGCAGAATTATTACCATACATTCCAGATAGATATTCTGAAGGGTATGGTGTCTCTGAAAAAGGGATTGAAAAGGCTAAAGCTGAAGGGATAAGCTTAATTATCTCATTGGATTGTGGTATTAAGGCAATTGAACAAGTTAATTATGCAAAAGAAATGGGAATTGATTTTATTATTTGTGATCATCATTTACCTGATAAAAAAATTCCCAAAGCAGTTGCTGTTTTAGACCCTAAAAGGGAAGATTGTTCTTATCCATTTAAGGAACTGTGTGGTTGTGGTATTGGATTCAAATTAATACAAGCCCTACAAATGCATTTAGGCCTCCCTGATTCAGAATTAAGTTCTTATCTAGATCTTGTTGCTATAGCTATCGCTGCAGACATTGTACCCATGACTGGAGAAAACAGAATTCTAACTTTTCTAGGGATACGCCAATTTCAAGATTATCCTCGTCCGGGGCTCAATTTTTTTCTAAAAACTTTGAAACGCCCACTAAACGTTACAGATTTAGTTTATGTTATTGCTCCTAGGATCAATGCAGCAGGGCGAATGGATCATGGTTTAAATGCCGTGGAACTATTAATGAATACTGACAAAGAATCAGTATTACCAATAGCAAGATCAATTGAATTTTTCAATACAGAAAGGAAGACAACAGATGAGCGTATTACCAATGAGGCACTTCAGCAAATTAAATTAAATAACGAACTTAATTATGCAAGCACTGTTGTTTATCATCCCTCCTGGCATAAAGGAGTTATTGGTATAGTCGCTTCAAGGCTAATAGAACACTATTATAGGCCTACGGTAGTTTTGACAAAATCAGAAGACATACTAGCAGGATCGGTTCGCTCTGTCTCTGGCTTTGATGTTTATCAAGCCTTGGAAGCATGTAAAGACTCAATCATTCAGTTTGGTGGACATAAATATGCTGCTGGATTAACATTAAATCCTGATCAAATAGATCTGTTTAGATCGGCTTTCGAAGCTTATACAAAGGGAAGTATTCTTCCAGATCAAAGAGAACCCTCAATATCATACGATCTAGAAATATCTTTTAAAGATTTAAACTTAAAGCTATTACGTATCTTAAATCAAATGGCCCCTTTTGGCCCAAAAAATATGCGGCCTATTTTTGCAACACATCAGTGCAAAGATGCTGGTGGAAGTCGCTTAGTTGGTAGTGATAAAAAACATTTGCGGTTTGATATAATTGATTCATCTGGAGATCGTTTTTCAGGTATTGGTTTTGATATGGGACAATATATAATGGAAATCAAAAAACAGAAACCTTTTTCAATCCTCTATAATGTTGAAGAAAACCAATATAATGGAAATATAAGCCTTCAATTAAAAGTCAAGAATATTAAATTTTAGAAAGTAATTTTGAAGTGGACGGATCATGATTGTAAGAATTTTTCCCTTCGATTTCATCTAATATTTTGGAAGCTAATTGTTTTCCGAGCTCGACACCCCATTGATCATAACTGTATATATTCCAAATCAATCCTTGCACAAATATTTTATGTTCATACATAGCAATTAATGAACCTAATGAAGACGGCGTAAGTTTATTTATGAGTATTGTATTGGTAGGTTTATTTCCTTCAAATACTTTAAAAGGAGTAAGTTTTTCTTGTTGTTTCTTATCAAGACCACTAGCTTTAAATTCTGCTTTAACTTGATCTTCAGATTTTCCTTTCATCAGCGCCTCGGTTTGAGCAATAAAATTTGATAATAATTTATTTTGGTGATCAGAATTTCCTTTTAAAGATTTTTTAAAGCCAATAAAATCTGCGGGGATTAATTTTGTTCCTTGATGAATTAATTGAAAAAAAGCATGTTGTCCATTCGTTCCAGATGAACCCCAAATTATGCTGCCAGTTTGATAATTTAGAGGCTTCCCATCACGACCCACACTTTTTCCATTACTTTCCATTATGGCTTGTTGCAAGTAAGCTGGGAGGTTTCTTAGATATTGAGTGTAGGGTATTAAAGCTTCGCTTTCAGCACCCCAAAAGTTGTTATACCAAATACTAATTAAAGCTAAAATAACGGGAATATTTTTTTCAAATGGGGTCTTTTGAAAATGTAAATCCATTTTTCCAGCTCCATTCAAAAGATTTTGGAAGTGTTTTGGGCCAACTGCTAAACAAATGCTCAGGCCAACTGAACTCCACAACGAAAATCTTCCTCCTACCCAGTCTTTCATTGGGAATGTATTTTTTGGTGAGATTCCGAAAGCAGCTGTTTTTTTAATGTTTGTGGAAACTGCAATAAAATGATTAACTATAGCTGTTTCTGGTGCTTGTTTTAAAAACCAAGATCTTATAGAATTTGCGTTACTAAGTGTTTCTTGAGTATTAAAGGTTTTTGAAACGATAACAAAAAGTGTTTGTTCAGGATTTAATCCTTTTAAGATTTCTTCATGATGATCTCCTTCGACATTTGAAATAAAACGAACATCTAGATGATTTTTATAGTGTTCCAATGCTTCTACAACCATGGACGGTCCTAGGTCAGATCCTCCAATACCAATATTTACCACATGTGTAATTTCTTTCCCTGAATATCCCTTCCATTCCCCTGAGATAACTTTATTACAAAAGGAATATATTTTTTCTTGGGTAGCTTTAATTTCTGGAATAATATCCACACCTTCAATAATTAGCGGGGAATGATCAAGATTTCTTAGGGCAGTATGCAAAACAGCTCTATCCTCTGTGACATTTATTTTAGCTCCAGAAAATTGAGCTTCAATAGCATCTTTAAGTTTAGCCTCATTAGCTAATTCAAGCAAAAGGTTAAATCCCTTCCGGTCTAATCTATTTTTAGAAACATCTACTATAAAGTCCTCCCATTCAAGCCAACTATAATCTAGTCGATTATCATCTTTTTTAAAATGTTCTTGAATACTTCTAGGAGCTATTTTTTTTTGATGATCTTGAAGCGCTTTCCAAGCTTTGAATTTTGATGGTGGTTTATTAGGAAGGGTCTTTTGCATAGTTAGAGGGATTATTTTCGGCAATCTCAGCCTCTTTGTCTTCATCAAAAGCGATGCAATCTAATTTATATTTGTAAGGAACAATATGTCTAGCAAATTTAGCTTTTAAATCTTTAGATATTGGTTTTGCCTCAGGAAGTTTTTGCTTAAAAGGATCAACTTGCCTACCATTTTTCCAAAAACGATAACAAACATGTGGCCCTGAAGTGTTTCCAGTCATACCTACCCAACCAATAATATCTCCTTGCTCAACAAATTGCCCAACCCTAACGTTGTGTTTTTTCATATGAAGGTATTGAGTAGAGTAGGTACTGTTATGTCTAATAGTAACATAATTCCCATTTCCTCTTGAATAACGTGCTTTAACTATTTTTCCACTTGCTGTAGCTAGTATCGGTGTTCCTACAGAAGCTGCAAAATCAGTTCCTTTGTGGGGGCGTACACGATTTCCGTAAAGAGCTATCCTTCTTCTAAGATTGTAGCGTGATGAAACCCTATTAAATTTTAAGGGGCCTTGTAAAAAAGCTCGTCTTAGACTTTTCGCTTGATCATCAAAATAATCTACAATACCTTTTTTTGGATCACTAATATATTCAAAGGCATAAAGAGGTTTGCCTTTATGTTCAAAATAGGCAGCTTTAATTCGTTCAACTCCAATAGAAACGGAATCGTCTACAAACTTTTCAGTATAAATAATTTTAAATCGATCTCCTTTTTGTAAGCGAAAAAAATCAACTGTCCAAGCATATACATCAGATAGATAATAAGTAAGGGATTCATTAATACCACTATTTTGCATTGTTTCATATAAAGAACTTTTAATTATTCCAGATGCCTCAAGTTCTACTAAACGTATTGGTTTTTCAATTCGTTCTCCATATAAGCTATCCCGTAAGTGAATTCTGATAAATGACTGTGGTCCAGGATGATAAACAAAGTATTCTGGGGTGGAGATACTGTCTTTAGAATAGAAAAGGCTATAAGGCTTTCCAATTGTTAGTTTTCTTACACTGGCCTTCCCTTTAATCGCCTGAAGAATATTGTATACTTCAGGATAATCGATTCCATTATCTTCTATTATTTTTCCAAAGGTATCTCCGCGCCTGATTTTTTTTGTTTCTACATCAAACTCATTTAGATCTATACCATATAAAAGATTAGGTATTAACTTTTCAACGATTTTTTCAGTTTTTTCATTAGGCTGATTCGGATTATTGTTGCATCCTATAAAAAAGAAGATCAAAAAAACCATCAATATCCGATGCATAAATGAATTTTTCACAAATTTCGAAACTTATTTAAATTAAATAAAAATCATAAAAAAAAGTTATACCTATTTTTCAAACTAATCTAATAAGATTTCAAAAGGATATTTAAGATTTTTAAAATTTTCTAAATCTGCTTTAATAGATCCTACTAGTATATCAGCTTGCAATCTAATTGGGAGTCTATTTTTATCCTCTGAAACCCAAAGAGTGACGCTCTCTTGTTCTTCAAAGACTCTACCTGATTGAACCAGAGGGCGAAACTTCATACATTTAATTCTCCCAAACTTTGATCGAATGGTTTCAATACCTAAGAATTTAAGTTTAAAAACATAGTTTTCATTATCAAAAAACATATTTATATCAAAACTGTCATTAATTTTCACACCCTTTTTTGGATAAAATTTTCTCAAATAATAAAAACATGAAATTAAATCCTGCACGCCCTTCTCGATTGAGAATTCTTTAATCGTATCTCTTTTAATATCATTGACTATTGCGGTAGCTTTACCATGATCAAAATCAATCTCAACATTTTTTGTATATCCACCTTCATTAATATCTCGAATAAATTTATAAGGGAGACCTGTCTTTTGATCAAAATAGCTTTCGTAGTAATCCTCTACTTTAAAAAACCATTTGGCTATGCCAGTTGTTTCCCCAAAACCTTTGGCATGGTAAACAGCCTTATTGTTTAGTGAATCACTTTCTAAGGAAAATGACGCATAACTTGCATTAAAAGGCCCGTAATGAAGGCGCAATTGAAACCATTCGCCATTTTGAAAAGATTCGAAAGGGGGTAAAGTATTTTCTATAGGTTTTTGAGAAAATCCACATAGGCTAAATATTAAAAAAATTAGAAGAAACTGTTTTACCATAAATCAAAGATAAATCTCTTTATCGAGTTTTTTTTGATATTAAATTCAATGTTTTTGAAGAGCATTGAAAATTTGTTCTCCCTTATGCTTTCCTAAAATATCGATAACTTCTTTTTTTGAAGCTGCCTTTATACCTTTATATGATTTTAGAACACTTAATAGTTTATCTCTTGTAGAAGGACCAATACCTTGAATCCTGTCCAGTTTTGAGGTTAAACTTAGTTTACTTCTTTTTTGGCGGTGAAAAGTAATTCCGAAACGGTGAGCCTCATCTCTTGCACGTTGAAGAATTTTTAGACTTTCTGATTTTTTGTCTAAGTATAAGGGTATGCTGTCATTAGGAAAATAAATCTCTTCAAGGCGTTTTGCAATTCCTAAAATTGATATTTTTCCACGTAATCCGAGAGTATCCAAACTCTTTAAGGCTGAAGAAAGTTGTCCTTTTCCTCCGTCAATCACAATCAATTGAGGAAGAGAGGCATTTTCATCTAAAAGTCTTTTATAACGCCTTAAAACAACTTCCTCCATAGATGCAAAATCGTCAGGACCAGTAACAGTTTTGATATTGTAATGACGATATTCTTTTTTGCTTGGTTTCCCATTTTTAAAAACTACACAAGCTGCAACTGGATTAGATCCTTGAATATTTGAATTATCAAAACATTCAATATGGGTGGGTTCTTTTGGTAATCTTAAATCAACTTTCATTTGACTCATAATACGCTTAGTATGACGATCAGGATCAGTAATTTTCATCTGTTTATAGCGATCTATACGAAAATATTTGGCGTTTCGTAGAGATAAATCTACCAATTTCTTTTTGTCTCCTTGTTGAGGAACAAAAACCTTTAATTCTTCACCTAAAGAAACTTTATGGGAAAGGAATAAGGTCTTTGAAATACTTGAAAAAAGCTTTCTAATATCAATTATTCCAAGCTGTAAAAGGGTTTCATTTTCTTCGTCTAACTTCTTTTTAATTTCTATTGTATGTGACCTTACTATTGCACCAAAAGATACTTGTAGGTAATTTATGTAACCATGGCTTTCATCAGAAATAATTGAGAAAACATCTACATTACTGATTTTAGGATTTACAATCGTTGATTTTGCTTGGTAATTAACTAGGGCATTAATTTTTTCTTTCAAAATTTGAGCTTCTTCAAATTTTAATTCACTTGATAGGAGCTTCATTTCTTTTTTAAAATGATTAATACAGAAACTTAAATTTCCTTTAATTAATTCTTTTATTGACAATTCGTGTTTTTCAAATAAAAAAATAGATGATTCTTTATTATTTATTTTTAAAAGATGATTCAATTCCTGGTTTAAAAATGGATAAATTTCCTTTATTAATTGAATCAAAATTTTTAGATGTTTAACGCTTGTAAATGGACCAAAATACTCTCTTGATTTATCAGTTATATTTCTTGTAAAAAATATTTTGGGTT
>CABYBK010000020.1 GCA_902517245.1 uncultured Bacteroidota bacterium | reverse complement strand
TAAAAAAAACTACTCAAAAAATTTTATTGATACTGGAAAAATAGTTGTATCAGAAGGATGTACTTTTTACGGATTAGAATAAACTAAATTTAAGTGATATTAATTTTATCCTCCTATTCAGTAATTTGCAGTTAAAATCATAAATCAATAAAAAAATATTTATAAAGTCTTCAACCATTTTTATGTTAAACATCTAATACTTATTTTTACTAATAGCTATAAATCAATGAAAAAGTTATTCATAGCATTGCTATGTATTTTATTGTCTTCTTGTTTTAAAACTGATATTAGACAATATGAGACTTGGAATCTAGACCCCTTTACCAAAGCAAGTGGATATCAAGTTAATCGTTTACAACGTCAATATAATGTATTCAACGGTACCAGATTTTTAAGCAAACATGATGATACAATGTGGGCAGATACAGATAACTATTACAGTGATTTTTCAGATATAAAATTTGAAAGACATGGTCCAGTGTTTATATCCTTTTTCAACATTGATAATGAAGTTTCGTATTGTAAAGGATGGAAAAAAGATGAAAACATATATGATGGAATAAAATGGAATATAACATTCAAAAGAGATGAAGAAGATGTTTTTTGGTTTGATTACGATTATTATGGAACAAGCCAAGAAATTGAATATACTATAAGTTATAAATATGAAGTAATTGACGGTTTACTTCATTTTTCAAACTCTGAAGATCAATTATTTATTTTCCATCCATCAGATAAAAATTACTCAAAAGGATTAATCGACACAGATAAAATAATTGAATTAGAAGGATGCCTGTTTTTGTAATTAAAATTTTATGAAACTCAGGTATATCAATATAAAAATTTAGCGTCTTATTCTTACTTTTAACTATAACTATAGGCCAGTGAAAAAAATATTTGTAACGTCTTTAAGTATTTTAATATTTTCCTGTTTAAAAGCAGATATAGTCCAATATAATACAAAAAACACAGACCCTGCTACGTTCGCAAGTGGCCAACAACTTCCTGTAGCTACACGCAGTTATACAAATTTTTGTAATCCCAATGGATGGGGGAGAAAGGGTTGTGAGTTTTTAGCTAAATATGATGGTACATTTTGGGCAGATACTGAAAATTACTATAGTGATTTTTCGGATATACAATTTTTAAACGATGTATATTTTATATCCCTATTTAATATTAAAAATGATGTTTCATATTGTAGAGGGTGGAGAACAGGTGAAAATAGTTCAGATGGGAAAAAATGGAAAATAAAAATTACAAAAGATGGGTGGGATGTTTTATGGTTTGATTATGATTATTATGGGACTAGTGATAACATTGAATATACCATAACTTATAAATATGAAGTAATTGATAGTTTACTTCATTTTTCAAATACGGAAGGTCAAGAATTTATTTTTCATCCTTCAGATAAAAATTATTCAAAAGATACTGTTGATACTGGCGAAATAATTGAATTAACAGGATGTATGTTTTTTTGAAAAATCTTTACTGATTTTACTTGCCTTAGGAACTGATTCCAAAATTTAAAAGCGTCTAAAGTATCTGTTGTTTTGTCTAAAAGTAAAACCCTATATTTATAAGTCATTTATTCCAATTTTGTAATAGATTTTATGAAGCTAGCTTTTTATTGCTTAACATTTTCATTTCTTTTATCATGTACTTCTGCGAATAAAAGATTTTTCTCCAAAAATGATCTTAAAAAAAGTCAAAAAATAATTGGACTGAAGTTTAGTAAAAATTATCTAGACACATTACATCCTTATTTAATTCGTAATCTAAAAGGATATGACAGCATGAGATCATATTCTTTAAATTATCAGCGCTTTCCAAGTTTACAATTTAATCCTCATCCTATTAAATTTGAGTTTCCCAAAAAAGTAAATGGAAATTCCAATTATGGAGATCTTATTAATCTTGAAATTCCAAAGAGAATGGAGGATATTGCTTTTTATACTATCCCACAGCTTAATTCTCTCATAAGACAGCGAAAGATAACTTCTTTGGAATTAACTCAGCTTTATCTAAAACGTCTTAAGGAGCATGACCGAACCCTTTTTTGCGTTATAACCCTTACAGAAAAGCTTGCACTTAGTCATGCCAGAAGAGCAGACAGTCTTTTAGAAGCTGGAGTTTACCTAGGTCCTTTGCATGGAATTCCGTATGGTCTGAAGGACCTTTTCTCAGTTAAGGGATATCCTACTACTTGGGGATCTGCCCCGTTTAAAAACCAAATTATCGAAGAGACAGCTACAGTAGCGAAACGTTTAGAAGATTCTGGGGCAGTACTTGTTGCCAAATTAGTGACTGGATCGTTAGCTCGAGGTGACGTATGGTTTGGCGGGAAAACAAGAAATCCTTGGGATCCAAATCAAGGCGCAAGTGGCTCTTCTGCTGGTCCTGGTTCAGCCACAGCAGCTGGACTTGTGGGGTTTTCTATTGGAACAGAAACTTTGGGTTCAATAACATCACCCAGTACTCGAAATGGAATCACAGGTTTGAGACCTACATATGGAAGGGTCAGTAGAAACGGAGTTATGAGTTTATCATGGTCTATGGATAAGATTGGCCCAATGTGCCGTTCTGCAATTGGTTGTGCAATGGTATTTGAGGCTATAGAAGGAAAAGACCCCTTGGATCAAACATCTGTAGACGCCCCTTTCCTTTTTAATCTTAAAGCAAAACCAAAAAAATATAAAGTAGGATATCTTAAAAATCTCATCGATATGGACAGCACAGATAGTGGAGATAATCTTCGTAAAGCAATAAAAACACTTAAAGAAAATGGTATAAATCCAATTCCAATTGAACTTCCGAAAAACTTTCCACATAATGTTTTTGATATCATTCTAAGGGCTGAATCAGGTGCGTTTTTTGATGAATTAGTAAGGAGTGGGGGAGTTGATAAAATGGTACAGCAACATCAAAAATCTAGAGCCAATAGTCTTAGACAGTCGCGATTTATTCCTGCAGTGGAGTATTTACAAGCAAACAGATTTAGAGGAGAATTAATAGAACAAATGAACAACCTAATGAATAAATTTGATGTTTTGATTAGTCCAACTTTTGGTGGTCGCCAATTGATGACATCAAATTTAACTGGACATCCTGTGGTGTGCGTTCCTACCGGTTTTGACAATCAAAACCATCCAACTAGTATAAGTTTTTTGGGTAACTTATATGAAGAGGATAAGATTCTAGAATTTGCAAACTTTTTTCAGACAATTACAAATTTTCATTTAAAATATCCACCACTTTATTTTCCAAGTAAATAAGATGATTAACCTTAAAAAGGTTATTTTAAAATTATAATTAACTAAGGGTTTCTGATCGAAAATATTTCAATTTTATTATTTGAAATCATTTTATTAAGCTCAGGAAGTTTTACTTCTATTAAATTATTCAAAGCTTGAATTTGTTGATTTAACTCTTCTATTATCTCAGCAAAAAATTCAACTGCTTGATTTGTTGGTGGGTAATCACCACGCTGAGAATCAGCTAATAAGAAAGCAATTCTATTATTAATTCGAATACCGTAATTTAATGGGTCTTGGCGGCTTTGGTTTTTTGTCATGTGAATTTTATTCTCAATTACATCAAGTTCTTTTTCAAATCGATTTATGTAATCCTTAATCTCATCGGTTATTTCACTTTTATCTTTTAAGTAATCCAAATCTTTTTGCACCTCATGAATTTTTATAATCGTAGAGTTTGCCCTGCTTACTTGATCCCTTACATTTATTAAAAAATCAAATTGATTTTTATAATCTTGATCGGTATTTGTAAGCCTAGGATCTTTTATTATTTGAAGAGTTTGCTCTTTATTATGGCCATTGTAATTTAGGCTTATTTTATATTCTCCGGGAACTGCTTTTGGACCAATATTTGGTGAAGAATAAAATACCATACCATCAAATTCTTTAAACCCAGGATATCTTATGTTCCATATCACTCTATTTGAGCCAGATTTGATATTTAAAGGTAAATCTGCCTCGGGATTAAGACTATTTTTAGTTGCGGTATTTGAGTACCGTTGTATTAGCTTTCCATTTTTTTCTTTTATTTCTAAACTAATCTTATCACCTTCTTTTAATTTCTTTATATAAAAGTTTAGAATAGCTCCATTTGGATGATTCTTGCCAACTAATTTATAGTTTGTATTCTTATTCTCATTTGATTGACTCAAACGATATGCACTGTTTGGTTTGAAAAGATGAAAATCTTGAAGACTTAGATTTTTATTTAATTGATGTAAAGGAGTTAAATCGTCAATCATCCAAAAACTTCTTCCGTGTGTAGCTGCAATTAAATGATTGCCTTTTACATGCAAATCTCTAATTGAACTTACTGGTAAATTTAATTGAAAAGATTTCCAGCTATTCCCATCGTCAAATGATATAAACATTCCCCATTCAGTTCCAGCATAAAGAAGCCCCTCGCGAGTTTTATCTGAGCGAATTACTCTAGTATAATAATTTTTAGGAATTCCTTTAGTAATTAATGACCAAGTTTCTCCATAATTCTCTGTTTTATAGAGGTATGGTGTATAGTCACCAAATTTATACGATGTAGCGGCCACATAAGCAGTTCCTTTTTTAAACGGACTAGGGTCTATGCTATTTATCATATTTAATTTGGGACAAATAGATGTTGAGGGAGTAACATTTTCCCATGTTTCTCCATCATTTTTACTTACATGAATTAAGCCATCGTCACTTCCAACCCAAATGACTCCTTCTTCAACAGGAGATTCATTAATAGCGAATATATTTGAATAAAACTCTGCTCCTGTATTATCTTGAGTAATTGGTCCACCAGATGATTTTATTGTTTCAGGAATCCCTCTTGTTAGATCTGGAGATATTGTTTTCCATGATTGACCTTGATTAGTAGTTAAATGTAAAAAGTTAGATCCCGCATAAAGTTTCTTAGAGTTGTGGATACTAAACTTTACTGGGAAATTCCAATTAAATCTATATTTCATTACTTCTGCACCTGACCCAGCAGGATTATCAGGCCAAATATTAACAGAACGCGTTTGGTTTGTTTGGTGATCTTTCCGCATCATATATCCTTTGTAAGTACCTCCGTAAACGATATTATTATTTGTTGGGTCTGGAGCTAAATGAGCGCTTTCTCCACCGGCTGTAGTTTCCCAATCCCTTTCACTAATACTAGATCCTGAACTTCGATGAGATATTCTTACAGTTGTGTTGTCTTGTTGAGCACCATAAATTCTATATGGAAAATGATTATCTGTAGTTACTCTATAGAATTGTGCGGTAGGTTGGTTGTAATAGGTGGTCCAATTGTTGCCACCATCACTTGAAATTTGGGCTCCACCATCATCAGCAATTATCATACGATCATTGTTATTAGGATCTATCCACAAGTCATGGTGATCCCCATGAGGAGCATTTTTGAGAGTAAATGATTTTCCGCCATCAGTTGATACTCCATAGCTAACATTCATTACATATAATTTATCCTTGTTTTGCGAATCAGCATAAATTCTACTATAATACCATGCCCTTTGCCTTAGGGCTCTGTTTTCGTTTACTTTTTTCCATGTAACACCTGCGTCATCAGAACGAAAAACTCCCCCGTCAGCAGCTTCTATTATTGTCCAAATACGATTTGAGTCAACAGGAGAAACTGTGATTCCAACAATTCCCCAAGGACCAGCTGGAAGACCAGAATTACTTGTGATGTTAATCCATGAATTTCCTCCATCAAAACTTTTGAAAAGTTTACTATCATTACCCCCGCTATCCATCCTAAAACCATTTCTTTTCATTTCCCAGGTAGATGCATAAATTATCCTTGAATTATTCGGATCGATTATTAAATCTCCGGCACCTGCCTTATCACTTTCATAAAGAATTTTATCCCATGTATCCCCTCCATCAGTCGACCTAAAAACACCACGATTCTCATTAGGCTTCCATAAATTTCCTATAGCAGCAACATAAACTATATTTGGATTTTTAGGATGGATTCGTATTCTTGATATGTGTTCAGTGCCTTCTAAGCCAATAAAATTCCAACTTTTCCCAGCATCTAAACTCTTCCATAAACCATTTCCTGATGAAACGTTTCCTCGCAAGGTTTGTTCTCCTTCTCCTATGTAAATTATATTAGGATCAGATTCTGAAACCGCTACTGCTCCAATAGAACCACCAAAATATCCGTCTGATATTGAATACCAGGTATTACCCGAGTCTTCAGTTTTCCAGGCACCGCCTCCAGCTGTTCCCATATAATACACATTAGGATCATTTGCAACACCAGCTACAGTTCCTGCTCGACCACCTCTAAATGGTCCAATTAATCGCCATTGAATTGAGTTGTACAAAGAGTCCGAAAATGAAATATTATTTTGTTTTTTATTTTTTTTTCGTTGTGCTTTTAAATCGATTTGATGCATAGTCAAAATGCAACAAAAAATTATTAGAAAAGTTTGTTTCATACTTGAAATTTATTGTTTGAATTATTACTGTTAAAGGGTAAATTAACACAATATTTAATATTATATATATAATAAGGTATGAATTGTTAAAAAAATGTTATTTTTACGCCCTATTGGCAAAATTTTAAGAATTGCCAAAAAACAATTATTAACTAAAATTAACATAATGAGAATCAAAATTTTATTATCATTTTTGTTAGCAATCATTTCAACTGTAGCTTTTGCTCAGCAGAGATCGATTTCTGGTACTGTCTCAGACGATGCTGGAATACCTCTACCTGGAGCAACTGTTATAGTTCAAGATACTAACAGAGGTGTTACAACAGACTTTGATGGTAACTTTTCTATTGAAGCTTCAACAGGCGAGGTGCTTGTTGTAAGTTTTGTTGGTTATAGTGACACTAACATTACTGTTGGTGATGCTGACAATTATTCTGTTTCATTGGCTCTAGGAAATGAGTTAGATGAAGTAGTAGTTACATCATTGGGTATTAAAAGAGAATCAAAAGCTCTCGGATATTCGATTCAAACAGTTGACAGTGACGACATTGTCAATTCTGGATCAAACAGTGCTTTAGATGCTTTGGTAGGTAAAGCTGCCGGTATTCAAGTTACTAGATCAGCTGGTTCAGCCGGTGGTGGTTCTAGGATCTTAATTCGAGGTGTAACCTCAATGATTGGTAACAACCAGCCACTTATTGTAATTGATGGTATTATTACCAATAACGAAACATTAAATGCCCAGGGGAGTACTGCAGGAACTGCAACCTCTAACCGTTTAATGGACTTAAACAATGACGATATTGAGACTATTAACATTCTTAAAGGTGCTGCAGCAACTGCACTATATGGTACAGCTGGTGCTCCTGGAGTTATTGTTATTCAAACAAAAAAAGGTTCTGAGGGTGATATGAAAGTATCTTATACCCACTCAACTGGTGTAGATTGGATGTCAACAACATTTGATCTTCAAAATGAATTTGCACAAGGTAGAAATAGAAGTAGGTCTAATAGAACTCGTTATTGGAGATCTCCTGGAACTGGTGAGTCTAGTTCATATGGACCAAGAATAACAGATTTAGAATATTCAACAGATAGAAATCACCCTGAAGCACCTTCTGCAAGTGATTTTGATGGAGATGGAAACTTTATTTGGGATAAAAATGGATTTTTAGTGACAAGAGGTACTGGAAACGGAACTCCTGCTAATAACTATCAAGATAACTATAGAGGATTCTTTAGAGATGCTATACAATCTTTAAACAACTTAAGCCTTTCTGGTGGTACTGAAAAAGCAACTTATTTCTTTTCTACTTCATACTTAACTAATGAAGGTATTGTTCCCAACGAAGAGTATGGAAGAAAAACATTCCGTTTAGCTGGAACATTGAAGGCTAGTGATAAATTAAATATTCAGACTACATTAAATTTTACACGTTCTGATTATCAAAGAATTCAACAAGGGTCTAACACTTCTGGACTTCTTTTAGGTCTTTACAGAACTCCAATTTCATTTGATAATGCAAATGGATTCAGTCCTGAAAACGCTGTTGATAGTCCTTCTTCATATATTTTCGCTAATGGTAGACAAAGAAACTATAGAGGTGGTGGAGGATATGATAATCCTTATTGGATTGTTAATAATGCCTTAGGAAATGAAACTACTAACCGTATATTTGGAAGTTTTAAAGCTGACTATAATATGAATAACTGGTTTAACGCTTCATTAATTATTGGAGCTGACTTTACTAGTGATATTCGTAAACAAAATTTTGAAAAAGGGTCACGAACTCGTTCAACAGGTGCAGCTCAGCACAATCAATTTACTACCTATCTTTATGATGCAATCATAAATATTACTGGTGGTGATGAAATTGCTGAAAATTTAAACTTTAATTATCTTTTGAGTGGAAACGCTTTTTCATATCAAAGAACTTCACTATCTACATTTGGATCTGATTTTGCCTTTCAAGGGTTTGTAAATCTTGCTAATGCTTCTAATATCTCAGGAGGGGAAGGTTTATTGCAAAACACTCAAATGGGATTAGTAGGACAAGTTGAATTAGACTACAATAGTACGTTCTATTTAACTTTATCTGCAAGACAAGATTATGATTCTAGACTTGGTGTACCAGGTACTCAATTTAAATCAGCTGATTATTCATTTTTATATCCAGCTGCATCATTATCATTTCTTTTGAGCGAATTATTACCTCAAAGCGATGTTTTAAGTTTTGCTAAAATTAGAGCCTCATGGGCACAAGTGGGTGGACCTCCACCTTTTTCATATTTAACTACTTCAGGTTACGGAATTACATCTGTAGGAGATGGTTGGGGTGACTCACTATCATTCCCTATTCAAGGTGTGACAGGATTTGAGATTGACAGTATCTTAGGAAACAGTGAATTGAAATCAGAGTTAACTGAAGAAATTGAGTTTGGTATTGATTTAAGATTCTTAAATAATAGAATTGGCTTAGATGTCGCTTATTATGAAAGAAAAATGACAGATGCAATTCTTAATGCCTCTTTACCTGCATCAACTGGATATAATAACGTTTGGTTGAATTCAGGAAGAATGACTGGTAAAGGAATTGAAGCTACGTTAAACTTAGGAATCGCTCAATCAGAGAATTTCACGTGGAATTCCCAAATAAATTTCACAAGTAGTGAAAATATTGTTGAGGAGCTTGCCCCTGGATTAGATAAGCTTTTCTTGGCTGGATTTTCTAGTGCAGGATCTTACCTGATTGCTGGAAACCAGTATGGTGCCGTAGTAGGTGGGACGTATTTAAGAACAGGTTCTGGAGGACCTAATGACGATGGTCTTAATATTCCAGAAGGAGATGTTGTTATAAACGATAATCCCTCATCAAACGAGTATGGTTTTCAAGCAGTAGATCCAGTTCAGAGAGCTATTGGAGATCCAAATCCAGACTTTGTTTTGGGTTGGAATAACAATATGAAAATTGGACCTGTTAATGTAGGATTCCTATTTGACTGGAGAGAAGGCGGTGACATGTTAAATGGTGTTGCCTGGGCTCTGTCTTTCTTTGGAAGATCTCAACTAACTGCTGATACTAGGACTGAAGCTCCTACACCAATTGTAGGTGTTAAGTCAGATGGTTCACCAAATGATATTCCTGTTGTTAGGGATCAATATTACTATCAATCTTCAGTTGGAGGTTTTGGTTCCGTTTGGGAGCAATTTGTTCAAGATGGTGGATGGTTAAGACTTCGTGAAGTTAGCCTTGGTTATGACATTCCAATGTCTAAGATAGGTATCGATTTTATTGATAGCGGAAACATAAGTGTAGTGGGAAGAAATTTATGGTATTCTACCGATTATAATGGTGTAGATCCAGAAACATCTTTAACAGGTGTAGGAAATGGTCAAGGTGTTGATTATTTTAACATGCCTTCTACTAGATCTGTAATGTTTAAATTAAATTTAAATCTATAAATCATGAAAAAGATAGAAAATTTTATAAAAATTACTTTTTGTGTCCTACTCTTTACTGCTTGTGAAAGTTTTATTGCTGATGACATAAATTTAGATCCAAATAATCCAAGTTCTGTAACATTAAATGCTGTATTACCAAGTATTCAAATTAGGCATATGGATGTTTATGGAGGCCAAACTTCAAGAGTTAATTCTATGTTTGCACAACAAACTGAGGGAGTTGCTAGACAGTGGTCGTCATTTAATGATTATTCAGGATTACAACCAGTAAGATTTAATACTGTTTGGGATATATATTATGAAGATATATTAGTTGAGGTTAATTCTATGATTGCCGACGCTACTGAAGATGGCTATAATCACTATGCTGGTATAGGTCAAATTCAAAAGGCTGCCGCATTATTAGATATGACTTCTTGGTGGGGAGATATTCCATATTCCACTGCTGCTTTAGGAATTGAGGAAATCAATCCTACATTTGATGCTCAGGCTAGCATATATACAGAAATCTTTAACCTTTTGAGTTCTGCTACAAGCTTACTAAATGGAAGTGATGGTGGATTTGCAGTTGGAGGAGACGATGTTATTTATGGTGGTAGCACTAGCGCTTGGATTAAAGCTGCAAATGCAATAAAAGCTAGAGCTCATATGCACCTTGGCGATTATGCTAGTGCACTTTCTGCTGCTAAATCATCATTTAGTTCAAGGGCAGATAATATGTCATATACATTTGGAACAACACAGCAAGCTGGTTGGTGGAGATTTAATGATGGCCGTACTGGTGATATTGAATTTCATCCAACTTTAAGAGCTTTGATGTCAGGTCTAAATGATACAGATAGGTTAGCTAAATGGGATCAAACTTTTATTACAAGTCACCCATATATGTTACCTAACTATGAACAAGCATATATATCATACAGAGAAATTCAGTTTATTATCGCTGAATGTCTTAGTAGAACCAATGGAAGTTCAGCTGAAATGGAGGCTGCATATTTAAGCGGTATTGAAGCATCATTTAGTGAAGCTGGTCTTGGTAATGCAGAGTATAGTGCATATGTTTCTCAAAATTCAGTTAACCCTGGTGCTGCAAGCTTAGATTTAGAAGATCATATTTTAACTCAAAAATATATCGCTATGTTTATTCAGCCAGAAGTATTTAATGACTTAAGAAGAAATGATTTTCCTAATTTAACTCCTACATCGGGATCACAACTCCCAGTTAGATGGAATTATTCAGGAGATGAAGCTCTTTTTAACCCAAATGTTCCATCTGGAGCAACTCTATTCACTCCAAGGAATAGTTGGGATAAGAATTAAATATTAATAAATTCTTATTATGCTTAAAAACCACCTCATTTGAGGTGGTTTTTTTTTACGAAGTTTTAAATAATATTTATAAATACATTTTCATTAAGTTTAAATTATGAAATCAAAATTAAGTTTTATAGCACCTGCAATATTTTTAATTCTTATAACTTCTTGTAATGTTAATAATAAAAACATACATAATGATGCAATTGCTTCAGCTCATCCTTTAGCTTCTTTGGCAGGCAAAGAAATGTTTGAACAAAACGGAAATGCTTTTGACGCTGCTGTTGCTGCGGCATTCACCTTAGCGGTAGTTGAACCAAGCATGAGTGGTATAGGAGGTCGACTCCAAGCAATCTATCATAAAGAAACTGGAGAAGTTGGTGGAGTTGATGCTTCAACACAAGTTCCAAGAGAATACAGACCTACAGAGGAGAAATATTCATATGGATATAAGACTATTGGAATACCTGGAGTAGTTGCTGGATTACTAAAATTACATGGGGATAACGGTAGTTTAGCATTGGAAAAAGTTATGGCTCCTTCAATTAGGTACGCTGAAGAAGGATATCGAATATTACCTCTAGAAGCTACAAGACAACAAAGTGCCAAAAATATTTTTAAGGAATTTGAGGGTACAAAAATTCATTTTCTTAATAATAATGGAGATTCCTATCAAGCAGGAGATTTAGTTGTTCAAAAAACATTAGCAAATACATTAAAACAAATTGCAGCAAAAGGAAAGGCAGGATTTTATGAAGGTGAAGTTGCTATAAAAATGGTAGAAGATATTCAAGCTAATGGCGGGGCTATTTCATTAGAAGATTTAAAAAATTACAATGCTTTAGATTCAAAGGTTCATAAAGGGGTTTTTCAAGACAGGGATATTTACTCTTTAGGCTTACCATCCTATGGTGCGATAACTATACAAATACTCCAGATTATGGATCAACTTTCTAAACCAAATTCTGAAGAATCTTGGGCAAAACAGTTTAATTCTGCTACAGCTTTAGCTTACACTTACAGAAGCCACCAACAAAATCCTGATTCATTGGCTAAAATCTTAGATTATGATCAGGCAAGGATGTGGGCGATGAAAATTCAAAAGGATAACTTAAGTTTTGTAGATAATATCTCTAATAATATTCCAGAATCTTGGACTGCTTCTATTGGACATACAACCCACCTTACAACAGCTGATGATCAAGGTAATGTTGTTAGTTTAACTCAAACAATTGGACCCAATATGGGATCAAAAGTTGTTTCAAAAGAATTAGGATTCTTATATGCTGTCAGTCTTGGAGGATATCTAGGAGAATACAAACCTGGAGATCGTTCAAATTCTCATATATCGCCTACTTTATTTATGAAAAAAGGGAGAATTCAATTAGCACTTGGAGCAGCTGGTGGAAGCAGAATTATAACTGCAATAACTCAAGTGGCTCACCGTTATTTTTTACAGAAAAATGATTTGAAAAAAGCTTTATTTTTACCAAGGTTATATCCTTTTGAAGATACTTTGTGGATCGAAAATCACTCAGAAATAAAAGAGTTGAATGCGGAATTAGATCCAAAATCGTATGCTATTAAAATGATTGATGAAAAAGCTC
Organism: uncultured Bacteroidota bacterium; assembly: GCA_902517245.1. GTDB lineage: Bacteria > Bacteroidota > Bacteroidia > Flavobacteriales > Flavobacteriaceae > MS024-2A. The sequence goes on along the minus strand of CABYBK010000020.1, from coordinate 12,423 downwards.
GTTTTGGTCGTGTTCATGCTATTTCATTAGATACAATAGAAAACAAATGGAAAGGTGCCGCAGACCCCGATTGGGAAGGAACCGTTGAATATGTAGAAAAACCATAATATATTAAATTACAATCTGTAGGTAAAACCTGTCTGTAATGAGTTTAATCTAAGTTTTTCTGCAGTATTTTTACCCGTGACTGACAACCCACGATTGTATTTCACTTCGAAGTTGATCGATTCCAAAAGTCTAAATGAAATACCAAGAGTTAAACCTAATGGGACAATCTTTTTTAAAGTATTTTCTAATGAAGTATACTCATCTCTAAATCTAAATCCGTACAATCTTCTACTAGCTTTTCTTTGCTCTCTTTTAAGTGCATAATTTGCTCTAAAGCCAGTAAAAAAACCAATTTTATTTATCTGTTTTTTTAATAGTAATTCTAACCCTATCGTATTATAAACTATTATACTTTTCCCGTTTTCTTCCATTTCTCTATAATATCTAAATCCTCCATTTTTTGAATAAAAGAAATGGCTTATTATGTCCATAGAGTTTTTTAAATGAAATATTTTTCCTAATCCATAATAAACGGAATTTCTATTTTTAAATCCTTCTCTTGAATAGTTGTTCAAAGTTGACTGAATATACCCTAACTGAATAAAGTAGTGTGATTTATCAAATTCATTCTTTTTAATCTGCCTGATTTTATTATCAATTTGTCTATAGTAAGTAACTTTTTGTTCAAACCTTTGGTTTGATTTTTTATTCATTCGGGGATTATAGTCATCTCTTATAATCTTTTGAATCCGAATATAATTTTGATCACCTAAATCAATGAGATACCCATTTTTTGGTATCTTTTTCCAAATCGGGTAAAAATCTTTTTTAACAAAAATATTATCTCCTAGAGTTACTTCATCAATATCAATTGCCTCTCCTTCTGCATTAACAATTTTATCCCTGTAAGCATTATATCGAAAACCATCTATTAAGGGTGTTAAATATGGATTACTATTTATTATAGATTCTTCATTATTTGATTCATTTGAGTTTGAATAAAAATTTAAACTATAAATATCTCTATTATCGAAAGCATTTCTAACACCAACTTGACCTGAGCAATTGTGAGAAAATACAATCAAAATAAAGTACTTTAAAATCTTATAATTTGAATTCCAATTATCCATTTAAAATTTGTATTTGCAGATTCGATTTATATTTAAATGTAAATTATTTAATTCTCAAAGACCAATTAAATACTGAAACTTTAAGAAGAATTGAGTTTGATCAATTCGAAAAAAAGAGTAGATTTCATCATTAAAATCATTTAATGAATTTTGATTTCCCCCTATATAAAAAACAGTTGATGGATTGGGATTCCATTGAATTAAAGGCTGAATAAAGAAGCGTTCTGTAAATGAATTATATTCCGATATTAAGCGAATATTAAAAAAATTATTGAATTGATATCGCACTGAAAAGCGAGATATCGATCCATTATAATAATAGGCATCTTCATTCAATTTTTTAAGTTTTGCATACCGAATTGAAGGAGAAATTTTGAGCTTATTGCTTATTTGAAATCCAGGCATTATAAAAAAATTAAATTCTTTTCCAATTTCTGGGTTTTCTTCATTGTAAGCTAAATCTCTTCCAAATACTAAATTTATATTCATTGAAAAGGATTCGCTGGGATTATTTTGAATATCAAACCTATTACTAACCAAATTTTTATAATCACGTCCTAAGAAGTTTTTAAAAACATCCCAATCATAAGAATAATTAATTTCAGTATTAAATAATGTTTTTAGGCTTATAATACCGTCAATACTTATTGTTTTTAAGTAATCTTGATAGGTATATAAAACATCTGCTTTTGATCCAATACTAAAAAATTGTATTGCAGGTTTATTAGGAAAAATTTGATATGCATGTGCAATCGTAGCCCACCTCCTGTTATTTTTTACGACAAAGCCTAAATCTGCTTGAAAGTCAGGGGATATGTCTTTGTAAGTAAAGTAAGATTTCCAATTTTGAGTATTTCTATACAATTGAACATAAATTGATTTACCGTTAAAGCGTTCACCATTTAAAGCTATACTCCTATTTGGTAATCTATCTTCTGTATCGATCCAATCTGCTAGTGGTTCTTCGTTAAAATTTAAAGAAAGCTCATAGGTCAATCTCCAGTTTTTTGAAAATAAAAACCAACCGTCTGTCCCAAAAAGATTTCCATAACCACCATTTTTAAAATATCTATTGGTTGTTATTAGTCCGAGCCTTGTATTTTTATTAACAAATCTTTGGTAACGAAGCACATTCACAAAGGATTGACCACCTTGACCCAAATAAGATCTATCTTCACCAGCTATCTGATATATTGAATTTTGGTCTAAAGCAGAAAGAAAGTAAACCCGTTCCTTTTTTCCTTGACTAATAAGTTTTGTGGAGATTAGAGGGTTATTTATAGATCTTGAGTAAAAGGCTCCATTTGCATACTGAACAATATCTGTCCCTCTATTAAAAAAGGGTCTTCGTTCAGGATATTCAAGGGCTACAGAAGAGTTAATATCTATTTGAGTCACATCTGCTTCCACTTGCGAAAAATCTGGGTTTAGTGTAATCTCAAGTGTACTATTTTTATTTAAGTCAAGATTTACTCCCAGTCCTGCGTTGGGTTTGAGTTTACTATAATTAATAGGGCCATTGATATTATCCTTTTCCCCGCCAAGACCTGCCGCAACATAAGGTAATAATTCTACTCTTTTTTCAATTGTTATTTCGCTAAGTATCAACTTATCTGTGGTTTGACAGACCTGGCAGGGATCTGTTCTGTCGAAAGGTTGACTTCTAATATCAATAGGAATACCTTCTCTAAAAGCCTGACGTGTTATATTAAAATTCCATTTTTGGTTTATACCGTTTGGAAAGGGAAGTGATGAGAAAGGAATTTTAAATTCCACTTGATAACCATCCGAGACAATTGTTCCTTTGGTTTCATATTCTAAGTTGAAACTAATATCATAGCGTTCTTCATCAGTAAGTGCGTTTACAGCTCTGGCATCCAATTGACTACCAAAGGCATTAGAAAGTAATAAATAGTTATTTCTGCCGTCAGCGTATGTGTCGAAGCGGACCAAAACAAAATCATCGCTAATCATTCCAAAATCATCTCGAGAACGAACTGACGCTCTTACTTCTTCTGGATTAGCATATGCATAAATTCCTACATATAAATGGGTGTCAGTGTAAGTGATAAATGCTGTTGTATTTTCCTTTGGGGTAATATTATTACCAGGATTTACTTCATAGTCTAAAATAACTTTTTCTGCATTATACCACTCATTATTATCAATGATTCCATCAATTAATATGTTCGTGTTTTTAAGTTTTTGAGGCTTATAAGTATCTTGTCCTGTAACTATAAAACAAATCGTTAAAAAAAGAGAAGTAATATATATGATTTTCAATTGAACCATTTTTTGAAGTTCGCAAGTTATAGAATAAAATTATTCTTTTATAACTAGAGATTAATAACATTAATTTCTAAGTATAACCACTATTAATATTTATATTTAGGTATAATTATAAATCAATCAAATGAAAAAAATATTTACACTCAGCTTCTTTATTTTAGCATTTATTTTAAATGCTCAGAAGAAAAAAAATGGAAATTTATACATTGAACATCCCTACATAGATGTTGTTGAAAAATTTAATACAGCATTCACCTTGGGTGACACTGAAGCTTTAAAAAGCTTAGTTTCAGATGACTTTAAATGGTATACAACTAATGCCAGAACACCAAGAACAATCGATCAATTAATCGGAAGATCAAGTTATTTAAGTAAAAACGTGACAAACTTTCAAATTAAACATTGGGGAGGTTCTTATCCTGATGTTCTTGAATATAAAAAAGATAAGGTTACTGATGTAAAAACTTATGAGCGTTTAACAGGTTACGATAAAAATACAGGTGTAGATCTTAGAATGCCTAGATATGCCACATTTAGATTTGATAACGAATCAAAAATAACAAGAATGTGGGTGAATGATGATCAACTTCTATGGAAAAAGGCTTATGATGCATACGACACTAGAAAAAATGGTATAATTTATAAAGACCACCCATTTATTTCAAATATTCGCCTTATGATATCTGGAATGAAGGAAATGGATATTGACAAAATTCGTTCTTATTATGATGAAAATGCTCGAATTTACGATGTCATGAATTCCGGAGAGTTTGAATTTTTGACGTTAGATGAAGAAATGACAAATATTGAAAATGCTATTAAAGCTTATGAAATAGTATACATTCAAGAAATTGGATATCCAGATGCTCTCGCTTATGAAGGTGGGAATGTTGTAGTCATTTCTTGGTGGAAAATGAGAATAAAAAATAGAAAATCTGGGAAGACAGGAACTATTATGCAGCATATTCAGCACACTTTGAATAAGGAAGGTAAAATAATTAGAGAGGACTACTATTATAACCCTGCTCAATTCCCCAAATAAAGCTGGATTTTATTCTATACAAATAAATTAAATTCATCATTAGACATAATATTTATATATTATGTTGTTATTAATTATAAATCAATTTGAAATGAAAAAAATACTTTTTATGTTGCTATTTATAGCATCAAATCACATTATTGCTCAAAATATTGCTTTCGAGCAAGTTGCAATTAAAGTAGAGGCTGGGAAAGGTCAGTATGTTTTAGATCTTTTAGACAGCTTTTATGGAAATATTGATAAACCTGAAGGGGTTAATATTTCACTAGATAGAGTTTATTTTAAGTCTGAAGACATTGAAGCTACTCATTATCTTGGATTTTCTGGTCCTCTCGAAGGACTAGCTGAACTAAGAAAAATTAGAAATGGAGATAAATATCTTTTATTCAACTCCAATATTTTAGAATTCGGAAATATTGTATCTGTTGTAGGTGGTAATTCAATCATGAGGATGAATGTTTCTGAGAGAGGAGAGGCAGTGGCACAGATTTGGAAGTGGAGAGTAGATGATCCTGCAAGTTTTATTAATGAATTTACCAATCTCATAAAAGGTTTTCCTCAAGAAGGATATCTTTCGCTTGGTCAATTTTCACATGGAATTGGGAGTGATGGTGAAAACATGTATGTTTATATGACACACGATGATTATAAGGCTGCACTTGGTTGGGGGCCCAAAACTCCTCAACAACAAGAGGCTTTTGCAAAGTTTGGAAAAAACACATCGAAATACTCTGACTTTCATGGAACAGTTACAATGGTTAACTTAAAAAACTGGTAAAAAGAAACACTACAAATAAAACCCTCCCATAGGAGGGTTTTTTTACACCTAAAATCCATTATCTTTAACTTGTAAAGTGAATATATCCCTATGCCATTAGCAGTAGTATCAGTAGGAATTTTGCTCCTATTTTTATTAATAGTTTATTTTCGATTAAACGCATTCATAGCATTTATTATAGTAACGATTGGTATAGGAATTGGTCAGGGAATGCCTTTGGATTCCGTTGTTAAATCAATAGAGTCTGGAATAGGAAATACCTTAGGATTCCTAGTTCTAATTTTAGGTATTGGAGCCATGCTTGGAAAGCTTGTAGCTGAAAGTGGTGCAGCACAACAAATCACAAATGGACTAATTAGAATATTCGGAGTAAATAATACAAAAGCAGCAGTAATGTTGACTGGTTTTATTGTAGGAATTACAATGTTTTACTCTGTAGGCTTTGTAATTTTAGTGCCATTGGTATTCACTGTAGCTTCAGCAACCAGGCTTTCACTTATAGGTATTGGGCTTCCCATGCTTGCAGCTTTATCAGTTACTCATGGATTTTTACCCCCTCATCCAGCACCATCAGCATTATCAATCATGTTTAATGCAGATCTGGGGAAGACACTAATATATGGAATCATATTAGCAATACCTGCTATTCTTATTTCAGGGCCTTTACTTACCCGGTATCTCCCAAAAGTAGAAGCTAAACCATTGAAAGAATTTATGGCTTCAAAATCTTTTGACATCTCAGAGCTTCCAAGTTTAACAAATAGTATATTAACTGCCTTATTACCAGTCATATTGATTGGTTTTTCTACAATAATTACAAGTTTTCTAAATATAGATAGCTTTTCATACAGTCTCGTTAATTTCATTGGAAACCCAGTAATTGCGTTATTAATAACACTTTTGATTGGTACTTATACTTTAGGTATTTCCCGGGGAAACTCTATGGAGTCTATTATGAAAATTTATGCGACTGCAGTTTCAGGTATAACTATGGTTTTACTAATTATTTCTGGTGCAGGTGCACTAAAACAAATTTTGATCGATAGTGGAGTGAGTCAATATATTGGAGAATTACTTGAAATAACCGCAATATCTCCTTTGGTTATAGGTTGGATAATAGCTACCCTTATTAGGTTCTCAGTTGGTTCTGCAACAGTTGCAGGGTTAACTACAGCAGGGATAGTATTACCTTTAGTTCAAACAACTGAGGTTAGCCCAGAATTAATGGTTTTAGCTATTGGTTCCGGTAGCCTAATGCTTTCTCATGTAAATGATAGCGGTTTTTGGCTATTTAAAGAGTATTTTAATTTAAGTGTCAAAGAAACTCTTTCTACTTGGACCGTTATGGAAACAAGTATAGGGATTTCTGGTTTAATAGGTGTATTATTTTTAAATCAATTTATTTAAAATGAGTAAACAATTAAAAGATAGATTAAAGGCAATGGGGCTTGTATTGCCACCAGCACCCAAACCAGCGGGAGTTTATCGCCCAATTTTGGTTATTGATAACCAACTTTATGTCTCTGGGCAAGGACCAGTATTAGAAGATGGAACTTTGATGGCTGGAAAAGTTGGTTCCGATATAGATAAAGAAAAAGGGAAGCTTGCGGCTAGACAAGTAGGGTTAACTATGTTATCCACCATTATCACTCATGCTCCAGACGGATTAATAATCAAAAGAGTTGTAAAAGTTTTAGGAATGGTAAATGCAACTCCAGAATTTGAAAGTCATCCTTACGTCATAAATGGATTTAGTGAGCTATTTGCAGAGGTTTTTGGTGAAGAAAATGGAATTGGGGTTCGAAGTGCAGTTGGGATGAATCTTCCAAAAAATATTCCTGTAGAGATTGAAGCTGCTTTTTTAATTGAAAAATAAAATATGTCTGACAATTCTTGGTATAGAGTGAAAGATGAATCAAATTTAGTGACGCCCGCTTTATTGGTTTACCCAAATCGTGTAAAAAAAAATATAGAGTCCATGATAGAAATCTCTGGAGATGTAAATCGTTTAATACCGCACGTCAAAACATATAAGATGAGCACTATAGTAAAATTACAAATGGGCTATGGGATCAAAGAATTTAAGTGTGCTACTCTCGGAGAATTAAAAATGTTAATTTCATGTAAAGTGAACCATATTTTGTTAGCTATGCAACCTACTAGAGAAAAAATGATACGTTTTCTCGACGCTCAAAAGCAAAACCCCGATATAACTTTTTCTACACTTTTTGATAATAACGAATCTTTGAAACTCTTTTTAGATTTAGCTGAATCTCAAAATCAAAAAATAAACTTATGGCTTGATATTAACAATGGTATGAACCGCACAGGGATAAAACCTAAAATTGCATTAAAACTTTATATTAAAGCATTTAAACACAACAAAATCAATGTTTTAGGAGTTCACGTTTATGATGGACATACAAGAATTCATGACTTGGAAAAACGTATTGATAAATGTAATAACGACTTTGAGCCTGTTAAGATATTAATTGATCAAATTAGAAATCAGGGAGGTGAAGTTCCAGATCAAATAAGAGGTGGCTCACCAAGCTTTTATCCTCATTCTTTAAGTAAATCATGTCGTTTAAGCCCTGGCACTACACTTCTTTGGGATTTAGGATATAAAAAAATCTGGAATGAGTCTCCGTTTATCCATGCAGCAATACTTGCATTACGTTTGATAAGCAAGCCAAGTTCAAATATTCTATGCTTTGATTTAGGGCACAAGGCTGTAGCTTCTGAAATGCCTCTTCCACGTATTGAAATTATAGGTCTAGAAGGAGCTCTACACAAAGGCCAAAGTGAAGAACACCTTATTGTTGAACATAAAGATGCCGATAATTATGATATTGGAGATTTATTTTATGCGATTCCTTATCATATATGTCCTACAGTGGCAAAATACAGTAAAGCATACACCGTAACTGAGGGAGATTTAGGCCCTTTTTGGGAAATTGAAGCAAGAGATTATCAGCAATTAGAATAGACTATGAAATTCATATTTGATTCACATTTAGATCTATCTATGAACGCCCTGGAGTGGAATAGGGATTTTAGATTACCAGTTAATTCAATCCGAGAAAGAGAAGCAAATATGGAAGATTTACCCGATAGAGGTAGAGGAACAGTTTCTTTTCCTTCTTTGAGAAAAGGAAATATTGGCTTGTGCGTTGCTACTCTTATTGCTAGATACGTAAAACCAGAAAATTCTCTTCCAGGGTGGAATTCTCCAGAACAGGCTTGGGCTCAAACACAGGGTCAGCTTGCCTGGTATAATGAAATGGAATCTCAGAAAGAGTTGTTCCAAATTAAAACTGTCAAACAATTAACTGAACACCTTAAAACTTGGCAAGATAACCGGCTAAATAAAACCATAGGATACGTTTTAAGTTTAGAAGGTGCGGATTCTATTGTATCTATGAATCATTTGGAAATTATGTACCAAAAAGGCTTGCGAGCTATTGGGCCTGCCCATTATGGTCCAGGCACTTATGCTTTTGGCACTGATTCAAGCGGTGGAATAGGAAAAAAAGGAAAAACTTTACTGGGTAAGATTCAAGAGCTTAATTTAATTTTGGACGTTACCCATTTATGTGATAAGAGCTTTTGGGAAACTATTGAGGTTTATAAAGGACCAATTTGGGCAAGTCATAGTAATTGTAGAGAATTAGTTCCTAATGAAAGACAATTTGAGGATAATCAAATAAAAGTTTTACTTGAACGTGATGCCATAATTGGTATGGCTCTTGACGCCTGGATGATGATACCTGGTTGGCAACGTGGAATTTCAAATCCAAAATCAAGTGGTCTTATAATCGAAAGCATTGTTAATCATATTGATCACATTTGTCAATTGGCTGGAAATTCAAAACATATAATGATTGGATCAGATTTAGATGGGGGTTTTGGTAATGAACAATGTCCAAGTGATTTAAACACTATAGCTGATTTACAAAAGTTAGACAATATTCTAAGTAAACGTGGCTATTCAGAGAATGACATTCAAAATATTTTATCTAAAAATGGAATTAGGTTCTTGCTTAATAACCTTCCTAATTAAACTTTTTTTATAGCAAATCAAATTGATAACTATATTTTATTGTTATGCTTTGATTATTTAACTGGTTCAAAAAATCATTGTCTTTTACAATATTAATTACTACAAAAAGCCCAGTATTTGCATTTTTCAACCAACCAAATCGAGCATTTACAGAGGTTATTTCACTCACATTATTATATTGAACTAAACTCTGTAAAAACATTCTCGGAGTAAAAGAATAGGCTAGACGCACACCAGTAATTACTACGTTTGTTAAACCATTAGGTAGTTTCAGGCGGTTATAATTGAAATTTGTCTCAGCATTAAACTTATCACCAAGACGAAGATTTACTTTGTTACTACTAGAAATTCGACTTCCACCAAAATATCCACCTATGTATGTTCGGTTTCGAAAGGAAGTTTTATTATTAGGATTAGTAAACATAACAAATTGAAATTCCTTATGATCATATATCCCGGGATCTATTGTAACTAAAGAAATAGGAAAGGCCTCAAGCACAGTTTCTTTTGTGAAATTGATGCCTGTGTGAATCTCAAATCCACTTTCCCAAACCCAATGGTTATCAATATGTAAAAAACCAGTTTCTTGAGTATTATTAAAATTCCAATAACCTCGATAAGACACATGAGGACGAACTTCTAAAAATTTTCCTGTATTTTTTGGACGCCACTGTTTAAAGATCAAAAACTCAGGCTTTTTAAAAGCTGAACGTAGTAAAAACCCTACTTCTGGATTAAATCCTTCGCCTACTTCTGTATAGCCAGCACGCAGGTTCCATCCGTTCCAATTATAAACTGCTAAAATCTTAAAAGCATGTTCTCTGCTTTTAATTCCTGGGGTAGTACTTTTGGAAATATAACCAGTAATCTGTGCTTTTTTTCCCAATCCTAACTTACCATCTAAGGCAAAAACACTATTGTAATCATCAGATATTCCTATACCATTCCTGTTGACAAAAAGACCTCCAAGTGATGAGCGGCTTTTCGCAAAATCATGGTTAACACGGGCAACTGAATAATTATTCTTTACAATACCAATATCTCCATCAATTTCAACTTCATCCGTAAACATACTAAGAAGCCCTACATTAGTTTGACCGACCTTTCCAGAAACTCTTGAACCACCAATAATGGGGACTAATGATCCTCCATCACCAATGCCAATTCTTCTACTAAAAAATAAATCAACTTCTCCAGGACTACCAACGCTAAACTGTCCCGCATTTTCTAAAAAAAAAGGTCTTTTTTCAGGAAAAAAAAGATTAAAACGATCAAGATTCACCTGTTGATCATCAACTTCAACCTGAGCAAAGTCAGTATTATAGGTAAGGTCTAAAGTTAAACCGGGAGTTAAACTGTATTTTATATCACCCCCAAAGTCTGCTCTAGAGGAGTTTATTTTAGAAATTATCTTATCCTGAGCAACTTGTGTTAAAGCGTATGGTATCACTTTAAGATTTTTTGGAGATTTGAGATTAATACCTGTCATTTTACCTGCAAGTGACAATCGTTTTATATCAAAACCTAAAGGAAGATTTGCCCAGTATGCAGTTTCACTCCTTTTACTAATATTTCTTTGAAAATTAATCCCCCATATTTTATCATTACCACTATTGAATCTTATTGATTTCAAGGGTATGGAAAACTCTGCACTCCAGCCATAGTCTCCTGATTCTGTTTTCACCTCCCATGAAGCATCCCAATTTATATTAGTTCCTCCAATAACTCCTCCTTGTTGGCGATTAGAACTGAAATTTCCCTCTCCTTCATTATTTATCTGCGCATCATATTCCATCCCACTGGCATTAGTTCCGAATAAAAAACCATTTTGTTGATCATTATATGTGTCTAAAATAAATAGAAAACTATCCTCGTCATTTAAATCAGCATCTCGACGAGAATCAGATATTACGATATTATCTGGTGCTGTGTCATAACAAACCACAGCTACGAAAAAACTTTTATTAGTATATGCAACACGAATTGATGTTTTTTCTGAGGCAGGGAGTCCATAGTCAGGCTTTATTTGCTTTAAGTTTTCAATAATAGGTACTTTATCCCATAATTTTTCTCCAAGAATATTGCCATCAATAACAGGACTATCCTCTAAAAATGTAATTTGAAAATCTAGATTCTGCCTAGATTTAGTTTTTTGTGCAATACAATGGTATACAAAAAGGAGGCTTAAAGCAAAGAGATATTTTTTCAAATGCCATTTGTTTTTAAATTATAATCCAGTTTTACTAACTTACAAATAAAATCTAAAAGTTTATTTTTCGAGAGGTATTGACAATCATTGTATCTAAGAATTTAAAAAATAAAATATGAAATTTATTTACTTGGTGTTTTTTATTTTTTTCATAAATACTGGGATTCAAGCCCAAAGAGAGTATGAAAAAGATGCTAGACTGGTTGGAATTAAAAGCCTAGATCGTTTTAAAAGTTTTTTAGCTCTGGCAAACGATGCTTCAAATATTGATGAAATTAAAAACAATATTAATTGGGCTGAGGAGCAATTAAAAATTCAAAATTTTAATATTAAAATATTAGAGACCTCCTCACTACCCCTAATGATTGCAAATCTGTCAGTAAATGAAAAGCTTCCAACTATAGCTTTTTATATGCATTTGGATGGGCAAGCTGTCGATAGATCAAAGTGGGAGCAGGAAGACCCCTATAAGGCCGTTCTTAAAAAAGAAGTAAATACTAGTTTTAAAGCACTTTCTTGGGATGCTTTAGAAAGCAATTCAGTCAATGACCTTCGAATATTTGCGAGATCAAGTTCTGATGATAAAGGTCCCTTTTTGATGTTATTGACAGCATTGGAGTATTTAAAAAATAAAAATAAAAGCCCTGCCTTTAATATTAAATTAATACTTGATTTTGAAGAAGAACAAAGTTCTCCAGGACTCCCAGAGGCCGTTAGAAAATATAAAAATGACTTACTTGTAGAATTACTTTTAATCCTTGATGGGCCTATGCATAGTTCAGGACTTCCAACTTTAGTTTTTGGTAACCGTGGAATAGCAAAACTTACTTTAACAACATATGGCCCTAAAACAGCCCAACACAG
>CABYBK010000019.1 GCA_902517245.1 uncultured Bacteroidota bacterium | reverse complement strand
TCCTCTATTTACTATAAATGGTCCAGCAAAAATGTTTGTTACATGATAATCCAAAAAATTATCATTATTATAATCTCCAACACCAACTCCCATTGATTTAAGACCGAAATTTATTTTAAGCTCTCTACTTTTATTTTCAAATCTCAAATCTGGATATTGATTAACTAACAATCTATTAGATTCGCTTGTTTCACCAAAGTCATTAATAATAAATAAATCTAAATCATTGTCATTATCAAAATCTGTAAAAACACCACCAAATCCATAACCTTTACCTGAATCCAAAAGTAAATCTGAAACTTCTTTGAAATATTTCCCTTCAACGTTAATAAACAATTCATCATCACCGGTTTCATATTCCTCGTTAATTGAATAGTGATTCAGAAGAGCAATATTATGAGTATTGAAAGGGCTATCTTCAAAATAAAAGTTTTTGAAATAATTTCCAACAAATAAATCTGGATAACCATCAGCATTAATGTCTCCAAAAGAAGAAGATGTAGAGAAGTTATTTTTTGTTATTCCATATTTTGAGCTAAAATCACTAAAAGTCCCATCACCATTATTTATGTATAATAAGTTAGGTGATAAAGTTTTCTTTTTTTTTGATGGATCAACCTCGGAAGCGATTGTCGTTACAAATAAATCAATAAATCCATCCTTATTTACATCTGCAGAAGAAACACCAGTTGTAACTATCATTTTTTCCTTATAAAGTCCAGATTCTTTTGTAACATCTTTAAATGTTCCATCTCCATTATTATTGTAAAGAACATCCTGCCCTTGACCGCCAGTAATAAATAGATCTTCATATCCATCATTGTTGTAATCAAAAGCAACTACGCCTCCACCAAAAAGCCCCTGGTAGACATCATAAATATTATTTATTCCAGCATCCAAAGTGCTATCTGAAAATGGTGTTTGTCCAAAAAGACAAAAATTTAAAAAAAGGAAAAAAAATAGAAATATTTTCATGCTTATACTTAAAAAAGGTAGAGGAAAAATCCCCTACCTTTTAAATTTAACAATATTAACTATATACTTACTAGTACCCTGGGTTTTGATCTATGTTCGGACTGTTGTCAACAAAATTTCCTGGTAATGGCCAAAGGTCAAAGTGAGGTTTATAATTTGCACCTCCATGAAGATCCCAACCTTTATTGGAATTAACAGTCTCCCTTAAAATACCAGCTCTTTTAAGATCATAATATCTTCTTCCTTCAAGAGCGTGTTCTACTCTACTTTCGTGTAAAATCGCTTCTCTCATTTCTGTCTGAGAAAGTCCATCTGCTAGATCAGGTAGACCTGCTCTATTTCTAACTTTATTAACTCCTGCGTAGGCTGCCGAAGTATTCCCAGACTCATTAAGTGCTTCTGCGTGAGCAAGTAAAACTCCCGAATATCTATAGATATTTATATCCATAGGTGACCCAAACTCAATAGTATTCATTTGAGCAAATGCTTCAGGAGTATCTTCCGGTGAAGCAGTATATTTTTTTGGGAAAACTGGTGCAATCCCAAGATTCCCCATTAGCCTGGTGTCTCCATTACAGCAAACACCACCAAATTCTGCATCACCAATAGTTCCTCCGTCATAAACATCTCCTTCAAAAAAGAAAGTCATTCTTAATCTTGGATCTCTTCCCTCAAGAGGGTTTGCTGGATCATAACCAGAAGCTGGATCAGTAATTGGTAAACCATTGGCCATTCCAAAAGCATCAACTAAGTCTTGAGTGAATTTATGGCCAGACCATCCATTATAACCAGATTGAGTTGGAATACCCATTGGAATAAAGTCACCACTTCCTTCCGCTCCAGGTCCATTTTGGATTGACCATATAATTTCCTTACTGTCTTCAGCACAACCTCTATTTAGACATCCCCATACATCAGCAGAAACTAATCCTACAGCACCACCCTCTTTTGCAATAACCTTTGCAAACTCAGATGCAGCACCAGAATAATCTTTTTGGTTTAATTTAGCATAAGCTATCGCAGTTGTTGCAGCCATAGTTGTTGGCCTTCCAACTTGTCCATCAGTTGGTGTTTCACCAAGATTAGAAGCAGCAAATTCTAAATCTGTAATTGCTTGGGCATAAGTTTCAGCCTGAGAAGATCTTGTTATTTCATTAGCCTCATCAGCACTAACTGGGACAGTAATTATTGGCATCCCTCCGTATAAAAATGCTAAATCTGCATATAAGAAACCTCTAAGATACCTCAACTCAGCTTCCCACTTAGCAGAACCCTCAGCTCCAAAGTCAACGTTTTCCATAACATCCAACATTGTATTTACTTTAGAAATGGCTCCCATTCCATAATTAAATTTCCAATCTGTAATTCCTCCAGACAAAGGTGTAGCTAGTCCACTTGCTAACTCACTATAACCTTTCCATGCAGCACCCTGGCCAACCATGTTGTCAGATACTACATCAAATTCCATATTCATATGGAAATAATTACCACCCCAAAAGGTTACAAAATATCCTGCTTCAGTTAAAGAATTATAAATACCGTTAACTCCTAACTTAAAATCATCCGCAGTTTGAAAAAACCCATCAACTGTTCCTTGACCTGGGTCAGATTTCACTAAAAAATCTTCATCACAACTAGTAAAAAATAGCGTGAAAGAAAAAATAAATGTTACTAATAATAAATTTTTAATTTTCATGATTTATAAATTTATGTTATTAAAATTTTGCTTGAACTCCAAATGACAATACTCTTAGCTGAGGAAACATGTAAGGCGCTCTACCAGCTTGAGCTTCTTGGCCTCCACCATAAAGATCGTTTGCTCCTACACCTGTTCTAACTTCAGGATCGATAAGTGGAAAATCCGTAGATGTCCAAAGGTTCGTCCCGTTGAAAAATGCACGTATGCTATCAATCTTTATTGACTTAAGGTCAAAAGTATAACCTACCTGCAAGTTTTTTAATCTTAGATAAGCTCTATCCCAAATAAAGAAATCACTAGGATATACATCACTTGGGCTTGCTGCTTGACCTGCCCAAACTCGTGGCATCATAGCATCAGTATTTTGTGGGGTCCAGTTATCTTCCCAAAGGTTAGCTGTGTTATACCCTCCTGCATCAGGTTTAAATAATTCAAATGTACCCTGGAAACTAGCTGATCCTATTCCTTGAAAAATTGCGGCAAGATCCCAATTTTTATAGCTTGCAAAAATATTGAATCCATAGGTAATTTCTGGAACATCAACTCCAATATCAGTTCTATCATCAAGAGTAATAACACCGTCTCCATCTAAGTCTACAAATTTAACATCTCCAACCTCAGATCCCACTATAGAGTGATCTGGAGCAGAGGCAAGTTCAGAGGCATCATTAAATATTCCATCGGATTGCCATCCCCAAAAAGCACCCGGTCTATATCCTTCTCCCAAAATAGCACCGTTACTTAAGAAAATCCTATCTGTTTCTCCACCTGCAATATTTGGATTAAGATCGGTTACTACATTTTCAGCATTTGAGATATTTGCTCCTACTTGCAGATTAAATTCGCCGAAATTTTTATTATAATTCAAAGCCAACTCCCAACCATTTGTCTCCATGCTAGCCGCATTTGTAAATTGTTGAGTAAATCCTGTTAAAACATTTACTGGAAGATTAAAGAGGATGTCATCGGTTTGTCTTTGAAAGAGGTCAAAATCGATACCTAGTCCATTGTTTAAGACTAGGTTAACTCCAAAGTTTGTACTTGTTGTTTTTTCCCAGCTAAGATTTTCATTACCTAAAGAAGATTGTCCTACGCCTGGAACTATTGTTCCTCCAAAACTATACCCTTCAGTTAAGCTCAAAGCCTTTGCAAAAGCAAAATTCGGAATATTTGAATTTCCAAGTTTTCCCCAAGAACCTCTTATCTTTAAATAGTCAATTATACTAGAGGAGCTTAAGAAATTTTCTTCAGACAAAATCCAACCAGCTGAAAAAGATGGGAATGTACCCCATTTATCATTTAAAAATCTTGAGCTACCATCTTGTCTGACATTAGCCTCTAGTAAATATTTACCTTTATAGTTGTAATTTACTCTTGCAAAAAATGATTGAACAGAAAAACCAGTCTCAGAACCATTATTTAATTGATTTGTGGGTTGACCAGCATCTAATACTTGGATGCCATCAGTTAGGTGCCCATCTCTAGATGCACGGAAGTTAGAAACAGTATTTTCTTCTTGACTATATCCAACAAGAGCATTCAAATTCCCTTCGCCAATATCTACATTATAATCAGCAGTTACAAAGTATGTCTCTGTAAAGAACTCAATACTTTCATTACTTCTATTTCTATCAGAATCAGGAGCAAAATAAGATGTTCCGTCAGGAAAAACGTTTTTTACTTTTTTATTAAACACATTGTTAAAAGTACTTCTGTTTCTTATAGCTCCAGTTGCCTTAACCGAAAGATTCTCTATTGGTTTATAAGCAATATATGCGTTTATTAAAACATTATTTATTGTTTGATCTATATTGTAGTAGCTCCCATTTACATAACCATAATTATTATTTCTACCTGTTCCAGGCCCTACATTAAATCCAGCAAATGTAGGAGATATCATCGCTAGTTCTCCGTCAGTATTAAAAATAGGTCCTAATGTATTCTGTAACTGAAGACCTAAAGCCTGAGGTCCTTGAAGATTTGAAGAATTTAGGGCTTGTTGAGTTCCTTCTTGTTTACTTCTTGATAGAGAAATAGTTGTTCCAATGTCAAACTTATCGGTTGGACTAGCATCTAGATTAATTCTAACGTTATGACGATCAAAATAATTACCTCCAGCTGCAATACTCTCCTGGTCTAAAATACCTAAAGCAACTCTATAATTAACATTTTCAGAACCACCTGTCACACTTAAATCATGTACGTTAACAGGTGCTGATTGCACAAGATCATTCATAGGATCTCTCCACCATGTAGTTTGAGATCCAGCCTCAGCAATTTGAGCAGCAGTATAGATTGGCTCACCACCAAAATTTGTTCTTGCTAGGTTTTTAAAATTCATGTTGTACACTGGATCATAGTTTACATCTGGCAGCTTAACCGCTGAAGAAGTCCCAAATGTTCCTGAATATTGAAATTGAGCATCTTGGTTTCTTGACCCTCTTTTTGTTTTTACAACTATTACCCCATTAGAAGCCCTAGAACCATATATAGCTCCTGAAGCTGCATCTTTTAATACTGATATAGATTCTATATCATTAGGGTTAAGTAAGTTAAGATCACCTTCAATACCATCGATAATAACAAGAGGTCGTGAATCATTTAATGTTGATACACCTCTTACTCTAATGGAAATTTCATCCTGCCCTGCTTCCCCTGAGTTCTGAGAAACAAATACTCCTGCTGTTGTACCAGATAAGGCAGCACCAGCGCTTGTTAAAGATCTATTTTCTATTACTTCAGAATCAATAGTGGCGACTGAACCTGTAATATTTCTTAATAACTGAGTTCCATAACCTGTGACAACAATTTCATCAAGAGAAGATGCGTCTGCAAGTAAAGTAACATTTAATATATCAGAAGAACCAACATTTAGAGTTTGGGGTTTAAAGCCAACGAATGAGAATTGAAGCTCAGCGTTTTCATTCTCTAATTCAATTGAGAAATTTCCATCAAAGTCTGTTGAAGTTCCGTTTTGAGTGCCAACCTCCAGGATTGATGCTCCTGGTAAGGGATTCCCATCAGAATCATTAACATTTCCGGTAATAGTTCTTTTTTGAAGTTCAATTTCTTCCGGAATAATTTCTTCTTTTTCAACAACTTTTTCTTTTGCTTTTAAAAGAACTTTTTTGTCAATCACTACATATTCGAGCTGATTTTCAAAAATAATGTCTAAAACCGTTTTAATTGGTTCATTTTTCACAAAAATAGATGCCTTCTTGTTAAAATCGAAGACGCTTAATTGATAGATAAATTTATAATCTGTTAAAGCTTCTATTTCGTCTAAAATTTGAGTTATAACCGCATCTTTAACATCAAGTGTAACTTTCTCTTGAGAAAAAGAGTTAGCCATGGTTAAGTTGAAAATTAAAAATAAAGCGATTGAAAGTCTCATAGTCATTTTGAAACTGCTTGTTTTATAGCAGTTTTTCAGTTTGTTTTTCATAATTTTGATAAGATTTAAATCATTTGGTTTACACTAGGGTTTATTTCAAAACAGGGGGGGATATTGATGGTATCCTCCCTATTTTTTTGGTTAATTAATAATTATTTTATTGTTAAAAATTTGATATTCGATATTATAGATCTTATTGAAATACTCTAATACCTGTTCTATATTCTCGTTTTCCACATCGATAGCGGCATTAAATACCTCATCTAATGATTCATTTTTATTATTAATAATTGTAACGTTATATAGGCGTTCTAATTTTTTTAGTATCTGGCTGAATGTTTCATTTCTAAAAATTACTTCACCATCAATCCAAGAGGTGTAAATTTTAGTATTTACTTTTGAGGTTTCAACTCTAAAGTTTTCTTTATCAACTGAACCTTTGAAACCAGGTTTTAGCATTGTTAGTTCTGAAACTTCAGAATTATTTATACCAACTGAGCCTTCTACTAGTACGATATCAGAATTGAAATCTTCACTGTAATTTCGAACGTTAAACTTAGTCCCATAAACTTCAACATTAATTCCGTTTGAATTGACTATAAATAATTCATTTTTATTTTCTGTAACATCAAAAAAAGCTTCTCCTACAAGGAAAACCTCTCTTTTTTTGTCCTCAATAAATTTTACTGGATATCTTATAAAACTACCACTATTTAAATAAGCTTTGCTTCCGTCAGAAAAAACTATATTGAATCTTTTACCATAAGGAACTTTTAGGCTATGATAAACTAGCTCTTTTATATCAATGTTATTATCATATATAAGTTGATCTGACTTTTGAATAAGATTAATTTTAGAAATAATTTTTTTATCATCTGTTTTATTGTCATCCTTTTCTAAAATAACCTTACTATCATCTGAGGTGAGGACAATATCATTTGACTTTGGAATAATTTTTTGGGGTTCATCTAGTGATTCAGAGTTAATACTAGAATAATATCCCAAACCGAAAATCAAGCAGAAAACAGCTGCATATTTTAGTGTATTTAATAAAATATGTGTTCGCTTAGCTTTATATTCTTCTTTAGATATTCTAGATTTAAGTTCCTTTATTATTGATTCTGTATCAGATTGATTCATTATATATGTTGAATAATAATTTATCTTAATATATGCCTTAAATAGGCTAATATTTTTTGGCTGCTTTAATTTTTCTATAATTTTTTTTAGATCCTCAATTGTTGATGTCTGGTTAATGTAACCAATAATTAAGTCTTCAAACTCTTTGTTTATAGAATTACTCATACCCTTATTACAGCTGCTATACAATCTCCCCCTAGAAATTTCAATTAAAATATTTTTTAAATCTTATTTATATATTTGGTTATATGAATTCTGATAAAGAGCTTATAAAATTATTACAAAAAGGCGATGAAGCTGCCTTTACCGAACTAATTAATAAATACAATAGGAAATTATTTAGTTATGCGGTTAGTTTGTCAGGTGATTACTCTTTAGCAAAAGATATTGTTCAGAATGTATTTATTAAAACTTTTGAATATAGAAAAAGGTTAGATCCAAAATTTTCGATTCAGGGATTTCTTTATAGAAGCGTATATAATCAATTCATAAACCAATATCACAAAAATAAATCCCTTCTTAAAGTTCATGACGAATATGTTAGGTTTCTAGATCAAATTATTAGTGATAGCTCCGAATCAAATTTTGAAAAAATGATTGGGATTGTAAATGACTGCATTAATAAGCTTCCAAAAAAATGTAAGCAAGTTTTTATTTTGAGTAAAAAAAGAGGATTTACCAATATTGAAATATCTGAGCATTTAAATATTTCCATAAAAACAGTTGAAGCCCACATTAATTTCGCTTTTAAAAATATAAGATCAAATATTCCAAAAAATATATAAGACTGTATTCTAACTATATGAGCTCCTAATAAATTATCAATTTTTAAATGTAAAAAACCCTCCGAAAGGAGGGTATATATTTAAAGTTGGTTTTTAAATTATTGTTTAAAATTAACTAATTCAAGAATTAGTCCACCATGAATTTTTCTTGAAGCTGATCCATGTTTCCCCATCATTTGTTGAACGAATGTTGGCTCAGGATTAGAATTTCCTTCTGGTGGGTTAGGATTAAATCTTTCAAAAATCATATGACTAATTGGTTGGTATGCATTTTCACTTCTCTCTGAAATCTTATTAAGGTACCATGCTAGTCTTTGTCCATTTACAATTGACTCGTTATGACCTTGTTTAAACCATTTTGATTCAAATTCTTCATAATCCTCATTTAATTGTTCAACTCCTAGTAAAGTTGCTCTATCTCCAATTTTCATAGGCCCTATATCTACTGTAGCATCTACACCTTTAAGAGTATAGTTAGTAGTTTTCTTTCTAAACTTATTAGCCATCTTGAAGAGTCTTGTCATCTCAGAATTTTTCATCTTTCTATAATTTGCTTTACGAACAAAAGCTTGTGCTTCTTTTTGATTACTTCCCATGCCCCAATCACCATCAAGTTGACTGTCATCACTATATATGTTAAACAAAACAAAATCACACCATGGAGTTGAGCTATTCGGAGGCCAATTAGTACCTTCTTCTGTTGGAATTACTTTAAAAAGAAACCATCCTGCTTTTTCCCCATTTTGTTGCACTTTTTCATGGGCACTAGAATACATATTTTCAAACTTTATGTAATCTTTTTCCATTCCATCATTTAATGTTATTTCCTCCATCGATACAGCTTGAGAAAAAGCAAAACTGATTGATAAAAGAGTGAATGTTAAAAATATTATTTTTTTCATTTTTAATTGATTTAGGGTTAATAATTAACGAATATATATATTTTATTGAAATTATTCTTTTGAATTAAAAAACCCTCCATTGTGGAGGGTTATAATTTAAATATAGATGTTTTTTAAAAATCCATAACACGGATAATCATTGTAGTATTAACAACTTTTCTTACACCTGATACGTTCTTAGAAAATTCTGCAAATGCAGGATCTGCAAACATTTTTTTAGTATTTGATAATGCGGTTTTAATATCAGGAGATCCAATCCAAGCAAAATGAGTGAAATCTGCATTTTTACCTACTATAGGTGCAGCAAGACCATAAGAGTTTTCCTCATATCCCAACTTTTTAGCTATTTTTTGAGAAAAACTTTTAAACTCCTTTAAATATAATCCAGGGTTAGAAACGTCCATTTGATACATCATAAAAACATTATCTTCATTCCAGTCTTCGCCATTATACCAAATTGGTGTGTTTAAAGATTGGTTGATAATTTCAGAAAATTCTGAAAGTTTACGCTCCCAAATTAATTGAGCATCCATTGATTGTCCATATGTCGCAAAAGCTTGCTCAAATGATGCTTCGTCTGGAAAACAAAATTGTATAGTATGTGTAGCCTCATTTGTCCCATTTGGACCGTAAGCAAATAAAGACTGTGTCCCTTGAATATTCTTTCCCCATTCAGTATTCATTACTTCTGTTAAAGCAGATACGACCATCTGAGGTTCATCTACTTTAAGGTCGAAAAACAAACAATATTGAGCATTTAATGAAACTGTACTGAATACTAGTATTGATAATAAAAAATTTTTCATAATTGAATTGATTTATAATTTATAGTCTAACGAAGATATAGAGTTTAAATATATTTTCAAATGATAAATCTCTTTATGAATTATTAATTTACGATTTAATATTTTGTTTCTTTACTATTGAATTTTATCCACAACTAAATGAAGTTAAATCATTTTATCTATTTACTTTTTTTAGGTTTCTTTCATTTATCTGTTAAAGCACAAATTGAATTTGATGGCCAGCTTTTAGGTCAAACAAATTTTAGTTTTGAAAAAAAAAGTCCTAAATCATTTGGTTCCCGATATTTACCTAGTTTAACTTTTAAAAAAAAAGTGGACAGCTTGTCCTCTTTTGCAATTCAGGTTTCAGGAAATTTTAGTGCTACTCAATTTTTAACCCCTGAAAAAAAGAATGAATCAAGCTCAAGTATTGATCCTTACAGAATTTGGTTAAGATATCAAGTTAAGAATTGGGAATTTAGAGCAGGTTTACAAAAAATTGATTTTGGAGTAGCTCAATTACTTAGACCCATTCAGTGGTTTAATCAAATTGATCCTAGGGATCCTCTTGGATTAACTAATGGGGTAAATGGATTATTAATTAGACATTACTTTGAAAATAATTCTAATTTATGGCTGTGGGGTCTTTATGGGAATGAAAAGCAGAGGGGTTTTGATGCATTACCTACGATAAAAGATATTCCAGAATTTGGTGGAAGGTTTCAGAGTTTTATCCCAAAAGGTGAAGCTGCTATTTCATATCACTATAGACAAGCAGGTGGAAATTCAGCCTTAGGGATAAATACTTACCAAAGTCCAGAACACAGAATTGGGTTTGATGCAAAATTAGATTTAGGCTTTGGAGTTTGGACAGAAGCGGCTTTAATACATAAGGTTAATAATATAGGGCCACTTACAAATCAATTTCTGCTTAATCTTGGAATAGATTTTACATTTGGAATTGGAAAAGGTCTAACTATTTCTAAAGAATATCTTTTTTCCAAATATTCAGATAATCAGCTAAATGATTCTATAAGTAGAGGTATTAGCGCATTTAGTTTTAATTATCCTTTAAATTTCTTTAGCTCCCTTAGTGCTTTTGTTTATCAGCAATGGAATAATGACAAACAAACATTAATGTTAAATTACCAACATCAATTCAGTAATTTATCTGGATACATTATATTGTATTACAATCCTGATTCTATTGAAGGAATTCAACAAAATGATATTTTCAGAAGCTTTGCAGGTCCTGGAATTCAATTATTATTAGTCTATAATCACTAGAAATGAAAAAAGAACCAATTATACAAGTTAAGAATGCTTCAAAAAGCTATCCGATAGCTGGTAAAGAATTTATGGCCTTAAAACAAATTAATTTATCATTAAATAAAGGAGAGTTTGCAGGAATAGTGGGGCCAAGTGGTTCTGGTAAAACTACTTTACTTAATATTATAGGCTCTCTAGATAAGCCCACTCAAGGAGATGCTTTTGTTTTAAACAAAGACATTAAAGCCCTTAGTCACAAAGATGCTGCATCACTTAGAAACTATAATATTGGTTTTATCTTTCAAGTCTTTAATTTACTTCCTGTATATACCGTTTTCGAAAATGTTGAATTTGCGCTTTTACTACAAAAAAATTCAGCTAATGAAAGAAAAGACGCTGTTATGAGAGCATTAAGCTGGGTAGGGCTTACTGATCACGCTCATAAAAGACCTGATAAATTGTCTGGAGGTGAAAGTCAAAGGGTAGCTATCGCAAGAGCAATGGTTAAAACTCCGAAAATTGTTCTTGCCGATGAACCTACCGCAAATTTAGATTCTGAGAATGCTCATGAAATACTTAAGACTATGAAGAAATTAAATCAAGAATTAGGTACAACTTTTCTTTTTTCAACACATGATGAAAAAGTGATGGGTTATTTAGATAGAATTATTCATCTTAGAGATGGAAAAATTGAGAAAGATGAAAAAAATAAATCATGAAATTAGAATTAAATCTCGCACTTAAAAATCTATTTGGAGCACGTCTAAGAACGCTCTTGAATGTTTTAGTTCTATCCTTCTCTTTTGTGATTATAATTTTTCTTAATTCAATAATGGATGGATGGGATCAACAAGCGCAAAAGGATAGCATAGAGTGGGAGTTTGGAAATGGGCATCTCATTAATGAAAATTTTGATCCTCTAGACCCTTATACGATTTTGGATGGACATGGTCAAATACCTGAAAAATCTGTAGGATTAACTCCAATTCTTGATCGTCAGGCATCCATTTATCCACAAGGAAGAATGATTAGTATAGTTTTAAAAGGGATTAGTTCTGCACAAACTATCTTAAAATTACCAACTAAAATATTAAAAGAAAGTAAAGAGGAATTCCCTGTAATAATTGGCAAAAGACTTGCTGAGTCTGCTAAACTTAATAAAGGGGATCGCGTTCAAGTTAGGTGGAGAGACAACAAAGGAACTTATGATGCTAATACACTATCAATTGTTGAAGTCTTCGATTCTAATGTACCTAATATCGATAATGGGAAAATCTGGATTGATATTGATAAACTTTGGGAAATGACAAACCTAGATAATGAAGCTTCTTATTTTATTGTCGATAATCAATTTAAAAACCCTGAATTATCTGCTTGGAATTTCAAATCACAGTTTGCTCTACTGAAAAGTCTAAAAGATTTAATCAACCAGAAAAAAACAAGTCAATCTATTGTTTATGGACTTTTATTAGCAATTGCACTCTTAGCAATTTTCGATACTCAAATTTTATCCATTTTTAGAAGACAAAAAGAAATTGGAACTTATATAGCATTAGGCATGACTCGTATGCGTGTGGTACGTTTATTTACAATAGAGGGAAGCGTATACAGTATTTTAGCACTAATCGTAGGAAGTATTTATGGAGTCCCTTTTTTTATTTATATGTCTAAAGCAGGTTTTCCAATCCCACCGGCAGACCAAAAAATGGGAATTGCGTTGGCTGATGTAATATACCCTGTTTATGGTATTAAATTGGTGTTAATTACCATTCTAACAGTAATTATATGCGCTACAATTGTTAGCTATCTCCCTGCAAGGAAAATTGCAAAATTAAATCCAGTTCTTGCACTTAAAGGAAAAAAACAATGATAAAATTCATAATAAAAGGAATTTTAAGAGATAAAAGTAAAAGTTTAATTCCTATTGCTGTTATATCAGTAGGAGTTATGGTAACAGTTATGATGTCAGGTTTTTTGAACGGAATTTTTTCTGATGTAATTAATCAAAATGCAAAACTTGATACCGGACATGTGAAGATCATGACTAAACCTTATTCAGAGAACAAAGAACAGCTTCCCAATGATCTAGCACTTTTGGAAATAAACGAATTAATCGATTCTTTAAATTATAATTATCCTGATTTAATTTGGACGCCGAGAATTAAATTTGGCGGAATAATGGATGTTCCTGATGCTTTAGGTAACACTAAATCACAAGGCCCTGGGATGGGATTAGCAATGTCTCTTCAAAATAAAGAATCTGGAGAATTACAAAGACTTCAATTAAACAAATCACTGAAAAAAGGTAGGTTACCTGAAAGAAGTGGAGAGGTTGTTTTAAGTGATGATTATGCTGCCAAATTAAATATTTTACCTGGTGAAAAAATTACATTTTTCGGAACTACAATGGAAGGTAGTATGGTTTTTCAAAGTTTTGAAATGACAGGCACCGTGAAATTTGGATCACCACTAATGGATAAAGGTACTTTTATCATCGATATCATTGATGCTCAAAATATGCTTGATATGGAAAATGGAACTGGAGAACTTTTAGGATATTTTAAAGACAATAAATACGATGACCAAAAAGCTCTGGTTGTTTCAGAAAATTTTAATGCAAAATTCCAAGAAAGTGAAGATGAATATGCTCCTGTGATGGTAACACTTAAAGATCAAAATGGTTTGAGAGAGAGCCTAGATATGGGAGATGCTTTTTCTGGGATTTTTATTTTCATATTTATTCTAGCTATGTCACTTGTCTTATGGAATACAGGACTCATTGGTGGTCTTCGGCGTTACAATGAATTTGGGATCCGCTTAGCTTTAGGAGAATCTAAAAACAATGTATTTAAACTGCTGTTAATAGAGGCTTCCGTTATTGGATCAATTGGCTCTACAGTTGGAACAATCTTAGGTCTTATTTTTTGTTATTACCTTCAAGAAGTAGGAATTGACATCTCTGATGATACCGCCAATTCAACAATAATAATGCCCTCCGTAATGAGGGCTTACATAACCCCAAATCTCTTTTTTATTGGTTTTATACCAGGATTATTTTCAATGCTTTTTGGAACTGCCCTGGCTGGAAGAGGAATTTATAAAAGAGAAACCGCTCGTCTATTTAAAGAATTAGAAGTATAAAATAAAATCATGCAAAAACAACTCATCATTCTATTAATTTCGATTCAATTCCCTTTTTTATTGTCATCACAACAAATTGATCAAAAAGCATTAAATATCATTGAAAAAATTGATGAAAATATGTTCTCTAAAACTCAAATTGTTACTTCTGAAATGATCGTTTATGGAAAAAGAAAAAAAAGAGTAATCAGATCAAAAGGTTATTCCATGGGGAAAGAAAATAATTTTACTGAATATTTATCTCCCGAAAGAGAAAAAGGAACAAAAATGCTAAAACTTGATGATCGACTATGGATCTATTCTCCCACAACAGATAGAACTATTCAGCTTTCAGGTCACCTTCTTAGACAATCTGTTATGGGTTCCGATCTTTCTTATGAGGATATGATGGAAGAAAGAAAATTATCGGAGATATATACTGCTAAAATAGTTCAAGAGGATAACTTCAATAATTCCCCGGTTTGGATAATGGAGCTTGTATCAAAAGTGGAAGGTTTAGCTTACCATAAAAGGACCTTATGGATTGATAAAAATAAATATGTTCCACTAAAAGAAAACTTATATGCAAAAAGTGGGACTTTACTAAAAACAACAACTTTTACAGACATAAAAAAAATTGATACCAGATGGTACCCAATGAAGATTAATTATAAAGATATGCTTAAGGATGGAAAGGGTACTGATTTTGTAATACTTGACATTTCTTTTGACTCCAATATTCCTAAAGAATATTTTTCGAAAAATATTTTGAAAAAATAATCCTTGATAAATTAAAAAAATTATTCTGTAACTATTATCTCAACTCCTTCATCTTTTAAAATTTTTAAAGACTCCTCTAATCTACCTTCTTTTAGCTTATTTAATTTTTCACTGATTTTATTTAGCCTATTTTTTAAGATTTTATATACTTCTATGTATGAATCTGCAGGTTTAAAGTCAGAAATTTGAATATTATTTGCTAAATAAAAAAGTTTTTCTGTGATCATTTTTGGAAATCTAACTCCGTCTTGGCCCGTTCCAGTAATTTTTAATTGAATAAGCTGCTTTTCAATTTCTAAAAACTCTAACTCTAATTTTTCAACCATTGTCATCAATTCTTTATTTTGCTTTGATTTTTTTAGAGTGGCAATTAAATCAAGAAGCTGTCTTCTTATAGTTTCAATAGAATTTATATGGTTAATAGCAAGATTTAAATCATCATAAATTTTTGATACTAACTCATTTTGGAGTAATATGTCTTCCACAGTCCCTTCCGAATTTGGATCTTTTATAACTTTTAAAGATTTAGTAGTAGAGCTTTCAGCTGTTTTTAAAGTTACATTATATATTCCTGGAGTTGACAATATCGAAAAACTTCCTTCACCTTTTCTTTCTCTATTTTCATCAAGAGAAAACCAATCTGCATAGAGAGGTTTAGTTCTAAAAATAATATCATTAGTCTTATCAGAGGTAAAATCCCACCAAACTCTATTAAAACCTTTAGTCCCTTTATCTTTAATCGTTTTAATTGTGTCGTTTTCTTTGTTGGTAATAATTATTTCTATTTGATCTTCACCGTTTTTTAACCAATAATTAATAGATGCTCCTTTGGGTGGACTATCCCCAGTAGATGCCTCTCGTAACACCTGAAGACTACTTGTAACATTCTGGAACCTGTAAGACGGTTTGATATCAAAAAGATGAGATTCTTTTTTTTCTATATTTTCGTTTAATTGTTGTAATGGTGATAAGTCGTCTAAAATCCAAATCCCTCGACCATATGTTCCAACCACAAGGTCATTAAAATGTTCTTGAATATCAATCCAATACATTGGAGAAGGAGGAAGATTTGACATTAAACTCTGCCAATTTTCACCATCATCATACGAAATATATAATGCGTTTTCTGTGCCCAGATATAATAATCCCTGCTTTACAGGGTCTTCTTTAATGTTTCTAGTATAACTTAAATTACCAGATTTAATTCCATTAGTTATTTTTTTCCATGATTTCCCAAAATTTTCTGTCTTATAAACATATGGCTTAAAATCTCCGATTTGATGGAATTCAATTGTTAAGTATGCTTTTCCAGGGTTCCATTTAGAGGCCTCAATATTTCTAACAACACCCATCTTTGGGAGTTTTGGAATATTTTTTGTTACATTTTCCCATGTCTTTCCATTATCCTGACTAATATGAACTAAACCATCATTGGTTCCAGCCCAAAAGACTCCTTTTTTTAAGGGTGATTCATCAAATGCATAAATTACATTAGCATATTCAACAGCAATATTGTCTCCTGTCAATCCTCCGGAAAAACCTTGCATTTTTTTATCGTTTAAGGTTAGATCAGGACTAATTATTTCCCATGATTGGCCGTCATTTGTTGTTTTGTGAACATGCTGACTAGTAACATAAATTGTTTTGTTATCATGTGGTGATATTAATAATGGGAAAGTCCACTGGAATCTGTATTTAAGCAAAGAGGCGTAACTTCCAGCAGCATACTCAGGCCAAACTTCAAGCTGTCTGTATTGCTTAGTTTTTTCATTATATCTTGTCACAATACCCCCTAGAGATCCTGATCCTGATGCGCTTGACCAAACAATATCAGGATTTACTGGGTCTGGTGTTGCAAAACCACTTTCTCCTCCTCCAATTTCCCTCCACATTCCTGATTGTATCATTCCCGAATGCCACCAATTCTCTGTTCTAGACCTGCTTGGCCCCTTCATTGAAGGTCCATCTTGTCTATTAGTTAATATATTATAAGGAATATTATTGTCTGTTGTCACATGATAAAGTTGAGCCACAGGTAAAAATGTTTTAAGCCATGATTTCCCTCTGTTTTGTGAAATAGATATTCCCCCATCACCAGCTACTGCCATCCTATTCCCATCAAATGGATCTATCCACATTTCGTGATGATCCCAATTTGGAGAGGATAATTGGGAACTGCCGTTTTTATTTTCATCACCATCACTCTTTATTGCTTTTTTTGCTGAAATTCCACCATCAATACTTGAGAAAAAATCACTTGTCATAAAGTATATTTCATTTGGGTTGTCCGGGGAGGCAGCCGTCCTAGTATAATAGGCTTGTCTTCCTCCAAGATTTCTGTTAGAGTTAATTAGTTTAAATGTTTTTCCATTATCATCTGATCTCCACAATTCTCCCGATTCTGTTTCTTCCCCATTTAAAGGAACTCCATCACCTGTTTCAATAAGAGCATATAGTCGATCTGGTTTAGCAGGTGTCATAGCAAGGGCAATTTTACCAACATCTTTTTTAGGTAAACCGTTTCCTTTTAATTTAGTCCAACTATTACCTCCGTCTGTAGATTGAAATATTCCTCCTCCTGGTCCTCCACTTATTCTTCTCCAGGTTTTAAGATCTATTTGCCAGCCTCCAGCAAATAAAATTCTGGAATTATCAGGGTCCATAACTATATCCGAAATACCTGTATTATCATCAATATAAAGCACATGTTTCCAGGTTTCCCCACCATTTTTACTCATAAATACTCCTCTTTCTTTTTGGGGAGCATATGCATGCCCAAGAGCTCCAACATAAATTAAATCTCGGTTTTTAGGATGGATAATAATTCTACTAATTCTTCCAGTATTTTTTAATCCTAAATGTTTCCAAGTATCTCCTCCATCTTCTGATTTATAAACGCCGTTACCTATTGAGACGTTCGATCTAATTGAGCTTTCCCCTGTTCCTACATATATGGTCATTGGATCTGACGGTGCAACAGAAATCGCACCAATAGAATGCACTTCATGATCATCAAAAATTGGCTTCCAATTCAATCCGCCATCGATGGTTTTCCAAACACCTCCTGAGGCAGCACCAGTATAGTAAGTCAATGGATCATTTGGAATTCCGGCAACTGTGGTCACTCTGTTTCCGACTGGACCAACGTGCCTAAACTTCATTTTTTTAATTATTTCTTTACTTAAGTTTTGGGAAAATAATTTGTTGGAACTAAGAAATGTGAGTGCTGCAAAGAAGAATATTTGAAAGATTTTCATCATAAGAAGATTTAAATGAATCTTAAATATAAACTAATTAGAAAAATAATACTAAATGAATGTAATTTTAGAAATGATATAAACCATACTTATTAGTCAATTAATTATCAATTTGGATTGATTTAAGCTCATTTGATCCAAAATACATATCGCCAATCAGTCTAACCGCTTCTTTTGTGATTTCTTCCTCTGAGGTAGTTTCTTTTAATTCAAATTCAGTTAAGTCCATTGAAAACAACTTGTTTTCTTTTTCATTTATGTGAATTGCAGTA
Organism: uncultured Bacteroidota bacterium; assembly: GCA_902517245.1. GTDB lineage: Bacteria > Bacteroidota > Bacteroidia > Flavobacteriales > Flavobacteriaceae > MS024-2A. The sequence continues at coordinate 7,903 of CABYBK010000019.1, read as the reverse complement.
TAAAGATGGTATCGTAATATCTTTTCTAAAGTTATTTTTGTTCCAGGATAATAAGATTGAAATCCTTCTAAACTTTTAAAAGTTGTTTTTAATACTCGATAGGGCTTTTGAAATCCAAGTTCATTTTTAAAACGAATAGCCTCAAACTGATTGGATGTTTTCTGAGACGAAACTTTTAGAAATGTCATCATAAAAATAAAAATCAAACTAACTTTTGATACTGATTTCATATTGTAAGGATATATCGTGGGATTAAGATTTAATAAAAAATTAAATAATTCATTACTTTTAATTCAGTTATTATTTTCCAATTATATCCTGATATCTATCAATCATTTCCTTCAATTTTTCTGAATTACTGTTTGCTAAATTATTTTGTTGTGAGATATCAAAATTCAAATTGTAAAGCTGATAATTTTTTGATCTCCCAGATTCTATATTTGTATTAGGGTTTGTTTTAGGCCCTTCATAAGGTGGGATTAAAATCCAATTTTGACTTCTTAAAGCTGTTTTGGTTTGAGCCTCTAATATCAAATCTTTTCTGCCAGTTCCTGAATTTTTAAATAATAAATTATCTAATTCTTTGCCATCTTTTGATCGTGTTTTTGATCCAATTAATGATGCAATTGAATTCAAAAAATCAATTTGAGAAACTATTTCATCTGATACTTGAGTTTTAATTTTACCTTTCCAATAAGTTATAAATGGGACTCTTGTCCCAGCTTCAAAAAGACTATATTTTCCACCTCTAAAATTTCCAGAAGGAGTATGATCTCCTAATTTTTCTACTGCATAATCATTATATCCATCATTAAGAACAGGTCCATTATCACTTGTTAAAATTATTATTGAATTTTCCAACAAATCGTTTTTTTCAAGATGAGAGTATAATTCACCTATACACCAATCTGCCTCAATAATAGCATCTCCCCTAGGTCCCATTGAAGATAACCCCTCAAATCTTGGATGTGGAGTTCTAGGAACATGCGGCTGTTGTAAAGTGTAAAATAAAAAGAATGGGCTCTCTTTAACAGTATTAATATATTTTTTTGCTTGTTTTAAAAATTCATCTGCCATATCTATGTCCACCCATTTAGCTTTTTCTCCTCCTTTCATAAATCCAATTCTTGGAATGCCATTTATTATTGAGCCATTATGTCCATGATCCCACATCATGGTTAGAAGTTCAGGATTTTCTTTTCCTGTAGGGAGTCCTTCGAAGTTCTTCTTAAAACTAACTGATATTGGATCATGTAAATCTAAATTTATCACATTCCCATTTTCGATATAAACTGTTGGAACTCTGTCTTGAGTGTCTGGCATTATAAAACTGTAATCAAAGCCAACCTCGTTTGGACCAGGGCTTATTTTTTTATTATAATTAATTTTTTTATCTCCAAGGCCCAAATGCCACTTGCCAATTATTCCAGTTTTATAGCCACTGTTTCTTAGCATCTTAGGCAATGTCATTTCAGTAGTATCAATTATCAGATTTGCTCCTGTTAAAATTTTTGCTCGCTTGTTTCGCCAAGGGTAAGTGCCCGTTAAAAGAGCATATCTGCTAGGTGAACACGTGGCTGAGCTTGAATAGCCACTCGTAAATCTGGTGCCTTGATTCGCAATCTTGTCAATATTTGGTGTATTTAATGTTCCTTGATTATATGAGCTCACGTCACCATAACCCAAATCATCAGCATATACAATAATTATATTTGGAGTTTCTAATTTTGTATTATCCTTACAAGAATTTAAGCTTACTAATAAAAATAGATTTAGAAAAAATATATGTTTCATTTCAGTTTGTATAGGGTGAAAAATCAAATGTATAGTTTTTAATTATAAAGATATATGTAAATACAATATTGACTAAAGACCTAGCAGATAATTTGCAATGTATATTTATGCTAGATTCAATCCTTGGTGGACTGAGGGGAATGATTTTGATTAATGAAGTGTTGAAACCTTCTGCTCTAGTCCACCTCTTTTGAAAATATTATAACCTTATTTCATTTCTTGTTTAATCCAGTTGAGAAATAATACATAATTATTATCTTTTTGCGTTGCTTTTTCAACATAATGCGATTTTAAACTATAATTCTTTTTAAAAAAGTCTGAAAACATATATGCTGATATTTCATTTGGATGGTCAAGACCCCTCTCTACTGAGAATGAATTGATATAAAAATCAAGTTCTGATAGTGGTTTTGAGTTTACAGAATTATTCGATTTTGATAAAAAATATCTCTCATTTTTTTTAGTTATCTCAAATGCAATATCAACAAAATCTTTACCCATCTCTGGTATTTCTGTATTCTTAGTTATTAATGTTCTTATCCAATAAAATTTATCCTTAATTTCAGGATCCGGTATTAGCCACTCTGCAATTGGAGCATCAGGATTTGAAACTTGGTCTTTAATAATTTCCTGATCATCCTTAATTTGTTGTTTAATGAAATTCCAATTTTCAGAATATAATTTATCAAATCTTGATTTAAATGTTCTTTGCAATGAGTGCATTTGTTCGTGGACTAATAATCCGCCCAAAGAAGTTACCAGTTTTAATTCACTTTTATCGCTCATATTCTCACTCCAGTCAGCCGAAAGTCTGTCTAAATAGGACTGGCTTAGAATAATGTATGTCCCACGAGTGTGTGCGAAGCCACCACAGAGCCAATTTTGAATTTTAATAAATCTCCAGGGTTGGTATGCCATTAAATTTATTTCATTTTCTAATAACCATCTATTTGTTTTTTTAACTACAAAAGATAAAATATGTTTTTCTCTAGAACTAAATTCCATTACCGCAGAAGAGAATTTCATTCTTGCAAACGTTCTAGCAGAATCAATATTCCTCGGGGCTTTTTCTTGAACAAATGTTGAAATTTCTTTACGCTCTAATTTTGAAAAGTAAGGTTCAAAAGATTCATCTAAAATTGCGATACTTGCCTGTTCCTTATCAAGAAAGTCTATTCTAGAATGAACAAGAGGGCTTTTAAATATTTCATTTATCTGATATGAATTAAGGCTATTCTTTGGATCTATTCTTTCTTTAAATTCTCCATCACCTTGAATATTGGGTAGTGAGTCAATTATATTATCATCATCAACAACGTGTTTAAGTCCCAAATTATGTCCAACTTCATGGGCAATCACAAAGGCCTCCATACTTCTTTGCTTTTCGGCATTGGTATTATTTTCATCTCCTAAAGCAATAAAAACAATATTCCCATTCATCATTCCTCTTCCAGTAGGACCTTGATGCCCATCTATTGCATTTACAAAAAACATATTTATAATGTCATTTTGGCCTTTTAAAATATTATCTCTCTTTGAAAGTTTAACTATACTATCCAAATTAATTTCCCCATCTCTGGCTTTTGTATTGTCATAATATAAGGGCTCCAAATAATGAAAATCAATATTAGCTTTTGAATATGCCTTATTGACTAATTCTTCTGATAAATTCATTTTAGCAGGCTCATCACCGATATCTGATTGAATAACGATTGGTTGTATAATAATGATATTTGGTTTTAAATAATCTCCTTTTATAGGAGAGCAGCTATGAGTTACAAATAAAATATAAAGGAACTTACTTATATATATAAGTTTTTTCATATTACTAAATTAAGATATTTATTTTCACATTAAATGATGGATAAAAATATACAAACCAAGTGTTTAAAAAAGCTATTTAATTGCTTATGATTTTTTAAGAGATTTATGTTCGATAACCTCTGGTACTTTTTCAGCAAAATCTCTTAACTCTGGAGCATTCTTTCTAATCCAATAATATATAAGCCCAAAAATGAATTGATCCTGTGATGGAATTAGACCAAACCCAGCAGTTGCACCACTAGACTTTCTAGCCTTTTGAATCAGTTCAAACATTTTTTTGGAGATTTCAAATTTTACTTCGTTATTATTTTTCATTTTTGTTCGATTTTTTTGAAAGCTGTAAAGCATTCGATTTAATAAGGCAAAAATTAATCTGCTGTATTAATTCTCATAGTAAACGTTTCAAAAGTAAAGCCTGCCTTTTTATATGCCCTTATTGCACTTTCATTCGGTGCATACACATCTAGTTGAAATTCTGAGTAGCCCCTACTTTTCCCCCAATTTAAAAGATAGTCTATAATCATCTTGTTAACTCCAGCTCCCCTTTGCTCAGGAATGACATACATAAATCCTAATAAAACATAGAATTCCGGATTTTTATAAATCTTATTTTTTTTTACAAGTGCATATCCTGAAGCTATCACTTCATCCTTTTGTTCAGCAACAACAACAGATATATCTGGGTTTTCAATGTAAGCCCGTAAATTATAGTAACTAAATGAACTTTTCTTTAGGTTTGGAGTAAATTTTTTTTCATATTCAATTAAACACCTTTCAAATTCTAACAAAAGGGATAAGTCTTCAATTTTAGCTTCTCTTAATTTTATCAAAATAAGTTTATTTATTACCTAAATATAATATCATAATGATAAATAGCCTCAGGTTAAAAGATTTATAATGATAAAAAAATATAACAAATAGCAGCCACAACATCCTTTTTGTATATTTGGAAAATTTTAAAATAAGATTATGTCTTCAGGTGGCGTTGCGGTGGTAGTCATAATTACAATGATTATCACTTTAATTGTAATTTTTAGTGACATACTAAAAACGAAATAGTTTGAAATGAATAAAATACTTGTTTTTATTTTTTGTGTTTGTATATCTTGCTCAAAAGACGGTTTAAATGGTAAAAATATTTTGGATAAAATTGATAACAAAGTCTGGACAAGAGGAAATAATTATAAAGTATTTAAAAACAATCCTTTTGGGCTAATTCTTGTTGAGGACGGGATTTGTCTTGAGTTTAGTGAATCTCCTAAGACTGTTGATGGCAACGAATTTAAATACACGCTTTTAGAAAATGGTCAAGATACGCTTCGACTTGGGTATAGTGTAACAGGATCTAAAGTTAATCACAAAGGAACTTTCACTTATTACATAGATCTAACTGGAGAGCTCATTCGTAAATATGAGGAGACTAACGCTTTCTATCCCGAAAGCTACACTACTAATTTTTATCGAGCAGATGAAAGCTTGTCTGTTCTTTGCCCTAACCTTTAGCATTAAAAATTAGTATTTCTAATTCTTTTAGTTGAAATAATATTAAAATAAAAGTGTCATTTTTATTAATCAAATGGATAATATTTGTCTGATCTTTATTGATGATCTATTAAAAAAAATTTATGCTAAAATGGAATCATTCATTGAACTAGGTTTGTTAGGTCTTTTTATTGCTAGTTTTCTTTCAGCTACCATTTTACCAATGAATTCTGAATTTGTGTTAAGTGTTTTACTTGCAAACAATTATCCATTAAATACTTCACTTTTTATTGCAACATTAGGGAATTGGTTAGGAGGCATAACAAATTATGGATTAGGATATTTAGGAAAATTAAAATTACTTGAGAGATTTATAGGTGTCAAAAGAGAAAAAGTCGAACAGGTTAAAATAAAAATAGATCGCCTTGGTAGTTTTCTAGCCTTTTTTTGTTGGATGCCCATTATTGGTGATCTTTTTGCAGTTGGCCTAGGTTTTTTTAAAATCTCTTTTTTAAGGGTTAGTATATGGATGTTAGCTGGAAAGGCAATTAGATATATAGTTTGGGCAGCTTTAACTTACTGGGGAATTTCTTTTTTTTAGCTTTAGTTTAAATAATTTAAATATGAAACGAGATCCAATTGATATTTTTGATGAATGGGCAGATTTAGACAAAGATTTTGGAATGGAAAAGAATCATAAATCATCTGTTAAAGGAATGCTGGAATATGTATTAGATAAGAAAACCCCTTACTCATTTATTGATGCAGGATGTGGTAATGGTTGGGTTGTAAGATCAGTTGAAAGAAATTTTTTATGTAAAGAAGCAATGGGCGTAGATGGTTCAAAGAAAATGGTTGATAAAGCAAAAAAGTTAGATCCTTCTGGGTCTTATGTTTGTGCTGACTTAATGTCATGGCTACCACATAAAAAAGTTGATATAGTTCACTCAATGGAAGTGTTTTATTATTTAGAAAATCCGAAAAAAGTGATTCAACAAATTTTTGATTTGTGGCTGAAGAAAAATGGAAGACTTATTTTAGGTATTGATTTTTATTTTGAAAATAAAATTTCTCATGGTTGGCCAGATAGTTGTGGAATTTCTAAAATGAAACTTTTTAGCGAAAAAAAATGGGTTAGTTTTTTTAATACTGCTGGTTTTCATTCTATAAAAGCTTGGCGGATTGGAAAACTTAAGGATTGGTCTGGAACGCTTGTCATTTGTGGAATTAAATAAATTATTTTTTATCATATCGCCCTGGTGCAAGTCTAGCACTAAATAGTGGAAACAAAGAATGAGGTAGTAATTTTAATAAAAATACAATTACTTTGTAAGTCCTTGTTGGAATGCATATTTTTTCTCCTTTTAGGGTCGCATATACCCCTTCTTTCGCTATACGAAAAGCTTCTTTTTTCATGAAAGATGGTACTCTATCCATCTCATCCTGTACACCACTTGCTCTATGAAAATTAGTGATTGTGTAGCCTGGACAAACTGATGTTGAGGTAATTCCATAAGAGTTGTAACCTAAGTTTAAGCCCTCACTAAATCTATTAATAAATGTCTTTATTGGACCATAAAGAGTTTGAATGGAAGAAGGAGGGGCAAAAGCAGCAACAGAAGAAATCATCATTATTTTTCCTTGTTTTGCTTCAATCATATCTTTTAAAAATAATTTGGTTATTGCTATCACTGATATACCTAAAACACGTAAAAACTTTTCTTCATCTTCCATTGAGGTCTCATGAAAACTATCTGGAAGAGCATAGCCCGCATTGTTTACCAGTAAACTAATTAGATACTCTTTACTTTGACAATAATCATAAATATTCTTCGGAGTATTAGGGTTTTCCAAATCTCCTAAAAAATAATCAGCTTTTATACCATATTCAAAGGTTAAGCTTTTTGCGATTTCCTTTAATTTTTCTTCTTGCCTAGCAACTAAAACTAATGAGTAATTTCTGCTGGCTAATACTCTCGCAATTTCAAGGCCTATACCTGAAGATGCACCAGTAATTAAAGCGTATTTTTTTTTCATTTACTTTCAAGGTTTAAAATAAAGTTAACCATTATGATTCTAATAAATGAATCAAATTATCCTCATGCGGCAAATAATTTTAGACTTTATATATTTGTGTTAAACCATACTAAAATTTAATGAGGCCTTTATTGCTTTTGATATTCTTTTTATGTCTAAGTTTTAATTCTAAGCTATTAGCACAAAATCTTTTTAAATCATTTATTTTTCAGATGCCTATGGAGGAAGCAAAATTAATTTTAAATAAAGATTCTAAAATATTGAAAAATCTTTCTTTTGGAGAGGGTACCATATATGCAGTCAGAAAAAAATCTCTGGTCGGAAGAGATGATAAACTTGTAAGCATGAATTTAGGGAGTAAAAAAAACCTGAACATTGATCAGGCTAGGTCTTACATGAAAAAAAGTCGTTCTTATTTTGAATCTAAAAAATTTAAAACTGTTTATGCTCAAGAAAACTGGTCTAATCCTGATTTAGTCAAAAAGAACTTGCCATGTATTCGTTTTGTTGATCACGAAAAAACCGTGGTTGTCGAAGTTGACCCTCGTGGGCAAGGGAGCGTGTATAATGTTTTTATTACTTTTTATAATTATGATTGGTTTATAAAAAAAGCATTCGGAAAACAATAATTATAGGTCAATATTTAATCCTAATCCCAAAAGTTCACGGACTTGTAAATCACTTAATAAATCGTCATCATATAATAAGTGGATTACAAAATTTCCAGAAACTTTACTATTTACTTTAAAACGAATATTTGCATTCC
>CABYBK010000018.1 GCA_902517245.1 uncultured Bacteroidota bacterium | reverse complement strand
TTTTTAAAATTTTCAATTAAAATTTTAAAACCTTTTCATTAGATAAATTTAAAAAATATTGATCTTTTTGAATAAACTAATAGGAGATGTTAACTTTTAAATTTTTGATATACTCTGAAATTAAGTCTATACCTTCTTGATGCACAATAGATCTACCTATTTCAGGCATCATCACTCCAGGATCAGTACTTCTCATACGATAAATTATGATTGACTCTTCAGGACTACCTGGGACAATACTATACTGTAAATCACCAGAACCTTTTCCAGCAGCGATAGGAGGTTTAAAGATACCTTGTTTTCTCTTATTTGTCTGGATTAATCTTAGATCTAAACCAGAGTTTTTTGCACTTCCTTGAGGTTGGTGACAATGAGCACAATTGATATCAAGATAAGCTTTAGCACGATCCTCAACACTTCCAGTTTTTTCATTATCCCAAACAGCAAATTTTGGAAGATTGTCGTGATCAGGAAGGTTTTTTAGTAACCCTTTTTTATCATAAAATTCAAGTTGATTAATTTGATTTGAGAGCATATTATATTTTCGGTTTAGTTGTGCTGCAGTGGGACCTATAGGACTAATTTCTTTTCCGTTTATATGACAATTTTTACATTGATTATTATTTGGGACATTATAAACTGTGGATTTTTTAATTCCATCAGTATGAGTCCAAGAAATATTTAGTTTTTTTCCGATGTAGTTCAGGTCTGCATCTTTTTGATTATCTCTCCAAATATAATTTAATGCTTTCCAGTCATCTTTTTCTTTAATAAGTAAACGTGTTTCAATAATTTTCTTTGGTCCATTTTTAATTCTAAAATCTTCTGGATAATAAAAATTTTTAATTAATATGGTTCCATTTTCAAATGAGAAAACCTCATCTGGACTATAGGTCATTTGAGTACCGTTGGGTAGATAAACAAATCTTTTTTTATAAGCATAATTTGAAAACAAAGGAGTATTTAGGGTATAGGGTAAAATATTTTCATTAGGCCTCAAGTCAGATAAATTTCCAGAAAAAAAATCGTATTGTGATAGAAGTAGATTTTCATTTGAATTTTGAACAATCAATGGTGATTCTAGTATTACTTTTTTTGCTTTAGTAATGTTTTGTTGTTTTGAATTACAGCTATATGATAGAATGAATAAGGGTAAAATAAAAAGTAACCTAGTAATACTCATATTTCCTTATTATTTAATAATGCAATTAAAAGTGTTTATGTCATTCGAAAATCCATCAAATTCATTTGATGCATCAAGGTATGCAAATGAAGCTTCATTATTTTCTCTAATACATATTTTAAAATCAGGATCTGAAAGTTGCGCCCCATTTGGTAATATGCCATCATATGCTATATCTGGTATAGAACCTCCATTTTTAAATAACCACAACTTACCAAAATCATTAGACAAAGTAGGGAGATAATGTTTATTTTCAAATGAATTGTCACGAATATATATCCTTCCAGGATAAGGATTATAATTTTGATCTTTTTTATAATCTGAGTCAATATTTCTGATGCCTTGAGATTCTGAGGAATCAGATAAACCAGAGGCTTCTATATCTTGATCTGCAGCAAAAATCTCATAACTAACAATAGCAAGATTGGTAGTTTTATGATTTGCTATGCTATTTTGAAAGAAATCTACATCTTTAGTAGCCATTATTATTACACCAGTTCCCTTTGGTACAGCACTGACAATTGAACCTTTTACGCCAAAGTTATTTAGATTATTATCATGAATATTATTATTGTATGCCTTAACATTGCCTCCATATACAGTTAGTCCTGGTAGATTAAATATAAGAAGTCCACTAGTGTTATTAAATGCTTCATTATTGTATATCTCGACTTGAGAACTATTTTCACTTTCAATGCCAGCAACATTATAAAAAGCTTTGTTATTTCGCATTATTACATTTTGCGATTGTCCAACATAAATTCCTGCATCTGAAGCTCCAATTGCCTCACATTCTTCAATTAAAATATGCGTGCTTAAAACAGGGTAAATACCATAAGCTCCGTTTTTAGTAGATACTTCTCCAGTCCACGCAGTTCGAATTCTCCTCAAAATAATAGTGTCAGTATCACTTATTTTAAGATTATCTCCTGCTGCATCTTCAATTGAAAAATCCTCCAAAATTATATTTTGAGAATTAGTAATTTTAATTCCTTCTGCCCCTTGCTGTTGACCTTTAAAGGACAGCACTGTTTTATCCATGCCCTTACCCTTTATAGTAAGATGTTTTTTATCGTCTAAACTTAAAGACTGTGAAAATAGAAAATGACCCTCGGGTAATTGAATAGTACTACTATCTTTTGCTAGAATGAAAGCTTCAAGAATTTCATTTTCAAGATCAATATAATCACGATTAGGAATATATTCTGGCACAGTTTTGTAATTCATCACAATGATTGTTGTTATTGCAATAAGTAAAAGGGCATATATAATTTTTTTCACAAAAAAATCTTTTAGTTAAGATAGTGATTTATTGAAATCTACAGATATAGATCTATTCTTGACTTTATTTATTATGGAATAAAAATTAAATAATTGCCGATAAATAATAAATTTATATAGCTAGTTTTTAATAATTGAGCAATTTCCTTTATATTTGCAAACATTCTGAATTAAACACAGGAGGAGACTAAAAAGTCCCCTTTTTTTTTTGAAATGAATTTAAGATCGAAAGTAGATAATTTATTGAGAGTAGAATTAGAAAAAAACCCCTCTTTATTCTTGATAAAATTGACGGTTGGTATAGATAATAGTATTCGTGTAATTTTGGATGGGGATAAAGGAATTTCACTTAAAGATTGTATCAATATAAGCAGAGCTATTGAACAACAATTAAATCGTGAAAGTGAAGATTTTTCCTTGGAGGTTGCATCTGCAGGTGTAGGTTCAACTTTGCAGAATGAACGGCAGTATTATAAAAATATAGGAAGAAAACTAGAGGTTGAGATGTCAGAAGGCACTCAATTTTCGGGAATACTTTCAGCTGTAAGTAAAAATGGTTTCTCAATAGAATGGAAACAAAGAGAACCTAAAAAAATTGGTAAAGGAAAAGTAACTGTAAAAAAACAAAAAACTCTATCGTATGATGCTATCGCTTCTGCGAAAGTTGTTATATAAATTTATAATTGAACATGGAAAATTTTGCCTTAATTGATTCTTTCTCAGAATTTAAAGATGATAAATTAATTGATAGAGTAACTCTTATGGTTATTTTAGAAGATGTTTTCAAAAATACACTTAAAAGAAAATTTGGGTCTGATGAAAACTTTGATATAATTATTAATCCCGACAAAGGAGACCTTGAGATTTGGAGAAATAGAATAGTAGTAGAAGACGGAAATGTTGAGGACCCAAATCAAGAAATCACTTTAACTGAAGCTAGAAAAATTGAACCAGATTTTGAAGTTGGAGAAGATGTTTCGGAGGAGGTAAAATTAGTAGATCTTGGAAGAAGGTCTGTTCAATATCTTCGTCAAAATTTGGTTGCTAAAATATTTGAGCATGATAGCACTAATATTTTCAAAAAATTTAAAGATCGTGAAGGAGATCTTTACACTGCTGAAGTACACCATATAAGAAGTAGAGAAATCATTCTTTTAGATGACGATGGAAATGAATTAATTTTACCTAAAGATCGTCAGATACCAAGTGATTTTTTCCGAAAAGGTGACAATGTTCGTGGTATTATTGAAAGCGTTGAGTTACGTGGTAATAAGCCTAGAATCATTCTCTCAAGAACTTCACCAATCTTTTTAGAAAAGTTATTTGAACAAGAAATTCCTGAAGTTTTCGATGGTTTAATCACTATTAAAAAAGCAGTCAGAATTCCTGGCGAGAAAGCCAAGGTAGCAGTAGATTCATATGATGATCGTATTGATCCTGTTGGGGCATGTGTTGGAATGAAAGGTTCAAGAATTCACGGGATAGTTCGTGAATTAGGGAATGAAAATATAGATGTTATTAATTACACCAACAATTTACAACTCTTCATTTCAAGAGCATTAAGCCCTGCTAAAGTAAACTCGCTCAAAATCGATGAAGAAACTAAACGCGTTGAAGTTATTTTAAATCCTGAGGAAGTTTCTAAAGCGATTGGTAAGGGAGGTTCTAATATTCGATTGGCTGGTAAGTTGACTGGCTATGAGATTGACGTTTTTCGAGAAGGTGTTGAAGAGGATATTGAACTTAAAGAGTTTAGTGATGAAATTGAAGAATGGGTAATAGGCGAATTTAAAAAAGTTGGACTTGATACAGCGAAGAGTATTTTAGAACTTGACAAGAGCGATTTAATTAAAAGGACAGATCTCGAGGAAGAAACCATAGATGAAGTTTTAAGAATACTAAATGAAGAATTTGAAGAATAGACTGAGAAAATAATTATTATTTTTATATAGAAATTAATATATGGCTGACAGACCTAGTATAAGACTTAATAAGGTTTTAAGAGAATTAAATATTTCCTTAGAGCGTGCTGTGGAGTTTTTAAATGATAAGGGTGTTGAAATTGATGCACGTCCAACCACAAAGATAACTAATCAGATTTATGATATACTTTTAGATGAATTTGAAAAGGATAAATCAAAAAAAGTAGCTTCCCATGAAGTCGGTGAGGAAAAAAGAAAAGAAAAAGAATCCCTTAGAATTATTCAAGAAAAGAAAGAACAGGAACGTTTAGATAAAATTGCCAAAAGAGAAGAGTTAAAAACTAATCGGATTTCATTAGAAAAACCAAAAGCCCTTGGGAAAATTGACTTAGATGCCTTAAAAAATTCTCCAAAAAAGGAGCCAAAAGTAACTCAGGAGAATAAACCTGAACTTAAAAATATTGAACAAAATACTGAAAAGCAAAAAAATGAAATTTATTCGTCATCTTCAGATAAAATGGATAAATCAAATGGATATACTTCAGAAACGACAGTTTTAAAAAATGATTCTAAATCCGAAATGGATGTTGATAATAATGAAGAGGATAATGAAACCTTAACAACTCAGTATAAGAAATTATCAGGTCCAAAAAAGACAGGGCAGACAATTAATTTAGAAGAGGTCAATAAAAAAGAGAAAACCGTTGAAGACGCTAGGAAAAGAAAGCGCAAGCGAATCAGCAAGGATATAAAACCACCCAGCAATAATGTAAAAGCTAATAATAAACCAAAGAATCGTATTGTCCCAATAAAAAAAGAGGAACCTACTGAAGAGGAAGTCCAAAAGCAAATTCGTGAGACTCTTGAAAAGCTTCAGGGTAAAACTACAAAATCAAAAGGAGCTAAATACCGAAGAGATAAAAGGTCTCAGCACCGCCAGAAGTCTGAAGAGGAGATGGCTCAAGTTGAAGCTGAAAGTAAAGTTCTAAAAGTTACAGAATTTATAACCGTCGGTGAAGTGGCAACAATGATGAATGTTTCCTCGACAGAGATAATTTCTGCTTGTATGACATTGGGGATTATGGTTACCATGAATCAACGCCTCGATGCCGAGACCTTAACTATAGTTGCAGAAGAATTTGATTATGAAGTTAGTTTTGAAAAAGCTGAGCTTGAGGAAAATATAGAGGAAGAGACTGACAAAATTGAAGATTTATTTCCTAGGGGACCAATTGTAACAGTTATGGGTCATGTGGATCATGGTAAAACATCTTTACTTGATAACATTCGAAAAGAAAATGTTATTGCTGGAGAATCTGGAGGAATTACTCAACATATTGGAGCATACGGTGTAACTCTTGAAAATGGAGAAAAAATTACATTTTTAGATACTCCTGGACACGAAGCATTTACAGCCATGCGTGCTAGAGGAGCTCAGGTTACGGACATTGCTATAATTGTTGTGGCTGCTGATGACGATATTATGCCACAAACTAAAGAAGCTATTAGTCATGCTCAAGCAGCTGGCGTACCAATTGTTTTCGCAATAAACAAAATAGATAAAGAAAATGCCAATCCTGACAAAATAAAAGAAGCTTTAGCAGGTATGAATTTGATGGTAGAAGATTGGGGAGGGAAAATTCAATCACAAGATATTTCTGCACTTAATGGAACTGGAGTTAATGAGCTTTTAGAAAAAGTACTACTTGAGGCCGAATTACTTGAGTTAAAAGCTAACCCTAACAGAAAAGCAAAGGGAACTGTAGTAGAAGCTTTCTTGGATAAAGGGAGGGGATATGTTTCAACAATATTAATTCAAAATGGAACTCTAAACATGGGAGACTATCTGCTTGCTGGAAAGCAAAGTGGCAAAGTGAAAGCAATATTTAATGAAAGGGGAGTAAATCTTGATTCAGCTCCTCCAGCAACACCTGTTTCTATCTTAGGATTGGATGGTGCTCCGCAGGCTGGAGATACTTTTTTAGTTCTTGAAGATGAAAGAGAAGCAAAACAGATTGCTGCTAAAAGAACTCAATTAGTTCGTGAACAAAGTGTTCGAACTCAAAGGCATATTACATTAGATGAAATTGGAAGGCGGATTGCACTGGGAGAGTTCAAAGAACTCAATATTATCCTCAAGGGAGATGTTGACGGATCTGTCGAAGCACTGACTGATTCGCTTCAAAAACTTTCTACTGACGAAATTGAAATAAATATTATTCATAAAGGTGTTGGCGCCATAACAGAGTCTGACGTTTTATTAGCTTCTGCATCCGATGCAATCGTAATTGGGTTTAATGTTCGTCCAATGGGTAATGCACGTGAAATCGCTGAGAAAGAGGAAATTGATATTAGATCTTATTCTATTATATATGATGCTATAAATGATGTAAAAGACGCAATGGAAGGGATGCTTTCTCCTGAGATGAGAGAGGAAATCACCGGTAACGTCGAAATTAGAGAAACTTTTAAAATATCTAAAGTCGGAACAATTGCAGGTTGTATGGTTACATCTGGAAAAATTTTTAGAAATTCTAATATTAGAATAATTCGTGAAGGAGTTGTTATTTTTACTGGGGATTTAATATCACTAAAACGATTCAAAGACGACGTCAAAGAAGTTGCCAAAGGGTATGATTGTGGTTTACAAATTAATAATTACAACGATATTAAAATAGGTGATATTTTGGAATGTTTCCAAGAAATTGCAATTAAAAAGTCTCTTTAATTTTTTCTAGAAAGCAAAAATGCCGATGGAAAAAAAATCTTCATAGTGTCTAATGTTTTTAATCCATTTAATTTTTCTATAAACTTTCCTGCCTGTACCTTATAGTTAGGAGTTTCAAAGCTTAATTCAATGGGAATATATGGAAACCTCTCTTTACATTGTTCCAAAATTTCCTTTGCTGAATTTAAATCACCATAATATAATTGAAGTGTAAAATATGTAGTTTTAAATCGTTCTCTATCATTTTCGATTTTTTTTCTAAGTAAACTATCAATTCTAGGGTCTTGTTTAATGTTTAATTTTTCTTCTTGAGAATAAATAAAATTGAAACTAATTAAAAAAGCCAATAAAATTAAGGGTTTACAGAAGGAATTTTTCATTCAACAAAAAAACGAAAAATTCTTTTTATAGTAGTAAAATTTAACAAATCTTAACTCTTATTTAGAACAATTATAAATTAATAAAATCTTAATTCTATAGCCTAGTTAAATAGGGTTCTATGCTGTATTTTTGTTTGGTATTTTAGAAATAAATTGTGGATAAAATCACAGACTCAATAAAAAATATTACATCCATCAAAAGATTGAGATTATTCCTTTTACGTTTTGTTGTATTGATTAGCATCTTTTTTGTGCAGAAAATTTCAGCGCAAGAAATGGCATCTGCGGATAATAGCGCTGCTGTTCAAGCAGGGAAAAAACTTTTTAATGCCAATTGCGCCGCTTGCCACAAGCTAAACAAAAGAGCTGTGGGACCAGCGCTTAGAGGCGTTTCAGCGAAGTACGACAAAGAGTGGCTATATACTTGGATTAAAAACAGTACTGCTATGGTTAAGTCTGGAGATGCCCAAGCAGTAGCAATTTACGAGGAATATAACGGTTCCGTTATGACTTCTTTTCCTCAATTATCTAACTTAGATATTGACAATATTTTAGCCTACACTGATTATGTACCTCCAGCTCCCGTTGCCGTTGCCAATGTTCCTACCACTGCTTCATCCCAAGAGTCTGAGGTTAGTGTTAGCAATACTTTGATTCTAATTGCACTCACTTTAGTATTTTTAATACTCGTAACAATGCTTTTCTTAGTGCAGCGCACTTTAATGAGAATTGCAAAACTCAGTGGAGTAGAAATAAAACCAGATCCTAAACCAAAACGCACACCAATTTGGCTAGCTTTTGTTCAAAACCAGTTTTTAGTTATGATCTCGGTTGTTCTTCTATTATTTAGTAGCGCATATTTTGTTTATGGTTACTTTATGCAAGTAGGTGTTGATCAAGGATATATGCCTCTTCAACCAATTCATTATTCTCATAAAATACATGCAGGGGCTAATCAAATTGAGTGTAAATATTGTCATTCTTCGGCACGTGTTTCAAAGCACTCAGGAATCCCTTCTTTAAATGTCTGTATGAACTGTCATCAAAATATTGCTGAGTATAATGGAGAAGAGGATTTGGAAAACGGATATACAAAAGATTTTTATACCAAAGAAATTAAAAAGCTTTATGCAGCTGTTGGATGGGATGAAGAAAACCAAAAATATACAGGAAAAACTGAACCTGTGAAATGGATTCGAATTCATAATTTACCGGATTTTGTATATTTTAATCATGCACAACATGTTGAGGTTGGCGAGATAGCATGTCAAAAATGTCACGGAGCAGTTGAAGAGATGGAGATTATGTATCAATATTCTCCATTGACAATGGGATGGTGTATAAATTGTCACAGAGAAACTAATGTTAAAGTAGAGAGCAATGAATATTATGCTAAAATTCATGAGGCGCTCTCTAAAAAATATGGAGTAGAAAAATTGACAGTTGCCCAAATGGGAGGACTTGAATGTGGAAAATGTCACTATTAAAATTTGAGTAAAAATTATATGGCGTCAAATAAGACATATTGGAAAAATATAAATCAACTCAATTCAGAAGACGAGAATTTGAAAAAGTTAGAGCAAAACGAGTTTGTTTCAAAGCTCCCAGAAGATTTCTCAACAGACGAGAGATTACTTGAAGAGGGTAGTGCATCCAGAAGAGACTTTCTCAAGTATGTTGGATTTAGTACGGCAGCTGCAACAATAGCTGCATGTGAAGGACCAGTTATTAAATCTGTTCCTTATGTAGTCCAACCAGAGCAAATTCGTCCTGGAGTTGCCAATTATTATGCTACAACTATTGCAAATGGCCATGATTTTGCTAGTATTTTAATTAAAACCAGAGAAGGGCGTCCCATAAAAGTTGAAAGTAATTCGGATGCTCCAACTTTAGGCTGTGCCAATGCAAGAGTTCACGCATCTATTCTTTCACTTTATGATAACCTTCGTCTTAAAGGACCTTCTGCTAATGGTAAGGATATTTCTTGGGACAATCTTTACCTTCAAACTAAGAGCATATTAAAAGCTTTAAAATCAACTAATAAAGAAGTAGTTTTATTGACCCCGACTTTAGCAAGTCCAACTACAGAAAAAATTATTAATGACTTTATAAAAATATTCCCAAATATTAAACATGTAACTTACGATGCAATTTCATCAAATGCAGCCTTAAATGCATATCAGAAGCATTACGGCAAGAGAGCATTAGCAGATTATGATTTTTCTAAAGCGAAAACTGTTGTAGGTATTGATGCTGATTTTTTAGGAGATTGGCAAGGGGGTGGGTATGAACAAGGATATGCTATTGCTAAGACACCAACCAAGAACAATGGAAAGGCTAATATGTCTTGGCATATGCAAATTGAATCTAATATGTCTTTAACTGGAGCTAACGCAGATCAACGTGTTCCTTGTACTCCAGCAGATCAAAAGAAAATATTGGCATATCTTTTTGACATCTTAAATGATGTTTCTTCCAAATCTAATTTATCCAACAACTTAAAACAACTAACGGAAAAAGCAGCCCAGCGTTTGAAAATTGCTGGAACCAAAGGGTTAGTTGTAACAGGAATTGATGACGAAGTTGCACAAGAAACGGTGTTAGCTATCAATACTTTACTAAATAGTGAAGCTTTTCAGCCAAAACAACCTAAACTTACTCGTCAAGGAAATATTGATAAAGTCAATTCTGCAATTGATGGAATCATAAGCGGAAAAATAAAAGGGTTAATAACTTTAGGTGTAAATCCAGTCTTTACAACATCAAATGGTAAAGATCTCGGAGAAGCAATTAAAAATTTAGAATTCTCATTAGCATTTACCTCTAAAATGAATGAGACCGCAGCCAATTCTCAGTTTGTTGCTGCTACACCTCACTATCTAGAATCTTGGGGAGATTACGAAATGAAATCTGGTCATTTCGCCTTAGCACAGCCAACAATTCGCCCCTTGTTTGACACACGTCAATTTCAAGATGTATTATTAAGATTATCTGGGGAAAAATTAAAATATTATGATGCTATAAAAGCAAACTGGAATTCAACTATTTTGAATGGTCTTTCTTGGAACAAGGTTTTACACGACGGTTATTTTTCTTCAGGAACTTCTTTGAATTTTACTACTCCTGATTTTAATAACATAAATGTTAGTCCGCTGCACGAAGCCTCATCCCCAGAAATGAGTTTAATTTTATACACAAAAACAGGAATGGGAGATGGTCAGGAAGCCAACAATCCATGGCTTCAAGAATTTCCGGACCCTATAACAAGGGTTAGTTGGGATAACTATCTTACTATTTCTTTGGCCGACGCCAATTCAGCAGGGTTGAAAAATACTAACACAGCTAATGGAGCATTAAATGGAAGTTATGCTAAGATAACGGCAAATGGTAGAAGTTTAAAAGCTCCTGTTATAGTCCAACCTGGTCAAGCTAAAGGAACAGTTGGACTCTCATTTGGATATGGGAAACGTATTGGTCTTAAAGAAGAAATGCAAACTGGAATCAATGCATTTGAGCTGTATGAAAATTTTAAAAGAGTACAATCTATTCAAATTTCTGCTCTTGAAGAGGAGCACGAGTTTGCCTGTGTTCAATTGCATAATACATTAATGGGTCGCGGAGATATTGTAAAGGAAACTTCACTTGAGATTTTTAACACAAAAGATAAGAAGTATTGGAACCCGGTACCACAAGTCTCAAAAGACCATATTGAGTTTGAAGTCACCTCTCCTGAGGTCGATATGTGGCAGGAATTTGATCGTTCTGTAGGTCATCATTTTAATCTTTCCATAGACTTAAATTCTTGTACAGGCTGTGGTGCTTGTGTAATAGCTTGTCATGCAGAAAACAATGTTCCAGTAGTGGGTAAAAGAGAAGTTCGAAAGTCAAGAGATATGCATTGGCTTAGAATTGACCGTTACTATTCTTCCGATGAAACTTTTGAAGGGGATAATCAAACTAAAGAAAATATATCTGGTATAGGAGACTCATTGAGTACATTTGGCAAAATGGAACAGGCTGCTGAAAACCCTCAAGTAGCTTTCCAACCAGTAATGTGTCAACATTGTAACCATGCACCATGTGAAACTGTTTGTCCTGTTGCTGCTACATCTCATGGAAGACAAGGTCAGAATCACATGGCATATAACCGTTGTATAGGAACACGATACTGTGCAAATAACTGTCCTTATAAAGTACGTCGTTTCAATTGGTTTTTATACAATAAAAATGATGAGTTCGATTATCATATGAATAACGATTTAGGCCGAATGGTCCTAAATCCAGATGTTGTAGTTCGTTCAAGAGGAGTTATGGAAAAATGTTCAATGTGTATTCAAATGACACAGAAAACAATTCTTGATGCTAAACTCGAAGGAAGGGAAATTAAGGATAGCGACTGGAATTGTGCTTGCTCAAACGCTTGTGATACTGGTGCAATGGTATTTGGGGATTTAAATGATAAAGAAAGTAAAGTTGCTGAATTACACAAAGATGACCGTATGTATCATCTGTTGGAACATGTTGGAACGAAGCCTAATGTGATGTATCAAGTAAAAGTTAGAAATACTGATGATGTATAAAAAATTTTAGAAAAAAGATATGGCAATGCATTACGAAGCACCAATTAGAAAACCACTTGTTACAGGTGATAAATCATATCACGATGTAACTGTAGACGTTGCAGCACCTGTTGAAGGAGTTGCTAATTTGCAGTGGTGGATTGTTTTTGGAATTGCTTTAACTGCATTTTTGTGGGGTGTGGGTTGTATCATTTATACTATATCGACCGGTATTGGAGTTTGGGGTCTCAATAAAACTGTTGGTTGGGCTTGGGATATTACAAACTTCGTTTGGTGGGTAGGAATCGGTCACGCTGGAACCTTAATTTCAGCTGTTTTACTTCTATTTAGACAGAAGTGGCGTATGGCCATTAATCGTTCTGCAGAAGCAATGACAATATTTTCAGTAATTCAGGCTGGTTTATTCCCAATTATTCACATGGGGCGTCCCTGGCTTGCATACTGGACTTTACCAATTCCTAATGGATTTGGATCTCTTTGGGTTAATTTTAATTCCCCTCTACTTTGGGATGTTTTTGCAATTTCGACTTACCTCACTGTGTCCTTAGTTTTTTGGTGGACAGGTTTGCTTCCTGATTTTGCTATGATTCGTGATCGGGCTGTAATGCCTTTCCAAAAGAAAATCTATAGTCTACTGAGCTTTGGTTGGACTGGTCGTGCAAAAGATTGGCAGCGATTTGAAGAAGTATCACTTGTTCTAGCAGGTTTGGCAACACCACTTGTGTTATCAGTTCATACAATTGTATCTTTTGACTTTGCAACTTCAGTAATACCTGGTTGGCACACAACTATCTTTCCACCTTATTTTGTTGCTGGTGCAATTTTCTCTGGATTTGCGATGGTAAACACATTGTTAATAATAATGAGAAAGGTTTCTAATTTAGAAAATTATATTACTGTTCAACACATTGAGCTTATGAATATTGTGATAATGATTACGGGATCTATTGTTGGAGTTGCTTACATTACGGAGCTCTTTATAGCATGGTATTCGGGGGTAGAGTATGAACAATATGCATTTCTTAACCGTGCTACAGGTCCCTATTGGTGGGCTTATTGGTCGATGATGACATGTAATGTGTTTTCTCCTCAATTTATGTGGTTTAAAAAATTGAGAACAAGTATAGTGTTCTCATTTATTATTTCCATTGTAGTAAATATTGGGATGTGGTTTGAACGTTTTGTTATTATAGTAACATCTCTTCACCGAGATTACCTTCCTTCCTCTTGGACAATGTTTTCCCCTACATTTGTGGATATTGGAATTTTTATTGGGACTATAGGATTTTTCTTTGTACTATTCCTATTATATGCTCGTACATTCCCTGTAATTGCTCAGGCAGAGGTAAAAACAATATTAAAAGCTTCTGGCGAGAAATATAAAAAATTAAGAGACGATAATAAATGAGTAGCAATAAACTAATCCACGCCTTATACGATGATGACGATACGCTTTTAAGTGCTGTCAAAATGATCCGTTCACAGAAACATGAAATTGATGAAGTATATACACCTTTTCCAGTTCATGGTCTTGATAAAGCCTTGGGACTTCAAGACACTCGTATAGCGATTATGGCATTTATTTATGGATGTATCGGATTTGCTATTTCTATTGCAATGATGAATTTCATTATGATTGAGGATTGGCCCCAGAATATTGGAGGAAAACCAAGTTTTTCTTATCTGGAAAATATGCCAGCCTTTGTACCAATTATGTTTGAGTTGACTGTTTTTTTTGCAGCTCACCTGATGGTAATAACTTTTTATATGCGAAGTAAATTGTGGCCTTTCAAAAATGCTGAAAATCCAAATCCATTAACTACAGATGACAAGTTTCTTGTTGAAATGGGAATCCATAATAACGAAAAACAACTTGAAAAACTTTTAAAAAAGTCAGGTGCTATAGATATTTCAATAATAGAAAAAACCGAATAGATGAATATTAAGGACCTATTAATTTGTGTGTTAGTTTCGCTGGGATTAAAGTCTTGCTTTGACCCTTCAAAACCAAATTACCAATACTTTCCTAATATGTACGAACCGATTGGTTACGAGACATATGCAGATACTGATGCTTTTGCAAATGGCATTGAGGCTCAAACACCAGTTGAAGGAACTATAATGAGGGGTTGGGAGCCATATGAATATCCAGACACAAACGATGGTTATGAAGCAGCCAAATTCGAATTGAAATCACCAATACTTGTAACAGAAGATAATCTAAAAAACGGTAAAGAGCTCTATGGGATTTATTGCGCTGTTTGTCATGGCAAAAAAGGTGACGGACAAGGGATTTTAATGACTAGAGAAAAATTTCTTGGAGTGCCGAGTTATGCCGATAGGGATATTTCACCTGGTAGTATTTACCATGTTCTAATGTATGGAAAAAATGCAATGGGATCGCATGCGGGGCAAGTTAACGCAGAAGAACGCTGGCAGATTGCTCAACATGTAATGGAATTAAGAAGTAAGCTTGTTAAATAATTATGGAAGAAAAGATAATGTATACATTTCCTAATAAACTGAGAAACCTTGCTTTCATTTCCATGATTTTAGGTTTTCTAGGTTTAGCTTATGGTTTTTTGGCCGCACCCTCAACTATTGAAGAATCTAAATCAATGTTGATTTCAGATCACCACGGTGGTCATAGTGAATCTAATTCAGGCCACCCTGAAGAAATATTGGGGCATAATACCTCTAATCATGATAGTGTTGAAAAAACAGAGCATAGTTCTGAGAATTCACATGGTAATTCACAGGATCATCATCAGGGTGAAAGCCACGATTTAGAACATGATGAACATGTATTTCATCAATTAAGCAATAAACCATGGGCAGCCTTTTATGTAGCAGCGTTTTTTTTCTTTATGATATCTTTAGGAACCTTAGCTTTTTATGCAATTCAGCGTGCTGCTCAGGCTGGTTGGTCACCAGTTCTATATAGAGTAATGGAGGGAATTACTGCTTATTTATTACCAGGAGGAATAATAGTTATTATTCTTTTAGTGCTTTCTTCCATGCACTTAAATCACCTATTTATTTGGATGGACCCCGAAGTAGTGGCGCATGACAAATTAATAGCTGGAAAAACAGGTTTTTTAAATACTCCCTTCTTTTTAGCAAGAGCAATTTTCTTTTTAAGTGGTTGGACATTATACCGATATTTCTCAAGAAAATTTTCAATTGCTCAAGATCATGCATCAGATATATCAAATCATAAAAAAAACTTCAGAATTTCAGCTGCCTTTTTAGTATTTTACATAGTGACAGAATCAATAATGTCGTGGGATTGGATAATGTCCATAGATCCACACTGGTTTAGTACTTTATTTGGGTGGTATGTTTTTGCAAGTATGTTTGTTTCTGGAATAACAACAATTGCTTTAATCACAATTTATTTGAAATCAAAAGGTTACTTAGAATTTGTTAATGATAGTCATATTCATGATTTAGGGAAGTTCATGTTTGGGATTAGTGTTTTCTGGACATATCTATGGTTCTCCCAGTTTATGTTAATCTGGTATTCAAATATCCCAGAGGAAGTAACTTATTTTATTACAAGAATTGAAGATTATAACCTGCCATTTTTTGGAATGTTAGTAATGAATTTTATATTTCCATTATTGATATTAATGAATAGTGATTATAAACGTATAAATTATTTTATTGTAATGGCTGGGATAGTAATCCTTTTAGGACATTATATGGATGTTTACAATATGATTATGCCCTCAGCAGTAGGCGACCAGTGGTATATTGGGGTTCCAGAAATAGGTGGTTTTCTCTTCTTTTTTGGGCTTTTTATATATGTAGTTTTTAAAGAATTAACAAAAGTACCGCTACTTGCCAAAGGAGATCCTTACATGGGTGAAAGTAAACGTTTTCATTATTAATAAATTTAATTGATAAGATAAATGAATATAGTTTTGATATTTTCTGTTCTAATTTTAGTCGCGATTGCTATCTGGCAAGTGACCAAAATTTTTGAGCTTTCACAAGTGAAGAAAATTTCTACTCAGGTGGCAGATGATAATGATAATGATTGGAATGGGAAACTTATGTTTGCTTTTTTAATTTTTATTTATGGGATTACAATTTTTTCATTTTGGTCTTATGGTGACGTATTATTGCCTAAAGCAGCTTCTGAGCATGGCTATGATTATGACAATTTAATGTGGATCTCATTTGCAATAATCTTTTTTGTTCAAACAATTACCCAGGCATTACTACATTATTTCTCCTATAAATATCGAGGTGAAAAAGGTAAAAAAGCATTATTCTATTCTGATAATGAAAAGCTTGAAATGATATGGACCATAATCCCAGTGTTTGTTCTTGCAGGATTAATTTTGTACGGTCTATATACTTGGACTGATATTATGACAGTTGAAGAAAATGACGAAGCACTTGTGGTTGAACTATATGCTCAACAATTTAATTGGAAAGCACGCTATTCAGGAGACGATGGTGTACTTGGAGATGCAAATGTTCGTTTTTTAGAAGATTTTGATGGGAAAAATTTAGTTGGAATTGATGCTACCGATCCTAATGGCTTTGATGATATAGTGGTTCAAGAATTACATTTGCCTGTTGGTAGAGAAGTTATATTTAAAATGCGTTCTCAAGATGTATTACATTCGGCTTATATGCCTTTTTTTAGGGCACAGATGAATTGTGTTCCTGGAATGATTACAGAATTTGCATTTACTCCAAACATAACGACAGAACAAATGCGGTTAGACCCAGATATTGTTTCTAAAGTTAAAAAAATAAATAAAATTAGAGTTAAAAAAAGCAAGGATCTTGTTGCAAGTGGAGATGTAGCATTAGACCCTTATGAATTCGATTTTCTTTTACTTTGTAATAAAATTTGTGGTGCCTCGCATTACAATATGCAAATGAAAATAATCGTAGAATCACAAGAAGAGTATGACAAATGGATTTCGGAACAACAAACTTTTGCAGAGGTTATTCAATAAAAAATAAAAAATAAAAAAATAAAAAATAAAAAATAAAAAAGATATGTCAACAGCAGCAGCACACATTGAGGAGGATCACGGACATCATCATAAAGAAACTTTTGTAACTAAATATATCTTTAGTCAAGATCACAAAATGATTTCAAAACAGTATTTGATTACAGGGTTATTCATGGGAATAATTGGTATTGCGATGTCTTTATTATTTCGATTGCAATTGGCATGGCCAGAAAAGCCTTTTGGTGTTTTTGAAGTTCTCCTAGGGAAATGGGCACCTGAAGGGGTTATGGACCCTAATGTTTATCTTGCTTTAGTGACAATTCATGGAACTATAATGGTCTTTTTTGTATTGACTGCTGGCTTGAGTGGAACCTTCAGCAACTTGCTTATACCCTTACAGATCGGTGCACGTGATATGGCTTCAGGGTTATTAAATATGATTTCCTTTTGGCTCTTTTTCCTTTCTAGTGTGATAATGGTCATGTCTCTTTTTGTAGAAGCAGGGCCAGCCGCAGCAGGCTGGACAATTTATCCACCTCTTTCTGCACTTCCTCAAGCCCAACCAGGATCAGGAACTGGAATGACTTTATGGCTAGTGTCGATGGCTATATTTATTGCCTCTTCCCTTTTAGGATCACTAAACTATATTGTTACAGTAATTAATTTGAGAACAAAAGGAATGAGTATGACTCGTTTACCTTTAACAATATGGGCATTTTTTGTTACAGCAATTATAGGAGTTGTTTCTTTCCCTGTGCTACTTTCAGCTGCTTTATTATTAATTATGGATAGAAGTTTTGGGACTTCATTTTTCCTATCGGATATTTTCATACAAGGTGAAGTTTTGCATTACCAAGGAGGATCTCCTGTTTTATATGAGCATTTATTTTGGTTCTTGGGCCATCCCGAGGTATACATCGTGCTTTTACCGGCTTTAGGTATTACATCAGAAATTATTGCAACAAATGCTCGTAAACCAATTTTTGGATACAGAGCCATGGTAGCCTCTATTCTAGCCATTGCTTTTCTATCTACTATTGTTTGGGGCCACCATATGTTTATTTCTGGTATGAATCCTTTCTTGGGGTCTGTGTTTACTTTTACAACCCTTCTAATTGCCATCCCATCTGCTGTAAAAGCATTTAATTATATTACAACCTTGTGGAAGGGGAACTTACAACTCAATCCTGCAATGCTATTTTCTATTGGTTTGGTATCAACATTCATAACAGGGGGTTTAACAGGAATTATTCTTGGTGACAGTACTTTAGATATCAATGTTCATGACACTTATTTTGTTGTAGCTCATTTCCATTTAGTTATGGGTATTTCAGCGCTTTACGGACTCTTTGCAGGTGTTTATCATTGGTTTCCAAAAATGTTTGGACGTATGATGAATAAGAATCTTGGATATGTGCATTTCTGGGTTACAGCGGTTTGTGCATATGGTGTATTTTTCCCAATGCATTTTATTGGAATGGCTGGTTTGCCAAGACGATATTATACTAATACTGCCTTTCCTTATTTTGACGATTTAGCTGATATAAATGTTTTGATAACTGTTTTTGCTTTAGTTGCTGGCGCAGCTCAAATAGTATTTTTATATAATTTTATACACAGTATGTTTTATGGGAAAGAAACGGTTCAAAACCCCTGGCGTTCTAACACCTTGGAATGGACAGCTCCAATAGAGCATTTTCATGGAAATTGGGAGGGAGAAATTCCCCACGTTCATCGATGGGCATATGATTACTCAAAACCAGGATATAAGGAGGACTTTACTCCTCAACATATACCACTCGAAAAAGGAGAAGAGGAACTTCAGCACTAAGTCTTTATTAGACGCTGAAATAGTGCCTTTTAATTTTTGATAGTTTTTTAATTTATATCCGAGAATGTTTTTTTCGGAGCAGTAGGTGAATTCCCTATATTTGAATTAATGAATGAGAATTTAGATCCAACTGATAATCAATTTTCTAAGGAGGACAACGACATAGATCGTGCCCTGAGGCCATTGAGCTTTGATGATTTTGCCGGTCAAGACTCTATTCTTGAAAATTTAAGGGTATTTGTATCAGCTGCAAAACAAAGGGAAGAAGCACTTGATCATACTTTATTTCATGGCCCTCCCGGTTTAGGCAAAACTACCTTAGCTCACATTCTTGCTAGTGAATTAGGTGTTGGAATTAAACTCACTTCAGGCCCAGTTTTAGATAAGCCTGGGGACCTTGCAGGTCTTCTTACAAACTTACAACCTCGTGACATTTTGTTTATTGATGAAATACACCGACTAACTCCAATTGTTGAAGAATACTTATATTCTGCTATGGAGGATTATAAAATTGATATACTTATCGAATCTGGACCTAATGCACGAACTGTTCAAATTAATCTGGAGCCATTCACCCTTGTTGGTGCAACTACACGATCAGGTTTATTAACTGCTCCTATGCGAGCTCGTTTTGGAATAAGTAATCGATTACAATATTATTCCACTGAGATTTTAGCTGCAATTGTTGAAAGAAGTGCTGAAATTTTAAATGTAGTTGTTGATCATGACGCTGCAATAGAAATTGCAGGAAGAAGCAGAGGTACACCAAGGATTTCAAATGGATTGTTACGTCGTGTCAGAGATTTTGCACAAATTAAAGGTGATGGGTCTATCGATATGAAAATCACGCAATTTTCACTTAAATCATTACAAGTAGATGCCCACGGTTTAGATGAGATGGATAATAAAATTTTAACAACTCTTATTGATAAATTTAAAGGTGGTCCAGTTGGTATTACCACTTTAGCAACTGCTGTTTCTGAAAATGCAGAAACTATAGAAGAGGTCTACGAGCCTTTTCTCATTCAACAAGGTTTTATTGTTCGTACACCAAGAGGACGCGAGGTAACAGAAAGAGCCTATAAGCATCTGGGCAGGGTAAAAAATAATCAAGAAGGACTATTTTAAATACTTTTAGAAAAAAATGACTACTTCCAAATCTAAGTACACTAAACTTATAAAAGCTTATGCGAAAAATCTAGGTTTTATGTCTTGTGGTATTTCAAAGGCTGATTTTTTAGAAGAGGAGGCTCCAAGATTAGAACAATGGCTAAATCAAAATCATCAGGGTAAGATGACTTACATGAATAATCACTTTGATAAACGTTTAGATCCAAGAATTTTAGTGCCTGGTGCTAAAAGTGTAGTTTCACTTTTATTAAATTATTATACAAATGATACCCAAGAAGATCCTGATGCACCAAAAATTTCTAAATACGCATTTGGTAGAGATTATCACAGTGTTATAAAAGACAAACTAAAAGCTTTTATGAAATACATCCATTCAGAAATAGGGGAGGTTGATGGTCGAGTATTTGTAGATTCTGCTCCAGTGATGGACAAAGCTTGGGCAAAAAAGAGTGGCCTGGGGTGGATAGGTAAAAACACTAACCTAATTTCAAAAAAAACAGGATCCTTTTTTTTTATTGCCGAATTGATTATTGATCTAGAGTTGGAATATGACCATCCAACCACAGATCATTGTGGGAATTGCACTGCTTGTATAGATGCTTGTCCAACAGAAGCATTAATTGCTCCATACAAAATTGATGGAAGCAAATGTATATCATATTTAACAATTGAATTAAAAGATCAAATTCCTTCAGAATTTAAGGGTAAAATGGATAAGTGGGTATTTGGATGTGATGCATGCCAAACTGTTTGTCCATGGAATCGATTTTCAAAACAAAATAATGAAGCATCATTTGATTCTAATAGAGAGTTACTTACTTTAAATAAAAAAGATTGGGAAGAGATGACAGAAGAAGTTTTTGAAACACTCTTTCAAAATAGCGCTGTAAAAAGAACAAAACACGAAGGTTTAAAAAGGAATATTAAATTTATTTCCAATCTATGACACCTTACTCGTTGATTCTCGTTTTATCAATTTAGTATTTAATTGCAAGGATTGATTTTCTAGTCTTTTCTCTGTTTTTAAAATTTTTTCTTCTGAAAGAAATAATTTCATTGCCATTTTACCCATTTTTGATGCTTTTTGGTCTACTGTACTTAATGATGGATTAACAAATTTTCCTACCATGGTTTTACTAAAACCAATAACACATATATCATTAGGCACATTAATTTTGCGTTCTTTAAAAAATCTAATTGCTCCAAGTGCAACCATATCTGTCACACAGAATAAACCATCTATTTTAATTCCGCTTTCATAAAGTTTCTTAGCTAAAAGATATCCTTCTTTGACGCTACCTTTTCTTGAAATTAATACTTTGTTTGGATCAAATTTAATCTCATGAAATGAAAGTGCTTCACGATAGCCCAGGTAACGGTCAATAGAGTTTTGAGGATTTAAATCTCCCCTGAAATGAGCAATTTTAGTGCACCCTTTTTTTATAAGATGTTGTGTTGCCTTGAATCCTCCTTTTTTGTCATCTACAAAGACTTTACTACAATTAATGGTCCTTGCTAATTTGTCAAACAAAACTAAAATTGTTTTGTTGTTTATAACTTTATTTAAGTGTTCAAACCTAGATGTATCTTGTGCTAAAGACATTAAAATACCGTCAACTTTTTGTTGTAAAAATTGATATATTAACTTTTTTTCTTCAGCTTCTGATTCTTTGGAATGCCCCAAAATAATAGTGTATTTATTTTTATTGGCCTGAGTCATTATACCTTTTAATATTTCTAAAAAAAAATGATTTGTTATATCTGGTAATATAACTCCTATCGTCATCGTTTTTTGAGTTCTTAAGTATGTAGCTTGAATATTCGCTTTGTAGCCTACTTTTTTTACGTATGATTTTACAATTTTTTTAGTCGCTAAACTTATATCAGGATAGTCATTTAATGCCTTAGATACAGCAGCTGTAGAAAGATTTAATGCATTAGCTATTTGCTTTAGTGAGGGTCTCATTATATCAGATATATTATGTTCAAAGATAAAGATAAACTAAAACGATTTAGTAATTTATTAGCTAATTTTTTAACAATTAATTAAGAATTTTGCAAAAACATGGTTATAATTGTTGTAGATTTAAACAAATCAACTATTAACTATATTAATAAATTTAACCAAATGATGAAAAAAGAGTTATTTAAGAAATTCTTGTTTTTAGCTGTATTTATGCTAAGTGCAGGAATTTACGCTCAAAACGTTACGGGTGTCGTAACGAGCGACGATGGTCCGCTACCAGGTGCAACAGTACTTGTTAAGGGGACAAACAGTTTTGCTACTACAGATTTTGATGGTAATTTTACTATCGAAGCGTCTCAGGGAGACGTTCTTGTAGTATCTTTCGTAGGTTATACCACACAAGAGGTTCCAGTTGACGGAGATCAACTCACGATTTCTCTTGCTTTAGGAAACTTGCTGGAAGAGGTTATTGTAACCACTGGTTACGGTACTCAGTCTAAGCGAGATATTACAGGTGCGGTAACTACGGTAGAAGCAGATGAATTATTATCAGTCCCTGCCACTACATTCTCCCAACAATTACAGGGACGTGCTGCAGGTGTTACCATTACTAATGATGCGACTCCAGGTGGTGAAGCTACCGTTCGTATTCGTGGTTTTGGTACTATTGGAAACAATGATCCTCTTTATGTTATTGATGGAGTTCCAACAACATCACCAGGGAATATTAACCCTAATGATATAGAATCACTTCAAATATTAAAAGACGCATCAGCGGCATCTATTTATGGTGCGCGTGCGGCCAACGGAGTAATTGTTGTTACAACGAAAAGAGGTAAAGTTGGATCTACTCAGGTATCTTATAATGCATATTATGGATGGCAAAATGTACCAAATGATCTGAACACTCCAGCTATGAATGCTCTTGAATTAGGAGAATATCTTTATCTAGCGGATTATTACGCTGGAAAGACTCCTTCACACGGGCAGTATGGTTTTAGCGGTACACCTGAAAACCCACAAATTTCAATACCTAATTATGTATTCCCTAGTGGAGCAAATTCTGTAGATGAAAACTTATACTCATTAACACCAGATAACATCTATGCGATCACTAGATCAGCTGATACTAACTGGTGGCAAACATTAACGTCTCAAGCGCCAATCACAAACCACCAAATACAAGCCAGTGGTGCAAACGAGAAATCTCAATATGCATTTACTGCTAACTATTTCTCTCAAGATTCACCAGTAATTTTTGTTGGGTATGAAAGAGCTACAATCCGTTTGAACTCTTCTACTAAAGTGTTGAACGATAGACTTACTCTTGGAGAAAATTTCTCTCTTTCTTTAGACAATCGTAAAGGTGGCTTTGGTAACAATAGTGAGCAAAATGCTATATCAGGTTCATACAAACACCACCCACTACTTCCTATTTATGATATTTCTGGACCTGGAGGTAATCCTTACGGTGGATTTTCTGGATCACGTGGTCTAAACTTGGGTAACAACTTTAACCCATATGCGAGTTTATCTAGAAATCAAGACGACAGAAGTAAGCGCTTTAGAGCTCTTGGTAATGTTTTCGCTGAAGCTAGAATTGCTGATAAAGTTACTGCAAAAACTTCTTTTGGTTTTGATGTAGTAGGAAGACGTTCTCTTGATATTGGACGTCCTCAACCAGAATATGTTGAAGGTAACTTTATCAATAGTCAAACTTCTGGATTCCAGGATCAATATCAGTGGAACTGGACTAACACAGTTAACTATAAAGAAACTTTTAATGATGTTCATAGTGTTGAAGCACTTATTGGTGTTGAGGCTGTTGAAGCTTTTGGTCAATCATTTAATGCAGGGAGACAACGTTTCCCATTCCAAACAACTGGAATTATAAGTTTTTTAAATGCAGGGAACCAGGGAACATCTTCAAACAGTGGGTCTGCTTACCTAGACTTCTCTTTATGGTCACAATTCGCTCAAGTTAACTATGCCTTTGGAGAAAAGTATCTTGCGCAGGTTACTGTTCGTAATGATGCATCATCTCGTTTTAGAGCTGCTACTAACAGTGGGGTTTTCCCAGCACTAAGTCTTGGTTGGAGAATTTCTGAAGAAGCATTCATGAGTGGAGCTACATTTATTGACGATTTAAAAGTGCGTTATGGATGGGGACAAACTGGTAACCAAGAAATTGGAGACTACAACTCTTATACCTCGTATCAGTCCACTTCATTTAACTCTTCTTATCCGATTGACGGAAATGTTACAGCTGCAACAGCAGGATTTAATGCTTCTCAATATGGTAACCCGCTTGCACAGTGGGAAACTACCACTTCAAGTAATTTTGGATTAGATGCTACTTTATTTGATCGTAAACTTAACGTAGAGTTTGATGTGTTTAGTAGAAGAACAACAGACCTTTTATTAAACGTTCCGATTGCATTTGGCGCGGGTGATGGAGGTGCTCCAGCACTTAACATTGGTGAAATGTTGAATACTGGATTTGATTTTGGACTTAATCTAAACGGAGGAAGTGGTGACTTCAGCTATAGTATTGGAGCCAACATTTCTCAATATACTAATGAGATAATCCAATTAGATGAGTTCGATACACCTATTTTTGGATATCGTTCTAGGGTTCCTTCAATCTCAGTTACTGAAGTTGGATCCCCAATATCTATGTTCTATGGATTCCAAAACGATGGAATTTTCCAAACACAAGCTGAGGCAGATGCGCATCCAGCTTATGGATCATACAATGCTCCTGGAAAATTTAGAGTTAGAGATGTTAATGGAGATGGACAAATTAACGATGATGACCGAACACAAATCGGTAATCCTCATCCAGACTTCATTTACGGAGTTAACATGAACTTCAACTACAAGAACTTATCTTTGACTTTATTCGGAAATGGATCTCAAGGAAACGATATATATAACTATGTTCGTTACTTTGCTGACTTTAATACTTTCCAAGGTAACCGAACTGTTCGTGCCCTAAGAGAAGCATGGCAACCAAGTAATCCATCAGCTCCTAAAAGTCAATGGGTTGCAGCGGATCCTAATGCAACATCTCCTATAATGGACGCGAATGACCAAGTTAGTAGTAGAACATCTACATTCCTAATTGAGGATGGATCATATTTCCGCATAAAAAATATTCAATTGACATATAATTTCGGAGACGCGATTAAAGATGCATTGGGTATTGGTGGAGGTTCGATATATGTTCAAGGTCAAAACTTAGTTACAATAACTAACTACACTGGTATGAATCCTGAAATACAAACAGGAGCAGATACTACATTAGGTTTTGATGGTGGTTATATGCCAGTATCAAAAACAATTCTTTTAGGATTGAATCTTAATTTATTTTAACATTAAAAATTGATAGAAAATGAGAAAATTTAAATCATTATTAATCGCATTGATAGGTGTCTTCGCTATTACAGTAAGCTGTAATGAAGACTTTCTATTAAAAGAGCCATTAGGCCAAATTGCGGGACCTACCTTAAATAACGCCGAAGGTGTTGAAGGTAAGCTTATTGCCGCATACCGTACCCTCTCTGGGCAAGGTATGAGCGGTGGTGGTACTTGGTACTATGCAACTACCGGTTGGATTATGGGAAGTATAGCTTCTGATAATGCTGTGAAAGGAACAGATGCAGGTGACCAGCCAGAACATTCATTTATTGAAGCGTATGACTTTACTACCTTTAGTGACCACATTAAAGATAAGTGGAGATCAGTTTATTGGGGTATGGCTAGAGCTAACGAGGTTATCGACGCTGTAGCAGAAGCTGCGGAAGGAGATAATCCTGTAGAAGCAGGTAGAGCTGCACAAATCATTGCTGAAGCTCGTTTTTTACGTGGTTATCATGCTTTGACTGCTCAATTACACTTTCGTAACCCAGCTTATGTTGATGATGCAGCTTATGATGTAAATGATACAGAAAGTTCTAAAGTTCCTAACGGTGGACAAATCTGGGACCAAATAATTGCTGATTTTTCAGCAGCAGCAGCAGCACTTCCTGCCACTCAAGCTGACCTTGGTAGAGCAACTAGTTGGGCTGCAAAAGCTTTCTTAGCTATGACTCACATGCACACAGGAGATGCTGGATTAATTTCTGCTGCAATTCCTGTTATGGAAGACATTGTAAATAATGGACCTTTCGAATTAGTTGAAAAGTATGAAGATAATCACCTTGTTGCTACACGTAACAATAAGGAGTCTATCTTCGAAGTTCAATATGCTATTTCAAGTGGTGATGACCAAAATGGGAACAAAGATGTTGGTCTTGCTCACCCATATATTGCTCCTTGGGGATGTTGTGGTTTTTGGCAAGCTACTCAAGACTTGGTTGATTTCCATCACACAAATGCTGACGGATTACCATGGTTAGGTGGAGAATGGAAAACAGTTCATATTACTAACCCTAATGGTGCTAACATTGGAGAGCCTATTGGAAATCCTTCTGTTGATCCTCGTTTAGATCATTCTGTAGGACGTCCTGGTATTTTATATAAGAATCACCACATAATGCAAGTTGACTATATTCGTGATCTTACTTATGCTGGGCCATATTTCTCTAAAAAGCACGTTGCTGAGCCAGAAGCGTTCGGTGTAGGTGGTTGGGGTAATATATCTGCAAATAATCACCGAGTTATGCGTTTGTCAAGGGTTAAGCTTTTTTTAGCTGAAGCTTATGTTGAAGCTGGTCGTTTAGAGGATGCCAGAAAGCAAGTAAATGATATCAGAGCTCGTGCTGCTAATCCTGATGGTTGGGTTAAAGAAGCAATTCAGGGAGGTACTCGTGTAGAGTACACAACAACTGATAATCCTGCTGCAAACTATAATATTGGTCTTTATACTGCACCATGGACTAGCCAGTCAGTTGCTCGTACGGCAGTTAGAATGGAAACTCGTATTGAGTTTGCTATGGAAGGATTCCGTTTCTTTGATCTTCAAAGATGGGGTACACAAGGTTCTACTTTGAATGAATATCTTTCAAGAGAATCTAGATATAGAATTTATCTTCAAGGTGTTTCCTTCAGTGATCCAAAAAACCAATACTATCCTATCCCACAACAGGCGATTGATCGCTCATTTGTTGAAGGGTCGGCAACTTTAACT
>CABYBK010000017.1 GCA_902517245.1 uncultured Bacteroidota bacterium | reverse complement strand
GGAAAGGTATTTGTGGAAAAACGTTGATGTACTAGAGCTAATCGGGTAACTACAGCAGGGTCTTCAAGGTCTTTATAATATCCTTTTATGTCTTCTGGAATCAATAAACCTTTATATATCAAAGTGTGAGTTGATAGACTAGGCAGGTAAAAATAACTAGCCTGGGAAAGCTTAGATTGTGAAATTGTATGTTCGGATATTTTTCGAGCACAGAATAGTTTTATATTAAACTTATGGTCAGATAAAGATTCAGATCCCCTACCGATAAAAATTTGCATTATTACGGGCTCTGTCAATGCAGCGATCGAACCAACTACACTTGGATCTACAGGCACTTTTCTCCATCCTAAAACCTCCAGGCCTTGTTTTTTCACTTCATTTTCTAGAACACTTATACAGTAACTTCTCTGGTTTTCTTTTTTTGGCAAAAAAACCATACCAACGGCATACTGATGAAGTTCAGGTAGTTTAAATTCACACTTTCCTAATAAAAAATCATGAGGAATTTCTATAAGAATACCCGCACCATCGCCTGTTTTACCATCAGCACTCACAGCACCACGGTGTTCAAGGCAATCTAGAATATCTAGAGCTTTGTGGATTATATCGTTTGTCTTTTTACCCTTCAGACTGCATATAAATCCTGCACCACAATTGTCGTGCTCATTCTCCGGGTCGTAAAGTCCTTGTTTTGCTGGTAACATAAATAAATTTAGAGAGCTACAAAAATAAGAATACTATAGAAAAAGAAAATTTAATATAAGCCAAAATCCATTGCTTTTATGAAATCACAATATTTTATAAGATAAATATTGAAATCCTTAATTTAAAGTTAAATAAATGAAAAAATCTTAATTTTTACTTCCTTTGTTTAAATAGTAAAACTTTTTTTAATTGAAAAAATCAAGTTATAAAGTATTAGGTGTTATGTCAGGCACATCACTTGATGGGGTTGATATAGCATGTGTAAATTTCATTCCAGGGGAAAAATGGGATTTTTCAATTACAGCTGCTCAAACTTTTCAATATAGCACCTTATGGCAGAAAAAATTATCAAAATTATATTTTGAATCTAAAGAAGTTATTTTAAAAGAAAATAAATTGTACACGGCTTATTTGTCTAAAATCATATTAAAATTTATTGGTATAAATAATTTAAATGAGATCGATGCTATTTGTTCTCATGGACATACACTATTTCATAAACCAGAGGAGGGATATACTTTTCAATTGGGAAATGAAAAAAAACTTGCGGAACTTACAGGTTATAAAGTTATATGTGATTTTAGAACACAAGACGTAGATTTAGGTGGTCAGGGAGCACCATTGGTCCCAATAGGGGATGTTTTATTATTTGACGAATATGATGCTTGTTTAAATCTGGGCGGCTTTGCAAATGTTACTAAAACTGAAGATAATAACTTAATAGCTTATGATATTTGCGCAGTTAATACCGTATTAAACTTTTTAGCTCAAAAAAATAATTTAAAATATGATAAAGGTGGAAGTTTAGCTGAAAAAGGAAACCTTATCTTCCCTTTATTAGAAAAATTTCAAGCAATAGATTTTTATTTTAAAGACCCACCAAAATCCCTTGGTATAGAATGGGTTAAATCAGAAATTTATCCCTTAATAGAAAATTTTAAAGACAAAAAAACAGAAGATCTTTTGAATACCTTCACTAAGCACATAAGTTTAAAAATTGGTGAAACTTTCAAAAAAGATCAAAAGGTTTTAGTAACAGGAGGAGGCGCTAAAAACAATTACTTGATGAAATTAATTAAAGAAAATACTCTGTCAACTCTTATTATTCCTTCAGAAGAGCTTATTGATTTTAAGGAGGCTCTAATTTTTGGATTATTGGGAGTTTTAAGATTACGTGGGGAGATCAATTGTTTTGCATCTGTTACAGGTTGCTCAAATGATCATAGTACTGGTATAATTTATCAACCTTAAATTTTTTGTTTACATTAGTCCGTTCTTTGGGTTTGGATTTTTATAAATTTAGGCTTTGAGTCAAAATTTATTTATGGAATCCATTATTATTTTCCTTTTCATTTTCGGTTATTTAGCAATTACACTTGAACATACTTTAAAAGTTGATAAGCTAATTCCAGCTTTGGCAATGATGGCATTAATGTGGGCAATTATTTCATTTTCACACTTACCTGTATTTGACGTCAATATTGAATTGAAAGAACTTGAACCATCTCATATTGACGAAATTTTATTACACCATTTGGGTAAAACAGCTGAGATCATAATATTCCTATTAGGAGCTATGACTATAGTTGAAATAATCGACTACTTTAATGGTTTTTACACTATTAAAAATTTTATCAAAACAAGAAGTAAAAAGGGGTTATTGTGGATTTTTTCTATTCTTGCTTTCACGTTATCTGCTATAATTGATAATTTAACAGCTACTATTGTATTAATAACTATTCTTCAAAAAGTAGTAATTAAAAGAGATACACGTCTTTGGTTTGCAGGTCTTATAATTGTCGCCGCAAATGCTGGAGGAGCTTGGTCACCAATTGGAGATGTTACTACTACCATGTTATGGATTGGTGATAAGGTTACAACTTTGAATTTAATCAGTTACGTTCTAATACCATCAATGGTATGTTTGGTTGTGCCAGTGTTGACTGCTTCTTTTTTGCCTGCTTTCCAGGGTGATATCGTTATCCCAAAGGAAGATAATTCTTCGGGATATCATAAGCATGGAGCAAGTATGTTGTATTTAGGTCTTTCTGCTATAATTTTTGTTCCAGTTTTCAAAATGTTTACTCACTTACCTCCATATGTTGGAATGATGTTGTCACTAGCAATAGTTGCAACTTTCGCTGAAATATTTAGTAAATCTAAAATCAATATCACGTCTATTGATGTTATAAGTGATGCTCATAAAACCTCAAGTCCAGTTCATAGTTCACTGTCAAAAATTGAACTCCCAAGTATTCTTTTCTTTCTTGGAATTCTTCTTGCAGTTGCTGCCCTTGAATCATTAGGACTACTTTTTAATTTTGCTGAAGGATTAAATTCAGCAATTCCTAATACTGATATTGTTGTCTCTCTTTTAGGAATTGCTTCGGCAGTAATTGACAATGTACCACTTGTAGCAGCCAGTATGGGAATGTTTTCTATGCCCATAGATGATCCCATTTGGCATTTAATAGCTTACTCTGCAGGAACGGGGGGTAGTATGTTGGTAATTGGTTCAGCGGCAGGCGTTGTGGCAATGGGTATGGAAAAAATTGACTTTTTCTGGTTTTTTAAAAAAATCACCTGGTTAGCTTTAGCAGGATTTATATCAGGTTTTATAACATTTATTTTAATGCGTGATTTTATTTTATAATTCAAAAATTTTTTTGGCGAAGTTTATAATTTTATAAAAAAAATAGTTTCGATATCATGATTTCAAACATACAAGATCCTGCTCCTTTACAAACTGAGAAAACCCTTTCTTTAATAGAACTCATCCATAATGGAGGTCTAGGAGGACAAATAATAATTGGTATTCTAAGTTTACTTCTATTGATGGTAGTATACATTTATTTTGAACGTCTTTTTGCAATTAGAGCAGCAGTTAAAATTGCTCCAACATTTATGCCCCAAATACGTTCGTTTATTACGCAGGGTAAGCTAGATGCTGCCCAGCAACTCTGTTTGCAAGAAAATGTTCCAGTTTCTAGATTGGTTTCAAAAGGTCTCTCACGAATTGGAAGACCACTAGAAGATATCAATACAGCAATTGAAAATGCAGGCCGTCTTGAGGTATATCAATTGGAAAAAAATATTAGTATACTCGCTACCATTTCTGGTGCTGCACCAATGTTAGGATTTTTAGGCACAGTTATTGGGATGATTCTTTCAATATTTGAGATTTCAAATGCTGGAGGTAACATTGATATGCAATTATTAGCAGACGGACTTTATACTGCAATGACTACAACAGTCGCAGGACTTATTGTTGGTATTCTAGGATATATTAGTTATAATCACCTAGTTGTAAAGACCAATAAGGCAGTATACCTAATGGAAGCCTCAAGTTTGGAGTTTTTGGACTTGCTTAATGAACCAGCATAAAATGAGGTTAAAAGGAAGAAACCAAATTCGCCCAGAATTTAACATGTCGTCAATGACAGATGTAGTTTTTTTACTATTGATTTTTTTTATGATTGCCTCAACCCTCGCAAAACAATTAAATACTATTGATGTCAAACTTCCTCAAGCAGAAGGGAAAACTGAAAATCGAAATACAGTGGCTGTTACTATTACAAACTCAAATCAATTTTATTTAAATGCAGATCGAGTCTCTAAGAGAAATTTAGAACAAAATTTGATAAGTGCTCTCACTGATATGAAAACAACTTCTATTGTTTTAAGAACAG
This sequence comes from uncultured Bacteroidota bacterium, assembly GCA_902517245.1. Classification (GTDB taxonomy): domain Bacteria; phylum Bacteroidota; class Bacteroidia; order Flavobacteriales; family Flavobacteriaceae; genus MS024-2A. The sequence goes on along the minus strand of CABYBK010000017.1, from coordinate 26,690 downwards.
AGAAAAAAGTTGCTATAGATCAGGTTGTATATGTAATGAATATTGCTAATAAAAATGGCGTTAAAGTTGTTTTAGCTGTGGATTCACCTTGATTTTTTATGAGTTTTTTAAACACGCCACACAAAAAAAAGTCTGCAATATTAACTGCTATAATGGCAGCTTTATTAGTTTTACTTTTCTTTATAATTGGCTTAAAATATTATGACCCCCCCGTAATTTACGGGATGGAGGTCAACTTTGGTACTTCAAATCAAGGGACAGGAGATATTAAGTCAGAAAAATCAATTACTTCAGAATCTTCAAAAGCCAAAAATGAACCAATCGTAGAAAAAGTTGATGCTGATATAAATAAAGAAATAATTCAAGAAAATGTTAAGGAGGTTCTAACAGAAAAAAATTCTAAAGTAACTCTGCCAAAAATTGAAATAAATAAAAAAGAAAATAAACCAAAACCTAAAAAACAAAAAACATTAAAAGATAATCTAATTGAAAATAAAAAACCAGAAGTTTCAAATATCACTAAGAGTTTAGTTTCTAATTTTTTAAAAAATAATAATCAACAAACCACTGAAAATTTAGGAGAAGGTGATGAAGATTTACAAGGTAATAAAGGCAATATTGAAGGAAACCTCTATTCTAGTAGTTATTATAAAAATAGTGTTCTTGCCGGAATTGGAAAAAGTTACGGTCTTAACGGTAGGAGTTTACAGTCTAATGGTAAAGTAGTTCAAGATTGCAATCAAAAGGGCACTGTTGTTGTTAGGATTACCGTTGATAAAAAAGGAAATGTTGTTAATGCGGAGCCTGGTGTAAAAGGAAGCACTAATACGCACCCTTGTTTATTATTACCAGCAAAAAAAACTGCTTTATTGCATAAATGGTATCCAGACGAACAGGCACCTGAACAGCAAATAGGTTTTGTTTTAATTCAATTCAAATTGGGAGAATAAATATTGAAAAGCTACCAAGAAACTTTAACGTGGATGTTTTCAAAACTTCCTATGTACCAGCGTAAGGGAGCAGCAGCTTACCGCCCTGGTCTTAATGCTATGAAAATGCTTGACAAGCACATAGGAAAACCTCACAAATCATTTAAAAGTATTCATATAGCAGGGACTAATGGGAAGGGTTCTACAGCACATATGATAGCATCTGTGATTCAGACGGCAGGTTATAAGACGGGGCTTTATACATCACCTCATCTATTAGACTTTAGAGAAAGAATTAAGGTAAATGGATTGAAAATTTCCAAAGATGAAGTAGTAGAATTTATAAGTATTTACAAAAAGTATTTCGAGCAAGAAAAATTATCATTTTTTGAGATGACTGTAGGTTTAGCATTCTGGTATTTTAAAAAAAAACAAGTTGAATATGGAATTATTGAAGTAGGTTTAGGAGGAAGATTAGATGCAACTAACATTATAACTCCCGCACTTTCAGTAATTACTAATATCGGTCTTGATCATACTCAATTTTTAGGCAATACACATGCTGATATTGCTAGGGAAAAGGCAGGGATCATTAAAAGTAAAACACCTGTTGTGGTTGGAAGGCGTGATAAAAAAACTGAAAAGATTTTCCTTGAAGTAGCAAAAACCTTTAGCGCACCAATATTTTTTACCGAAGATTCTATCAGTGAATTTAGTACTGACCTTAAAGGAACATATCAGTCAAAGAATATTCAAACAGCTATTTTGGCTCTTAATTGTTTGCCCCATGTTAATTTTAAAAAAAGTGTTATGCAGCAAGGTCTTCTTAATGTAATATCTAATACTGGTTTAATGGGAAGATGGCAATCTGTTAACTCTTCACCTCAAGTTATTTTGGATGTCGCTCATAATAAAGAGGGATTAACAATGATTAGGGAGCAACTTAATTTTATGGAATATGGAAGATTGTATTTGGTTATGGGTTTTGTTAAAGGACGAAATGTTGCTGAATTATTATCTCTTTTTCCTAATGATGCATATTATTATTTAAGCAGCCCAAATATAGATAGAGCCCTCAAAATGATAGAATTAAAAAAGCATCTAAAGGATTCCTCTTTAAATATAATATATACTGAAAGTATTCAAAAAGCTTACGAAAATGCACTTTTAAGTGCTAAACCACAAGATCTCATTTTGGTTTTAGGAAGTACTTTTGCTGTATCTGAAGTTTTGAAACAATTGAAAAATTAGTTATTCGGTTAAAATATAAATACTAATAGCTTGGAATTAGTGTTTATATTTTATCTTTGACCACCCCATGTAAAGATTAAATCTTTTTGGGCGCTTAGCTCAGTTGGTTCAGAGCACCTCGTTTACACCGAGGGGGTCGGGGGTTCGAATCCCTCAGCGCCCACATTTTTAACCTCAACAATATGTTGAGGTTTTTTTTATTACTCTAACATAACCTTCATCATTGAGATTGCAGATTTTTTTCCAATTAATCTGATTCGATCTCTTGGAGTGTTATCTCCTATTTCATATGTTATTCCTACTGCTTTATGAGCATTCAAAAACCAACCCTTGGAGACTGGTTGTTTGCTCTTACTTGACTTTTCATTAACCTTATAATTAGGAATAGTATTTTCTAAACTTGAAAACCATTCATCTATAAAATTTGGCATAGATGTTGAAATTCTTTCTTTGTTAGTGTAGAAAACATCATAGTATGTTGAATGAAAATCAAGTCCTAAAACAAGTTTTGAATGATTTTTTTTAAGAGTTTTCGAAATAAAATTAACTGTATTCTTTATTTCCTTTTGATTATAATATGACCAATCTCTATTTAAATCAACTCCACCTGCATTATGTCTCCAATTTCCTAAGTCTACCCCATCTGGATTCATCAAAGGAAATGCAAGAATTCTGTACTTTTCTAAAAATCTTGAAGATAAATTGTTTTCTTCGAGAATAGTTGATAGAAAAGATTGAAAAGCAAAATATCCAGTTACTTCAGGGGGGTGTTGCCGAGTAATTAATACAACTACTGGTTTTTTTTCTTTATTTCCTTTATTAATATCAATAACCATGAACGGTCTTTTCAATTTTGTTTTACCAATTTCCTTAAAGCTTGCATAGTTTAGTTTATCTCTTAAAATACTATTAACCCAACCATATACAATATTACTAGAGTTTAATTCTTGACCTGATACAATTTTTGAATTTTTAGACACATTTAATTTTAGGATATTATTATTAAAAGAGATAGAGTCAGTTATTTTCCATTTACCTTCGGAAAAGATGTTTGGCATATATCTGTGAGAATATCCTTTAGGGTATTTAAACTTTACGCTAATACTTTTTGGAGATTTACCCCAAACCTTAAATGCATAGAATGGGCTAATATTTATAGGTTTATTTTCAGGATTGATAAATAAAATAAAAGAGCTGTCATTTTGCTTTTTAACATCATTTAAACGTGCACCTTCGAAACGATTTGAGAAATAAACTCCAGATTCATCAAAAGAAAACACCTTTTTATCTTGTATGTTTATTGCCTTATCACTTGTGTCTACGATATCTTCAAAAAAGACCTTTTTGGTTGAGACACATCCGATTAAAAGATAACAGAGAAAAATTAAATTAATATGAATCTTTAACATTTTATAAACTTTAATTTATTGTAAGGTTAATCTAGTTTATATTTTTCTTATTCCTTATAATTTTTATAAATAAAAAATAGAATTAAACCTTTTAGTGATATAATTGTCATTATATAATAGGTTTATTGTTGGCCTGCTCGTAAAATCATCCATTCTGACAATTATTTGATTTTGTTTAATTTCTAGTTTTCTAAAACGAGCAGGCTTTTTCTAAAAAGACTTTTACTTTCTCTTTACCTTTTCAGGTATAAACTTTAAATTGAAGAAAAATTCACTCATGCTCAAAGCTAGTGTAACAGATCGGCTGTCATTTTTAATTATAGGCTTATTTTATTTAGCGACTATGTTTATCGGGTATTATTTCATTAGCAATGAGGGTGATAACAGAAAAATAAAAGAAAAAAACCAGAAAATGCTAGTTCATCTGGTATTGATTCAGTTCAAAGAAGAAACTAGCAGTGAAGACCTCCAAAAAATCACTGATGGAGCATATAGTCTTCAGGCTATTAATGGAGTAGAGGATTTGAATTATGGAGAAAATGTTTCTCCGGAGGGTTTGGGTAAAGGCTATTCACACAGTTTGACAATGAAATTTGCAAAAGCTACAGACAGAGATAGTATTTATCTAACTCACCCAATTCATAAAAAATTTGTTAAGCTGTTTATCCCTCACACAAAATCAGTTCTTGTGTATGACTTTTGGGAATGAATTATTTCCCAATTAATTTTTGAATCTTAGTTTCTTCCTCTTTTGCTAGCTCTGAATCCACCAAAATTCTACCGCTATGTTCGTCAGTAATAATTTTGTTACGAGATGCAATTTCGAGTTGTATTTGAGGAGGAATAGAAAAGTAAGATCCCCCAGAAGCTCCTCTTTCTACTGATACAATTGCAAGTCCATTTCTTACACTTCCTCTTATTCGTTTGTATGATGTAATTAAATGTTCTTCAATACCTTTTTCAAATTCAGCAGATTTCTTTTGTAATAAATCTTCCTCTTTGTGTGTTTCTTTTAAGATAGCATCAAGCTCACTTTTTTTAGACTTTAGATGAGCGTTCCGTTCATCTAATTTTTCAGTGACTACAGCCAATCCCTCTTTTTTATCTTCAATACGGGCTTTTAGTTCATTGATTTTCTTTTCTGCCAATTGAGATTCTAAGTCTTGATATTCTTGTTCCTTTACGATTGAATTATATTCTCTATTGTTTCTTACATTTTTTAACTTTTCATCATATTTTTTAAGTAGCTCCTTAGCATTATCAATGACTAATTTTTGTTCAGATATTTGTTTATCGCTGTCTTCTATTTCTGATTTAATCTTATCAGAATTGTTATTTAAACCTGCTATTTCGTTTTCCAAGTCCTCAACTTCAAGAGGAAGTTCTCCTCTTAGATTAACGATTTCATCTATTCTTGAATCAATTAATTGGAGGTCGTAAAGAGCTCTTAATTTACTTTCGACAGTTGCTTTAGTTGTTTTGGCCATAGCTAAAAATAGTTAACAGGATTTGTTTTTGTTTGTGATAAAACGAATGCAAAATTAGGTAATTTTTTGGTAAGATAATCAAATATCAAATTTTTCACATAATGCTCACTTTCATAATGTCCAACATCCACTAATAAAACGCTTTTTTCTCCTTGATAAAATTGATGGTATTTTAAATCTGCTGTGATAAAAGCGTCTGCTCCTTGTTGTTTTGCGTCTTCAATTGCAAAACTTCCTGAGCCTGCTACTACAGCTACTTTTTTAATTAACTTTTTGGGAGGATGGCTATGTCTAATAGCATCCGAGTTTAATTGTTTTTTTACATGACTCAAAAAAGAAGATAAATCCATCTCTTTTTCTAAAGAGCCTATACGACCGATTCCAACTCCAGAAAACGAATTGATTAATGAATAAACTTCGTAGGCTACAGTTTCATATGGATGAGCTTCACGAAGGGCTTTTTGTATCTCATTAAGAAGATGAGATTCAAATACAACATTAATCTGAACTTCTTTTAACGAAACTTTTTCAGATGGTTTCCCTATATGAGGATTACTTTTATCAATCCCCTTAAAGCTTCCTGTTCCATCCAATAGAAAACTACATTCTCTATAGTTACCTAGGTTTCCAGCTCCAGCCTTGTGAAGTGCGTCGAGGACTGATTCTGTGTGGCTTTCTGGAACGTAGGCTACAAGCTTTTTAAGATTATCTTTTTTAGGAATCAATACTCTAGAGTTATTAATTTTAAGGCGATCACATAAAACATGATTAACCCCCTTAGGATGATTATCTAATCGTGTGTGGAGTGCAATAATTGAAATATTATTTTTTATTGCCTTTATAGTAACTCTTTCGACGTAACTAGAACCAGTAATTTTTTTTAGACCTGTAAAAATGATAGGATGAAAACTTACAATTACATTACATTTTTTAGAAATTGCTTCATCTACAACATCTTCAGTGCAGTCCAAGGTGATTATAACTCCTGAACACTTACTTTTTTCATCACCTATCAAAAGGCCAACATTATCGAAGTCTTCAGCATATGCTGTTGGAGCCCATTGCTCGAGGGTTTCGAGAAGTTCTTTAACTATCATATCATTTCTTATAAAACAAATATAATATATATCTTCATGGGCATGAAAATGTTAACCCCATTGTTATTTCCAGCAGCACTCATTTACGGTGGAATTACAGCGTTAAGAAATTATTTTTTTGATTGGGGAATATTAAAATCAATAAAAACTAAATATAAAAGTATAGGAGTAGGGAACTTAAGCATTGGTGGAACAGGAAAATCTGTTGTTATTGATTATTTAATTTCTCTTTTTAATGACAACCAAAATCTCACAGTACTCAGTAGAGGCTATAAACGAAAGACTAAAGGTGTAGTAGTTGCTTCTAAAGATTGTACTTATGAAACAATTGGTGATGAACCATTTCAATTTTTTAAAAAGTATAATGGCCTAGATGTAATTGTTTCTGAGAAAAGAATTAAAGGAATACAGGCGATAGATCAATTGAAAAATCAACCTGATATTCTCCTGTTTGATGATGTTATGCAACATCGTTATGTTGAAACAGATACACTGATTTTGACAACAACTTATAATAGGCCTTATTTCTCAGATCAGCATCTCCCTCTGGGGCGTTTGCGAGAGTCAAAATCTTGTGCTGCTAGGGCTCAAATTATTTTAGTGACTAAGTGTCCCGAATATTTAACAAACCTCCAACAAAAAAAAATTCTAAAAAGAATAAATCCTTTGAGTTATCAAAGTGTATTTTTTACTAAAATTGATTACTCTGAAAATATTATAAATAGAAAAAAAAACAAGCCTTTAGGTTCGCTTGAGTTTCCCTTTTTACTAATTACGGGAATTGATAATCCAGATCCTTTGGTAAAGTTTTTAGAAGAAAAAAAATTAAATTTTAACCATTTGAAATTTTCAAATCATCATCGATTTAGTGCTTCTGAAATTAAAAATATTGAGTCGAAAAGATCAAAAGAATTGATCCTTACAACAGAGAAAGATTTTGCAAGATTAGAGAACTATTTTAGTTCAGATATCCTATTTTATTTACCTATAAAAATGAGCTTTTTTGATAGAACCGAAACTCAAAGGTTTCATAATTTAATAAAAAACAATTAGTTAAGAACTATGCAACGTGTTTGTGGGCTCTGTATGAAGAGCGAACTAATGGACTACTTTCGACATGTCTAAACCCAAGTTTTAGAGCATAAGTTTCATACTTTTTAAATTGTTCTGGAGTTATAAAAGACTGGACGGGTAAATGTTTTTTACTAGGTTGTAAATATTGACCAATAGTAACTATATCAACCTTGTTGGCTCTAAGATCTCTAAGAGTTTCAAGTACTTCGTCTTCTTTTTCACCCAGACCTAACATAATTCCAGACTTTGTTCTTTTAATCCCCTGATTTTTCAAGTAAAGCAACACTTTTAAACTGGTATCATATTTTGCTTGTACTCTTACTTTTCTTGTCAATCTCCTAACAGTTTCAACGTTATGAGAAACAACTTCGGGTGAAACCTCAACTATTCTATCAATATTACGATGGTTTCCTTGAAAGTCAGGAATTAGTGTCTCTAGTGTAGTATTAGGATTTAGTCGACGAATAGCATTTACAGTTTCAGCCCAAATAATGGACCCCATATCCTTTATATCGTCACGATCAACAGAAGTTATAACTGCATGTTTAATTTTCATGATTTTAATAGAATTGGCAACTTTTTCTGGTTCTGCCCAATCTACAGATGAAGGTCTTCCAGTTTTTACACCACAAAAAGCACAAGAGCGTGTACAAATATTTCCTAAGATCATGAAAGTAGCGGTCCCTTCTGCCCAGCATTCACCCATATTTGGGCAGCTACCAGAGGTACAAATAGTATTGAGGTTATAATTTTCAACCAGACCTCTCAGCTCAGTATACTTTCTACCAGTTGGTAGTTTTACTCGAATCCAATCGGGCTTTTTTTTATGCTTTATTTCTGTTCGTTCTTGAACCTCCATCACCAATCTTTTTTACAAAGATAATCGAATGCTCACAGACTCAAAAGATAAAATAGAGTAAAACCTGTTAAAAATATTAACCCGGTAAAACTTAAAATACGTAGACCCTTTCCAGGCTTATGTTTTGAAGGCATTTGTTTGCTTATAACTAAACGAAAATTTAAAAAAGCATATAAAGGCGCTGTTATAAATGAAAGAACTGTTGCAATTTGAACTAGCTGACCCATTTCTGACAAAAGGAAGAGAAAAATACACCCTGTACCTAACCCTAAAATAATTAACCAGGGCAAATAATATGATTTATCTTTTTGCAGTAAAAGCTGAATTGTTTTTGACATAGCTCTTGGCGAAGCATCTAAGGTTGTGATAGTTGTACTTAGCATAGTTGAAAAAGCTGCTACAGCAATCAAACCATATGCGGCATCTCCTAAGTTAGAGGTGTATAGTTGAATAAGTTGCCCAGCGAAGACTCCACCTTTATTTGAAAATTCCGTCCCAGTTCCATACATAACTAGAGATCCTAAACCTACAAAACATAGAGCTAGAAAAATAGTTGCTATATAACCCACATTAAAATCGAAAAGGCTTTCTGAGATGGAAGACTTTTTTTGCTGAGTTTTATTTTTTTCCAAGGTCCATATAGAGTGCCATATTGAAATGTCTAATGGAGCAGGCATCCATCCTAAAAATGCAATTAAGAACAATAAACCGCTACCCTTTGGAAGGACCTGTTCAAAATTGGGGCTACTGTTATTGAAAAGAGCAACACCAACAGCAAGTATACTGCTTATTGCTAGTGATATCATGATTACTTTAATAAACTTATCAAGCCACTGGTACTTTCCTAAAATCAAAATAATACTGCAGAAAATAGTAATAATAACACTCCATGTGACTATGTCGCTTGTTATACCAAATAGCTTTGAAGCTAGTCCAGCAGTAACAACTGTAACTGCACTTTGGATTGTAAACATTGTTCCAAGGTTGACAAAAAAATAAGCCAACAGATACCCTTTACCTAATTTATAATATCCATCTAAAAGAGTCTCGCCTGTTGCTTGAGCATAACGAGGGCCATATTGAAAGAAAGGATATTTGAATAGATTTATAAGTAAAAGAGCCCAAACTAAACCCCAACCATAATCTGCTCCAGCACGCGTTGATTGAACTAAATGTGACACTCCAATAGCTGCTCCAGCAAATAGAAGTCCAGGCCCAAGTTTAGATAAATTAATTTTTTTCACTTTCTAATAGATTGGCAAGCATTTTTTTTGCTCTAAACAATTTGACACGAATTGTTGTAGCGGGTTCATCCAATTTATCTTCTATCTCCTTTAATGATAAATCATCAAAATATCTCATTTTGAGAAGATTTCGAAATTCTTTTTTCATTGATTTGATATGACCTAATACTCTATCAAGATTTTGACTTGCAATCATAAGTTCTTCTGGAGAGGGAGATGTTCTTGAGAATTCTATCGTTTTATCTTCCTCTACTTCTTGAGAACTTTGCATTTGATGTTTTGATTTTCTATAGCGATCGGTATGATGATTTTTGGCAATAGTAATTAGCCAAGAATTAAATGAAAGTTTTTCATCAAAACGATCCAATTGATCAAATGCTTTTGCAAATGACTCGATTGCAATTTCCTCTGCTAAATTTGGATTTGACGTCCTCTTGTGTAAAAAAGAATAAAGTGAGTTCCAATATCCATCAAAGAGCAAATTATAAGCATTTTGATCTTGAGCTTTTGCTCTGTGAATTAGTTCAATAACATCTTGAGACGACATCTGAGAATAATCAATTATTAAAAGATACCGGGTTTTTACATTCAGTCTCTTCGGGCATCTTGCCACATAAACCACATGGCTTATTATCTTTGTTTAGAAATGGACTTTGGCTAGCGCAAGTCCCAGCAAACTCTCCATCTTTTTTGGCCCAAATCTTAATTGCAATTCCTGCAAAAGCTAGAGATAGTAAAACAAAGGTGATTATAAAAAGCTCCATGAATAAAATTTCGACACTAAAATACTAATCTTTATTCTAAGTTGGGCTTCTTTTATTTCGAAGATGAATAATTGATATTTATTAAAACCAATAATCCCATAAAGTTTGAATATAAATGAAAGCAAAAGCAAGCCCTATTATTAATTTTAAAAACACGCCAGTAAAAAAACCAAGTAGTGCACCATATGCAGCTTTCAATGCACCTTTCTTATCATTAAAATTAACAATTAACTCTCCGATAAAAGCACCAGAAAAAGGACCAATTAATAGTCCAAAAGGTCCAAGAAATAAAATCCCTATTATCAGTCCTATTGAGCTTCCAATGATACTTGCTTTACCACCTCCAAATTTCTTTACGCCCAAAACAGGAATAATATTGTCTAGAATAAAAATAGCTACAGCTATACAAAAACTAAAGATTAAAAATTGATTTTCAATTGGAATAGATGGAGCAAAACTCAAAATTAAAATTCCTAACCATCCTGTCAGTGGCCCAGGAATTAAAGGTAAAAAACTCCCAGCTATTCCTAAAAGGATAAAAAATCCTGAAACCGAAATAAGTAAAATATCCATATGTAAAAATATCTTTTTTAAATGGGTTGGGCAGATCCTTAAGCTATGAAATAGATAAAAAAGTGTAATTTTAAAGTGAAATTAATTCATATGAGAATTTTAAAAATATTTTTAGCTATTGCGGTAGGAATTCAAATGTTTTTAGGTTGCCAACTTTTTGAATCTAATAAAGTTTCTCCACAAGAAATTAAATCTGCATCCGCATGGTCAGAAAAAGATCAAGAACCAAGTTTTACTGATTGCGATGGATTTGATCAAGCTATTGATAAAAAGAACTGTTTCGAGTCTATGATTTCTAATTCAATTATGGATTACATTAGTGAAAATCCTTGGGAATCTTCACAGTATATTGATGAGGAGATAGTTTTAAACTTACATATTGACAAGGAAGGATATTTTTCCTTGCTAGATATAGTGCGTTCCAAGGCAATAGCTGACGCAATCCCAAATATGGATGAAAGTTTGGAAATAGCAGTTAGTCAAATTCCACAAGCCCAACCTGCAATCAAAACTAATGTTGGTGTTTTTGTGGCCACTACTTTAAAATTACCAATCATGATTTCAGCTCAATAGCAGATTTTATGGATCAGCAAAATATAATTCTTGGAATTGACCCTGGAACTACCATAATGGGTTTTGGAATAATTAAAACTACTAAAAATGAAATGGAGCTGATTCAAATGAATGAGTTACATTTAAAAAAATACGACAACCATTTTCTAAAACTCAAAAAAATTTTTAGTAGAACCATAGAATTAATTGATGAGTTTAATCCCGATGAAATTGCAATTGAAGCTCCATTTTTTGGTAAAAATGTGCAATCGATGCTGAAACTAGGAAGAGCTCAAGGTGTTGCAATGGCAGCAGGTCTTTCTAGAGAAGTTGTAATTACTGAATACTCTCCTAAAAAAATTAAAATGGCTATCACTGGAAATGGAAACGCTTCTAAAGAGCAGGTAGCTAAAATGCTTCAAAAAATACTTAAGATAAAGACTCTTCCAAAAAATCTAGATGCTACTGATGGTCTTGCAGCGGCGGTATGTCATTACTATAATAAAGACAGAATTTCTACAGGTAAATCTTATTCTGGTTGGGGAGCTTTCGTTAGTAAAAATCCAGACAAAGTCAGGTCTTAGTAATTTTTTCAGGTTTAGTTTATGTCAAATATTTACGTCCATTATCCCTATTGCAAACAAGCCTGTCATTATTGTAATTTTCATTTTTCTACAACTAATAAGGGTAAGGACAATATCTTAGATTTAATTGAAAAAGAATTAGAAATCAGGTCAAATGAAGTAAAAAGTCCTTTGGAAAGCATATACTTCGGCGGAGGCTCACCTTCGCTAATTTCAAATAAATCAGTAGATGTTTTTCTAAAAAAAATTCATAGAGATTATTCAATATCAGATAAAATTGAAATAACAATGGAGGTAAATCCTGATGATGTTACTGAAGATTATTTACATGGTCTTAAAGCATCGGGGGTAAACCGTTTAAGTTTGGGGATTCAATCATTTTTCGAAAAGGATCTAAAGCTAATGAACAGAGCTCACAATGCAGATCAGGCACATAAGGCTTTAAGTTTAGCAGGAAAATATTTTGATAATTTTTCGTTAGACTTAATTTATGGGATGCCTTATTCAAGCCTTTTAAACTGGGAAAAAAACTTGAATTTGGCATTAGAATATAATCCTTTTCATATTTCTGCCTATGCACTTACTGTAGAAAAAAAAACAGCTTTACACCATCAAATCAAAAAAAATAAAATTGAACCTATACCCGAGGAAAGCGTTAGGGAACATTATGATTTTTTGATCGATAAAATGGAAATCGAAGGTTATATAAATTATGAATTTTCAAATTTTGGTAAACCTGGCTATTTTTCAGTAAACAATCAAAATTATTGGAACGGAAAAGCATATTTGGGACTAGGGCCCTCAGCCCATAGTTATGACGGAATTAGACAAAGAAGTTGGAATGTTTCTAACAACCATCTTTACGCTGAATCCGTAAGTTCTAAAAAATTGAAAAGAGAGTCAGAAACACTCAATACAAAGGATATGTATAATGAATATATAATGACAGGGCTTCGAAAAATTGAAGGTCTTTCATTAGGTCACATAAAAAAGGTTTTTGGCAATACTTATTCTGCTTATTTTGAAGAACAAGTAGGAAGGCATTTAGAGCAGAGAAATATATTTTGGGATGGAGACTACCTCAAGGTGTCCAGACAAGCTAAATTTTTAACCGATGGAATCGCTTCAGACCTTTTTATTATTTAATCTGATTTGTTCTGATTCCATAACTTGATATAATTTTTATAAAATTTTGGAATAGTTTCAATTCCTTTAAAGAAATTAAAAATTCCATAATGTTCATTTGGAGAGTGGATTGCGTCGCTGTCTAGACCAAAGCCCATCAAAATAGATTTAACTCCTAATTCTTTTTCAAACATTGGTACAATTGGAATACTACCTCCTCCTCTTTTTGGTATTGGAGCTTTTCCAAATGTTTCAAGGTAAGCTTGATGAGCTGCCTTATAACCAATTGTTTCAATAGGTGTTACATATGCGTAACCACCGTGATGTGTAATAACATCTACTTCAACCCCTGCAGGGGCGATGGATTTAAAATAGTCTGTAAATTGTTCACTTATCTTATGCCAATCTTGGTCGGGTACTAGACGCATAGATATTTTAGCGTGTGCTTTACTTGGGATAACTGTTTTAGCTCCCTCTCCTGTGTAACCGCCCCATATCCCATTGACGTCTAAAGTTGGACGGATTGATCGTCTTTCCTCAGTGTTAAATCCTTTCTCTCCTTCAATAGCATCTATGCCTATGGAGTTTTTAAACTCTTCCAAATCCAAGGGTGCTTTATCCATTTCAGCTCTTTCCTCCGTTGATAGTTCGATGACATCTTCATAAAAGCCTGGAATTGTGATTTTTTTATCTTCATCTCGAAGCTGTGAGATCATTTCACAAAGAACGTTAATGGGGTTTTGAACGGACCCTCCATACAGGCCAGAATGCAAGTCTCGATTGGGACCAGTTATTGTTACTTCCATATAACTAAGACCTCGTAACCCTGTAGTTATAGATGGTTGGTCTTGGGAAATCATTCCAGTATCAGATATTAGAATGATATCACAAGCTAATTTTTCTTTGTTTGTTTTTACAAAGTCTTCCAAATTATCACTTCCTACTTCTTCTTCACCTTCGATCATAAACTTAATATTACAATCTAGCGCACTTTCGGATAACATGACCTCGAAAGCTTTGATGTGCATGAACATTTGTCCTTTGTCATCACATGAACCTCTAGCAAAGACTGCTCCATCTGGGTGGATTGAGGTGTTTTTAATTATAGGTTCGAAAGGGGGGCTATCCCAAAGATCTATAGGGTCAGCAGGTTGAACATCATAATGACCGTAAACCAATACGGTAGGTAAAGATGGATCCAAAAGATATTCTCCGTAAACAATCGGATGTCCAGGAGTTTGGATAATTTCTGCATGGGGACATCCTGCATTTAATAATGCAGATTTAACCCATTCTGCTCCCTTTACTACATCTTTTTTGTGAGCAGGGTCTGCACTAACAGATGGGATTTTTAAAAAATCCATCCACTGTTCTAAAAATCTTTTTTTATCTATTGTTAATTCCATCTTTTTCTTTTTATTCAGATACAAAGTTAACTATGTATTTTTTTTAGAAGACGAAATTTTATTCAAAAACTTAATTATATTTGTCCACCTTTTGCGGGTGTGGTGAAATTGGTAGACACGCTAGATTTAGGATCTAGTGCTTCACGGCGTGGGGGTTCGAGTCCCTTCACCCGCACTAAAAAAAACCTTAACCTTTGTTAGGGTTTTTTTATTTTACATTAGATGATTACAATTCAAGATAAATTAAACTTGAACTTATTAGGAACAAACCCTTGAGTCTTAGATTTTACGATAAATGTATTTCCACTGAGAGGATATTTTTCAACATCTTCTTTAGATAAATTCTCCCTAGCAGAGGTTATTAGAATTTTATCTAAATCTTTCCCTCCAAAGCAACAAGATGTAACATTTGGAATTGGAAGTTGAATTCTGTCAATAATTTTACCTTTGATTGGGTCCCAACAAAAAACCCCATATCCACCATAGTGTGCAATCCATAGATTTCCATTCTTATCAATTGCCATTCCATCTGGAGATCCTAATTCTTTTGGAACTTGAATTACTATTTTCCTAAAAGTAATTTCATTATTAATTGAATCAAAATCATAAGCCCTTACCTGTTGAGTTGGACTATCTATAAAGTACATGGTTTTATTATCTTCTGTCCAAGCAATTCCGTTTGATACTGTAAGGTTATCAATCTGTTTCTTAAATTTCATTTCTTTTCCAATACTATAAAGAGATCCAGAATTAGATTTAAAATTTTTATTTAAAGTTCCTATCCAAAGGGTTCCTTTATCATCGCATTTTCCATCGTTAAACCTGTGAACTAATTCATTGCCATCTAATTTTGATAGCCATTCAAGTTTCTCTGTAATTAAATCAAATGAAGCAATTTTTAAATCGAGTGCTAAAATTAAATTATCATTATCACCCTCAATAACAAGGGATAACTTATGATCAAATTTCCAATGTTTAGTTTCTTTAGTTTTCATGTGGTACTTATATAAAATACCTCCTTCAATATCAACCCAAAAAAAACTATTATTCCCCTTATGCCAATATGGACTCTCTCCAAGAAAGCAGTTGCAGTCTAAAATTATTTTTGGCTCCATATTTAATACCTTATTTAAATATAAATACAGTTATGGATTTTTCTACTTCCAATATTCGGATATTTTTTTGTTTACAAAATTAACGCTCCTTTCAAGTTGATTAAATCCGTCAACACCGTCTTCAATACTTATCCAACTATCAAAACCTACTCTTTTAAGTTCTTTAAAAATCAAGTCATAATTATTCATGCCCTTCCCTACTTCTCCATGGCTTAGCATTTTAGCATATCCAACTACCCCAGCCTCATTGTCTCTTAAATCATCAATAGTTCCATATTTTAAGTATCTGTCACTAGCGTGCATAGTTACAATCCTATCAGAAATTTCATATAATAGATCAAGTGGATCTTCTCCTGCTAAAAAAGCATTACTTGGATCAAAATTCACACCAAAATTTGGGTGGTTGATGCTTTCTACAAGGAGTTTAAAAACATCTTTTTTTTGAGCAAATTCGGGATACTCCCAAAAATCATCCTTATAATGATTTTCCAAAATTAACGTAATTCCGTTACTCTTAGCATATGGCAAACATTCATATATTGAATCTGAAGCAAATTTTATTCCCTCATCTAATGATAAACCTGGCCTTTTTTGACCAGACAGAACCCTGCAATATTTACCTCCCAATATAGTGATCATATCGATCCATTTCATTTGTTTTTCAACCTGGGTTTTTCTAAAATTTTTATCCGGATGGGTGAAATCTGGTGAACAGCACATCATTGGAATTTCTTTACCAGTATCTGTGACCATTTTTTTAAACTCAGGCCATTTTTTTTCGTCTTCCATTTCAATAAAACCAGCATACCATTCTAAACCTTTAACCTCAAGTTTTGAAGCCATGGCTATCCATTCAGAAATTTTCATAGTACCATCCTTACACAGTGCTTTCATATAAGCTTTTGGGAATACAGCTAATTTTGGCATATTAATTAAATTAAAAGATTAAACTGTTTATGGCTTAAAGAGGAATATTAGAAGAATCCTTAGAAATATTTCTACCAATTACAGGATATTGTTCAATATCGACAACTTGTCCACTAACTGGTCCACTTTCATCTGAAAGCCAATAGATTGCTAATGAAGCTATCTCATCTGGGGAAATAATTTTTCCTGAGGGAGCAAAAATATCAGGTAAATCTTCATACCAATTATCTTTTAAGCCATGTTCTCTTTTACGATCTATTTCTTTTTCAGTTAAAACCCAGCCAGGATTAATCTGGTTGATTCTCACTTCATTGTCTCTATGAAGACTATCACCTAAATTTCGTGTCATTGTCATAAGCGCACCTTTCGAAATGCTGTAGGCTAATAAATTTGGTTCTCCACTCCAAGCATTGACAGAACCAATATTTAAGACTGCTCCCTTGGATTTTGTCAAATGTGGTAAGGCAGATTTTATTAGAAGAAAAGGAGCCATTGTATTTATCTTAAATACATCCTCCAAAAGTTTATCGTCAGTATTTTTAATATTTGAACTTATAACTAATGCAGCATTATTTACAATAGCATCAATTTTATTCCAAGTTTTTATAGCTAAGGAAACTAAACGATCAGCACATCCTTTAATTGAAAGATCTTCTATGTGAATGACACTATTTTTTTTTCCAAGCTTGTTTTGAAGCTCTAAAGCTAATTCTTGTTCTAAACCATGAATAACTACTTTTGCTCCTTCAGCTACAGCTCTTTGGGCAATTGCCTTACCAATTCCCATTGTGCTTCCTGTTACTATTATTACTTTGTCTTTGAGTCTCAATTTAAACTGGTTTTAAAACACTCTTTATAATTTTACCAGAGTGCATTTCCTTAAATGCTTTTTCCCAATCACTTATTGGCCAAACTCCGCCAATAATAGGTTTAACATCCAAGGTGCCATTAGAAAGAAGTTCAATCACCTTCTCCCATATAGGCCAATTATGACTGAAGCTCCCTTGCAGGCGAATATTTTTTTGGACAATTTTATCCAGAGAAAACCCTAGAGGTTTAGGCCCCCAACCAACTTTAGTGATTTGACCATTAGGGCGAACTAAATCCATTGCAATCAAAAGTGTGTCACTAACACCTGCAGCGTCAACTACAAGATCAACTCCTAGGCCATCTTTCTCTTTTGCCCATTTTGAACCGTCATTCATAATTGTTTTTATATTATAATTTTCAGCTTTTAAAAGTCTATTCTTATCATTTTCAAGTCCTAATATGGCAACTTCAGCTCCACAAATTTTAGAAATTACAGCACACAGAATTCCAATTGTACCTGGCCCTATAACTAAAACCTTATCACCAGGTTTAACATTAGAATTTCCGACAATTGCATTATAGGCAACACAACATGGCTCAGTTAAACAAGCCTCTTCAAATGAAAGACTATCAGGAATATGATGAAGACACCTTGCAGGTGTACTTACATATTTTGTCATTGCACCATTTACTCCATAACCAAATCCCTTTCTGGTTGGATCAAGATTATATAGACCTATTTTACTCATTGGGTTTTGACTGTCAATCACTGCAGCAGTCTCACTAACTACACGATCTCCAATTTTCCAGCCATTTACATTTTCTCCTATCTCAACAATAATACCTCCAAATTCGTGACCCAGAACAACAGGATAATTAACTTCCCAGCTATGATCTGAAGTCCATTGATGAAGATCTGAACCACATACACCTACATTTTCTACTTGAAGTAATACATCATTGCCACCAATTTTTGGAAGCGCTATTTCTCTTAATTCGACTGAGCCTTTTACTTCAGAATAGTTTACAACTCCAGGAATTTTATTTGGTAAAGACATTAATTCTTATCTGTTAATACGGGTTGAGAATGTATTGCATCGCATATTTTTTTTAGGGATGATTCTAAATTTCCATCTGCAGTTTTAAATGAATCAGCATCGATTACAAGGGGAGCACCAAGGACAACCAGGGGTGCACCGTACTGTGGACATTTTACCGCCTGTTCCAAAGAAAGTCCACCTACAGCTTGAACGGGAACATTTACGGCTTTTACAATTTCAGACAATTCATCTAATGGACTAGGCATTTCTCTACCAGATGCTTTTATGCCTCTTCTTTCGTCGTAGCCTATATGGTGAATTATAAAATCACATCCAAGGTCTTCAAGTAATTTTGCTCCATCAACCATGTTTTCACTTATCATATTATCTCCCATAACTTTGATTCCAAAATCTTTTCCAGCCTGAACGACACATTTTATTGTTTCTTTATGAGCTCTAGCCATTACTACAACATGAGTCGCACCTGCTTTTGCCATCATCTCAGCTTCTAGATAACCACCATCCATTGTTTTTAAATCTGCTACTATTGGAGTTTTAGGGAATGATTCTCTAAGTTTTCTTACCCCATGAAGCCCTTCGGCAAGAATTAATGGCGTCCCTGCTTCAAGCCAATCGACGCCTGCACGCATTGCCATAGACGCTGTTTCTAGCGCTTCATCAATATTTGTAAGATCTAAAGATATTTGAACTAAAGGCTTCATGCTAATGTTTTTAAATTTTTTAATGTTCCAGTCTTTTTTATATTTATTGTTAACCGAATCACTCACCAAATAATTCTTGGTTTACCATTAAAACTACAAAAAATGAAAATAAAATAAAATAAAAGATAATCCTATTCAGATTCAAACTGAAGACTAACTTCTGATGAGTTTTTAATGCAGTAGTTTTGCAGTATATATCTGATTTGATATTTTATTTATAAATAATACTTTTATTTCAAATATTTATTAATGAATCACGATTATCTTTTTGAAACCGACTTACCTGATGGAGTAAAATCAGTTTTCTTAAATGGGAAAAAAATTTCTAGAGCTGAGTTTTTAGAACGCCAAAAGAAACTCAGGAAAAAGAAAGAACTCAAATTTGAACCTTAAGGAGTTTTTACAAATAGTTTTGGTTATTGGCCTGTCCATTATCTTATTCTTATATTTAAAAAAATAGCCAAAATGTTTAGAAACATTATTTTTTTATTTTTTTTTACATCTTTAGTTTTTGCGCAAAACAGCAAACAACTAAGAGATTCGATAATCAAGTATAAGGATACCAACCCAAGTCTTGCTATAGAATTTGGTATAGAGTTCAATAATTTAACACAAAACCAAGAACCTAATTCTGAAATCCAAAACACTTTTGCCCTTATGGGAGAGATCCTTCTTAACATGGGATTAAATGCAAGTGCTCTGGATTATCTGAAACAATCAGTTAAAATTTATGGTGCCATCCCCAAAGAAGAAAGAAACTTTCCTAATATCAGTCAGCCTCCATGGGTTATTCTTAATATAGGGAGCATTTATTTTAGTAATAGAGATTATGATAAAGCAGAGGAAAAATTTAAAGAAGCGATAAGTCTTTTTGAAAAAATTTCAGATAAAGACCAAAAGTTTTTTGGTATTAATACCGCTACATCAAACCTGGCTTTAATAAGTCAAACTAAACAAGATTATAAAAAGGCTGAAAAGCTGTTTAGGGATGTATATGAAAGAAGAAAGGAATTCGGCAAGGCGGAGGATATTTTATATTCTATGGCATCTATAGTAACAATTTCAGTATTAAATAATGATGATTTA
The DNA here is from genome assembly GCA_902517245.1 of uncultured Bacteroidota bacterium. Lineage (GTDB taxonomy): Bacteria > Bacteroidota > Bacteroidia > Flavobacteriales > Flavobacteriaceae > MS024-2A. Next base: position 6,636 of record CABYBK010000017.1, on the reverse strand, counting down.
AGTGCTCAGAATATTTTAGATGCTGCTGAAAATTTTTATAAAAACGAAATTCAATCTGGAAACAACCAAACCCTTCTAAAAAGAAATATGGGCTACATGTATTTAAATATGGGCGCCATAAACCAGTATAAAAAACAATTTGAAAAAGCTATTTTTTACCTTAATAAATCTGAGCCTTACATTGAAGATTTTCCATTTGAATTAAGTGCAATTGGATCTAGATTAGCCGAATGCTATCTTGGACTAAATAACCTTGAAAAAGCAGAAAATATTGCAAATAAAAACCTTAAAGTCAAAAATCTTAGTGAACAAGAAAAAATTTATAATTACAAGGTTCTCGAGAATGTTTATAAGGCTAAAGGTTTAAACTCGAAACTTTTAAAAATTAAAGATTCACTTATTTTAATTTCATCAGGATCTTCCACTTCTAAAATCTTAAAATCTCTCAACAATTTTGAAACTGAAGTACAACTAGCAAATTCGGCAAGAGAATTAAATGAGAGTAAAATTCGATATAATACCTATTTGTTTGTTCTCATTATTTGTTCGATTATTTTATTTTTCTCATTGGCAACAATAAGGGTTAATTATAATTATCAAAAAGAAAAAGGAAATCGTCTAGAAGCTGAAAAACAACTAATATCAAGTAAGCTAGATCAGAAAAATAGAGAACTTGTAAGTAAGTCTAATTTTATATTGCAACGCAATGAATACCTGAAAAAAATTAAAACTAAACTGGAATCCTCTGAGTCCACGGCTAATAATTTACAATCTGCTTCTTATGAGTTAAATTCGGTTATTAATTCAGAAAAATCATACAAAGATTTTGATAAAATGTTTGTAAACGTTTATCCAGATTTTTATTCTAAGCTCAATAAAATTGCAGAGCTTACAAGCACCGATTTAAGATTAGCATCTTATATAAAAATGAATCATACAAATAGTGAGATAGCAATTATCTCTGGGGTATCATCCCGGACAATTGAAAGTCAACGCTACAGGCTTTCTAAAAAATTAAATTTAGATAAAGATCAATCACTAAATTCATTTTTAATGTCGATCTAGACATTAGCCTACTAATAATATAGCATATTTATACTATAATAATATCTAATAGATACTGATTAATAAATAATCTACTGCATTTATACTGCAACTCTATTATATAATAAATGTATAACTCATATTGTGCTTGATTATATAATATGAGTAATGAAAACAAAAAACTTTGAATTAACATTTGCAAAAATATATCCAAATTTCACAAAGGAATTGTTAAAGATTTCTGATGAATTTACTTCAGTTGAAATCAAAATTTGCATGTTTTTAAAAATGAACTATAGTTCAGATTTTATTAAAGAAAATTTAAAAATTTCTAACAGTACATTTTTAAATTCACGCTCGAGTATTAGAAAAAAATTAAGTCTTGAAAGGAATCAAAAATTAATAAACACAATTATTAAAATTTGATGACATCTAGGAGTAATTTTAATTTATCGAAATTGAGATTTCTATTATCAGCTTTAATCTCAATTTTCTATTTCCCGTTTTCTTTTTCTCAAGATACGGTAAGTCCCACTGTTGTTATTACACAAAGTACTGCCGATACAAATGTTTTGGAGGATCAAACAGTAAGGATAACAGGAACCTTCAGTGAGAATATGTCTTCCAGTCCACAAATTACAATTGGAAGCTTGATTACTAATGCCAATATGACTGGTAGTGGAAGCAGTTGGTATTATGATTGGGACGTGTCCACCGGAAATCCAAGTACGGGATCTGTTTCAGTTACAATCACAGGCACTGATTCAGCAGGAAATTCTCTGTGGTCTACAACCCCCTTCACGAAAGCTTTAGACCTTAATGGAACTAATTTTCCAGGGGCAGTCCAAAGTGGAGCTACAGATCAGTCATCTCCGCTAAGAAGAGATTCTGGAGGTGGAAATCAACCCTGGATGGTGAATGCAATTTTTAAAAGAACAACTTCAGATAATCAAACAATTTGGTCTCAAAGAGAAAATTCTGGTAATGCCAGTAATGACGATAAAATAAAACTTAAAATAAATGGTAGTAGTTTAAAATTTAAATATGGTAGGAATAGCAATTTTAAAACATGGTCAATAAATAGTAAAATACTAAATGATACATGGTATTCAATCTCGGTTAAGTACAATGGGGGAAATATAACTCAATCATCCTCATTTGCGATATATGAAACAGACCTTTCAACCGGATTAGCCACAGAAATTACAGGTGATGGTTCATGGACCACAGATGGTTCACCGGGAAATACAAGAGAAGTAAATGGAGATTTTTATGTGGGACGTGATATAACTGCAGAAAGGTTTAATGGAAAAATATCTTCAGTGGTTGTTACTACATTAAAACAAGGGGAGTCACCCTCACTAGTAGAAATGGCAATGTTTGGTCAAGATCCTTTGGCGTGGGTTGCCACATATAAAGAGGGAAAAACATTTAGAGCTACAAATGGTACAAGTCCAGAATCAGTAAATTTTCAAAGACTTAATAATGATAAGACTGGCGCCCAAAGAAGTGATTTTGCAACTATTGTTTGGTTGATGGGAGATGGTACTGCTGGTGATGGTAATAATGGCCTTGGAACCGGTTCAGATTATCATGTTGAAAATGAGGTTACACATTCCTCTGCTAGTGGATCATCTCAAACAAGATTAGTTTTTTCAACTTCTTCAAATTATAATAAAATAGGGGATGCTAACATATCGGTACCCGCAAGAAAAATATTTAATATAACCAATGTAAGTCCAAAAGCATCACTATCACTTTCAGATTCAGATAATAATATAGGTGTTAGCAACGTGGTTACCATAACAGCTCTCTTTAACAAGGCCATGACAGCTACCCCGACCTTATCAATTTCGGGAGGGCTGCTTTCAAATGTTGCCTTTACCTCCTATACTACAGAAAACTCTCAAATAGGGGGTGATATTGAAGGAGAAGATAGCGGTAATGGATTCGGTGGCTCGGTAACAGCAAGTAGAAATGGAAGAATTGCTGCTGGATCTTATAACCATGGAGGAAGTTTAAAAGGACATGTACGTGTTTATGATAACAATGGATCCTCTTGGCAGCAGGTAGGCTCTGATATTGATGGAAATGCATCTGAGGCGATGGGTTATTCTGTATCATTAAGTGCTGATGGAAAAAGGCTGGCTGCTGGAGGCTATTACGGTGGAGCTGGGGTAGTGCGTATTTATGACTTTAATGGAACTAATTGGCTGCAGACGGGTTTAGATATTATTGGAGAAGCTACCGGGGATAGAAGTGGTTGGGATATATCATTAAGTGATGATGGAACAAGAGTGGCTGTTGGAGCTCCCTATAATGACGCTGGAAATAGCTCTTCTGATAATAGAGGCCATGTAAGAGTATATGAATTACAATCTGGAACCTGGGTAAAATTAGGGAGTGATATTGATGGACAAGCGGCCGGTGATGAATATGGAAGGTCTGTTTCATTATCTTCAGATGGATCGAGACTGGCTGTTGGTGGTCCCTACCATGATGGTGGAAATGCTTCTAGCGATAATCGAGGTTTCGTAAGAGTTTTTGATTATAATGGATCTGCATGGGTACAAGTTGGTGTCGATTTTGATGGTACTGCTGGAGATAAATATGGAACTGATGTGGACTTAAGTAGCGATGGGACCATATTAGCTTTTGGTGCAAGTGAGAAGGATGACCAATCTCATATAGGAGGATCCAAAAGGGGCGGAGTATTAATTTATGAATACACACCCACAGGGGTAGCTTCATGGACCCAGCGTGGTTCAACAATTTACGGATCGGCCCAAAATACTCAGTGTTGTGGTGAAAGACAAATATCAATAAGTGATAATGGATTAAGAATAGCTATTGGTGATAAAACATATAATTATGGTGGCTCTCAAAATGATGCTCGTGGCCAAACACGTGTTTTTGATTATATTGGTTCTGATTGGGTTCAGACTGGATCGGATATCTATGGAGAGGCAAGTGGGGATAATTCAGGTATTGTAGCTTTAAGTGGGGATGGAACTTTATTAGCTATTGGTGCTCCGGCGCATGATGGTAACGGCGCAGGAAATGAGGGCCATGTGAGACTTTATAGTTTAGGGGGATACAAATACCTGTGGGATGTTGATGGCGGCGGTACACCCTCTAGCGGAACTTATTACGTTACAGTTGCTGGAACACAGACCACTGGAAATGCCTATGTCGCCGGAACACAAAGCATCACTTTTAAAATTGATTCAACAGCACCGACAGCAACACTTACAGACTCTGACTCTGATAATATATTAATTGCTTCAGATACAGTAACTATTACAGCTTATTTTAGTGAGCCGATGACAGCGACTCCAACTATTTCCATCACAGGTTTGGTTACTAATGTTGTAATGTCTTCAGGTAGCGCCTCTTTTACCACAGCTTCAATTGCAACAAGTGCAGATTTTCCAGAGGAGGTCTTTGCAGCTGATATGGATGGTGACGGAGATATGGATATTATATCGGCTTCTTTTAATGATAATACCATTGCATGGTATGAGAATAATGGAGCTTCAGATCCTTCTTGGACAGCTGCCAACATAGCAACAGATAATGGTGGTGCAAAATCTGTCTTTGCAGCTGATATAGATGGGGATGGGGATATGGATATCGTATCGGCTTCTTATAATGACCATACCATTGATTGGTATAAGAACAACAATGGAGACGGTTCTTCCTGGACCGCTGCCAATATAGCACCAAGTTCTGGATCTTCAAAAGCAGATAGACCTGAATCTGTCTTTGCAGCAGATATCGACGGAGATGGAGATATGGATGTCGTATCGGCTTCTAGAAATGACAACACCATTGCTTGGTATGAGAACAATAATGGAGACGGTTCTTCCTGGACCGCTGCCAATATAGTAACAAATAAAAATGATGCACACTCTGTCTTTGCAGCAGATATCGACGGAGATGGAGATATGGATATCGTATCGGCTTCTGCTGGTGACGACACCATTGCTTGGTATGAGAATAATGGAGATCCAAATCCTTCCTTTACAGCTGCCAATATATCAACAAGTGCAGATAATGTACAATCTGTCTTTGCAGCAGATATGGACGGTGATGGTGATATGGATATAGTGTCGCCTGATAATGATATTAATAACGAAAGCGTTGTATGGTATGAGAATAATAATGGAGATGGCTCTTCTTGGACAGCTACCGATATAGCAAGAGGATTGTTAGGCAATGTAAGGGCTGTCTTTGGAGCAGATATGGATGGAGATGGACATATGGATATCCTAGCGGCGGTTAATCCCCCCCACAAAGTTCTTTTGTTAAAGAATAACGGTGCTGCAGATCCTTCGTGGACACTTACTGAAATTGCACTTGGGGGAATCGGCGAAATTCCATATGGTCCAACAACTGTCTTTGCAGCAGATATGGACGGGGATGGAGATATGGATGCCTTATCGGCTTCTACTGGTGACGACACCATTGCTTGGTATGAGAATAGTGGTGGCTTCACCTACTCTTGGGATGTGGACAGTGGTAGCACTCCTTCAGATGGCACATACTATGCAAGTGTTGCAGGGACTAAAAAGAATGGAAATGCCTATGTAGCAGGCACTCAAAGTATCACCTTTACTCTAGATGCTTCAGCACCTACTGTCACTTTAACCGATACTGATAGTGATAATTTGGTTTCTATCTCCGAGGTAGTCACCATAACAGCTGTCTTCTCTGAAGTGATGACTACTACACCTACAATATCCATAACAGGAATTGTCACTAATGTAATTATGACCCAGACCTCGGGCACTACTTCTTATACTTATACTTGGGATACTTCTTCAGGTACCCTTTCTGATGGAGCTTATTCAGCCGTAGTAAGCGGAACAGACCTTATTGGGAATGCTTATGTAGCAGGAACTCAAAGTATCACCTTTAGGGTAGATACTTCTACTCCAACGGTAACTATTACAACTAACGATCCAGATAATACCATTAAACCTGGAGAAAATATAACGGTAACTGTAACCTTTAATGAGGCGATGGCTTCAGGACCAAGAATAACCATAGGTTCTGCGGTAAATAATGTAGCTCTTACAGCAACAAATAGCACCACGTTTACTTACTCTTGGAGTACCTCTGGAGTCTCTGCAGGAAGTTATACAGTAACTGTTACAGGCACCGATTTAGCTGGAAATGCCTACGGGGGTTCTGATGAAATAACAATTAGACTAGATTCAACAGCGCCGACAGTAACACTAACAGACTCTGACTCTGATAATATAATAATTGCTTCAGATACAGTATCAATTACTACTGCCTTTAGTGAGGCAATGACTGCTACTCCAACAATTAGTATTTCTGGTTTAGTGACCAATGTTATAATGAATAAAATTTCAGTAGGACCAAATGATTCAGTTTCGACTCAGTTAGGCCAAGACATTGATGGGGAAGCGGCAGGTGATAAAAGTCAAATGGTTTCTTTTTCTTCTGACGGATCAAGGGTAGCTATTGGTGCTCACTTAAATGGCGCATATGGTTCTACCGGTCATGTCCGTATTTATGATTATACCCCTTCAGGAACTAGTTCTTGGACTCAAGTTGGAGATG
>CABYBK010000016.1 GCA_902517245.1 uncultured Bacteroidota bacterium | reverse complement strand
GTAGGATAATTATTTTCAATGGACTCAATTGATTTAGACATATAATAATTGAAATAGCCCCCTTGATCTTTTAACCTTGAATCATTTGAAACTAAATCGACAGGTAGATTTAGTTGACCTTCAAGAGGATACAACATAAATTCTTTACATCCTTGATGAGTATAAAATGGACTGTAGAATCCTTGACCTCTACTTATTCTGGTATCACAAAAATTTTTGGTTTTTAGAATAACCCCCTCGTAATCTTGACCTATCACCCAAAGTTCAATAGGACCCCAATTGCCAAATTCTTCTATAGCACCAAGCATTGAGTTGGTTGTTGCACTTTGAACAATTTCGTCAATATCATAAGTGAAGATAAAGTTTGGTTGGAAATCATTTTTTAATTCCCCAAAAGTTTTCATGCATTTTAGGATTAAGGGGCCAATAATCTATATCATCACAAAAATTATCTCTGTCCCTATCAGAGCACTGGTTGCCCCCTACAGAGGCGTTACTAGTGATTGATGATTGGAATACACTAGGGGCTTCTTGATCATCATAATTCACTTCTGAATCAGAGGAACATTTAATGAAAGATAATAGGACTAAAAAAATCAGTGATTTTCTCATTGAAATTGATTTATGGTAAAAGCAAATGTAATAATATTTACAATATCTCTATTCCGTATTTTTCTTTCTGAACTTAATGAAGAGGATATGCCGAGGTTATAAAAAAACCCTCCACTTGGGAGGGCTAAAGTCAATCCTTTTTAAATAAAACTTAATTTTTTTCTTTATTCAATATTGATTTTTCAATCTATTTTTTAAAAACAAATAACCTCATTATATTTTTTTAGCTTTAGAGTATGAAAAAATTTCTTGTTTGGTGTCCTGTTGGATTTTTAGCAGTTATGATTCCTTACTCACTTTTCTTTTATTAAGGTAATGAAAAAACTATCACTCTTATTAATTTTTACTCTATACTTAGGATGTAAATCCTTTAACACACCCCCACCAAATATATTATTTGTCATTTCTGATGACCAGTCATATCCACACACAAGTATTTATGGTACCAAATGGGTAAAAACACCTGGGTTTGATCGTATAGCAAGACAGGGATTGTTATTCAATCATGCCTACACAACTAATGCAAAGTGCTCACCTTCCAGATCTACCATTTTAACAGGACGAGACAGCTGGTTGTTGGAAGAGGCGGCCAATCACGTTCCCTTTTTCCCTGAAAAATTTTCAACATTCCCTGAAGTTTTAAAGAATAAAGGATATAAAACAGGAAAAACTGGTAAAGGATGGGCTCCAGGTGTTGCATTGAAAAATGGAAAGCAAAGAAATTTAATTGGTGAAGATTATAGTAACATAAAAGTTAATCCTCCTGCAAAGTTCATTAGTAATATCGATTATGCCGAAAATTTTAAAAATTTTCTTGATGAAAAACAAGATAATCAACCTTTCTTTTTCTGGGTTGGGGGGTTAGAACCTCATCGTCGTTATGAGTACCAGTCAGGAATAAAATATGGAAATAAAAAAACTAAAGAAATTAAAAAAGTCCCAGATTATTGGCCTGACTCCGATAATATTAAAACAGATATGCTGGATTACGCATTCGAAATTGAATATTTTGATAGTCACTTGGAGCGTATCATTGATGAATTGGAAAAAAGGGGTTTATTAGAAAATACCATAATAGTTGTTACATCAGATAATGGTATGCCCTTTCCAAGAGTTAAAGGACAGGTATTCCCTTTTGATAATAGGCTGCCTTTAGCAATAAGTTGGGGAGAAGGAATTAAAAATCCAGGTAGAATTATTAATGACTATGTAAGTTTTTCAGATTTTGCACCAACCTTTTTGGATCTTGCTGGTATTCACGTGAAAAACCATGACATGGAAGATTTTTCAGGTGTAAGTTGGAAAGGTATTTTCAATGATGATTCAATTTTACAAAAAAGAGATTACATAATTATTGGAAAAGAACGCCATGATGTAGGCAGAGAAAATGATAAAGGCTATCCAGTTCGTGCAATTATTGCAGGGGATTATTTCTTTAGCATAAATTTTAATCCTGAGCGATGGCCTGCAGGAAATCCAGAAACTGGGTATCTCAATACAGATGGCAGTCCGACCAAAACAGAAATATTAAACCTAAAAAAAGAAGGTAAGACAGAAGAGTTTTGGCAATATGCATTCGGAAAAAGAGATGAGGAAACTTTATATGATATTAAAAATGATCCTAACTGCATTAAAAATATTGCAGAATACGACAAATACATTTCTCTAAAGGATAGCCTTAAAAAAATCTTAATCGAAGATTTAACAAAAAACAAAGATCCTAGAATCATTGGAGACGCTGAGGTGTTTGATATTTATCCCTATGCAGATATGAGGACCAAGAACTTTTACAATCGCTATATGAGAGGAGAATTATTAGATTCAGACTGGGTCAACCCAACAGACTTTGAATTTACTGTTGAATAGGTTGATTCACAATACAGAAAAGAAGAGTAACGACTGGTAGATCTTATTTTCAAATAAATTATTCGGGTGGATCATTTGAACTTAAAGTCTTCATTTTCCGTACTTTCCATTTTCCTGTATTTTTATCTGAATCAACTCTATCTGCCTCTGCATTGAAAGCATCGTGCGTATGCATTGGTATAGCAGAAAATAATTCCATACAAAAAGGCCCTAAATTTTCCCCATAATAAAAATCAAATGTTGCCTTGTCTCCCTTCGATGTAAAATCATTTACATGTATAAGTTTATCCCCAATAGTTATTAGCCGATTATTTGTAATATATTTTTCAAGAACACTGAAATATTTTGTTTCCCCTTCCAAAGAAACAGCAAATACAACTTCAACCTCATCTGATATTTTTGTGGAATCAGGTAAAAAAGAAATTGTGTCTACTTTACATTCGAACTGAGTACTTTCAACTAACTCATCATCAGCATTAGAACAATTATATAAAGAAAAAAATGTAATGAAGGATATTAATATTATGAGTAATCGATAAAATCTCATTTTAAGAGTAATTATAGATAAAATGTACAACAAAATTTCATTGAATTTAATAGGTGCAGTATTTTTGCAGTAATTGATTTTCTTTAATTAGCTACTATAGTAAAAAGGCTCTTTGAAATTAAAAAGTGATCTGAAATAGGCAAAAATACACCGAAAATATAGCTAGAAAAAAACCATTTTGGGTTATAGAGCAACCTGCAGTTGTCCCAACCCTGTCATATTACTAATAATATATACGATTTATCAGAATTTAATTTAAAATAATAACTTTAATTAGGGACTTGATAATTTTAATTAATTTTTTTTTAAAAAAAAATAGGTATTTAATTGAAATTTTAATTTTGTTAATATTAGTCGATATTTTCAAAATGAGTAAACTTATTATTGTTTCAAACAGATTACCTCTAAATATTACTATTGAAAATGATTTGTTGTCAGTTAGTTCTAGTTCTGGAGGACTAGCAACTGGCATGAGATCTGTTCATGATAAGGGGGGCTCATTATGGATTGGATGGTCTGGTATTGAAGAGGAAAACCTAGATTTAAATCTAAATAAAAAAATAAATAATCAATTAGTTAATGAAAATTGTGCTTCAGTTAGTTTAACCAAAACTGAGGTTAATGATTTTTATTATGGTTTGTCCAACAAGACCCTATGGCCACTTTTTCATTATTTTACTGAATTTAGTACGTTTGACAATAATCAGTGGGAGTCATATAAAAAAGTAAATCAAAAATTTGCAGATATAGTTATTTCTAATCTAACTGATGGAGATAGGGTTTGGGTTCATGATTATCAGCTTATGCTTTTACCTTCTATGATAAGGAAAATGAATCCAAATGTCACAATTGGTTTTTTTTTACATATCCCTTTTCCTTCCTATGAAATATTTAGAATTTTTCCTTGGAGAGAAGAACTTTTGAATGGAGTTTTAGGTTCCGATTTAATAGGGTTTCATACATATGACTATGAAAGACATTTTATGAGCTCTGTAAAAAGATTGCTTCGTCTAAATATAAATTTTAATCAAATAGTACTCAACGATAGAAATGTTACAGTTGATACTTTTCCAATGGGTATAGATTATGATAAATTCTGGAATGCTGCTCAAAATCATCATAAATTAAAAAATAATCAGGTATCAGATCTCCAAAAACAACTTAATCTTCATATTGATTCCTTACCATCCAATAAACTTATTTTGTCTATTGATAGGTTAGATTATACTAAAGGGATTGTAAATAGAATCTTAGCTTTTGAGATATTTCTTGAAACCTACCCTCAGTATAAAGAAAAAGTTCGATTAGTAATGCTAGCTGTGCCCTCAAGGTCTGATGTGCCTCAGTATAAAAAACTCAAAAGACAAACAGATGAAATAGTTGGTAGAGTTAATGGAAAATTTTCAACTGTTAATTGGACTCCAATATGGTATTTTTATAGATCCATGTCATTTGATAATTTAATTGATTTGTATACTTCTTCAGATATTGCAATGATAACACCAGTAAGAGATGGAATGAATTTGGTTGCTAAAGAATATGTTTCAACTCGGATTTTTAAAAAAGGAGTTCTAATTTTATCTGAGATGGCAGGTGCATCTCAAGAAATGAATGAAGCAATATTAGTCAATCCAAATGATCTAAACTCATTAGCTAATTCAATTAAAAAGGCAGTTGAAATGCCAATTAATGATCAAATTACAAGGAATAATATTCTTCAAAAAAGATTAAAAAGGTATAATATCCACAAATGGGCAAATGATTTTATGAGTAGTTTATTAAAAACTGAAATTCAATCAGATTCAATAAAATCAATTGTTATTGGAATTAAGGAAAATAAAAAAATTATCTCAAGCTTTAAGAATGCTAAAAATAGGGTGCTTTTTTTTGACTATGATGGAACTTTAGTGGATTTTAATATAAATCCAGCATTAGCTAAACCAAGTAATAAGATTTTAAAATATTTAGAAAAATTATCAATGATTCCTAATACTCATGTTGTTATTAACAGTGGTAGAGATGAGGCCTTTTTTAGAAAGATATTTTGGAAATTATAATATTAGCTTAATAGCAGAACACGGATATAAATATAAATTGAGAGATGAAAATAAATGGAGTAAAAATGGATTAATTAAAAATGAATGGATGAATCATATACTTCCATTACTAGAAGGATTTTATGATAGAACTCCAGGTTCATTCATTGAAAAAAAAGAAGCCTCTATTGTATGGCACTACAGAAAATCACCCCCTGAATTAGCAGAAAAAAGAGTTGTTGAATTAAATACTCTTTTATCAAGTTTGATTTCTGATGAACTTCAGATCCTAAATGGGAATAAAATATTAGAGATTAAAAATAGTAGAATAAATAAAGGTTTTGCTGCTAATAAAATTGTTGAAAAAAGGCATGATTTTATTTTTGCAATTGGTGACGACACTACAGATGAATATCTTTTCGAGGAATTACCTGAAAGAACATTTACAATCAAAGTAGGAACCAAGAACACTGTTGCAAAGTATAATATATCAAGTATTAAAAAGGTTCATGAAATGATAAGGGATTTTATATAAATTGAAAATAATGAATAAAGAAAAAAAGATTAAAAGAGGTGTCATTGCTGGAAACTTTGATGTTATACATCCAGGATATATAAAGATGTTTAAGGAATGTAGTGAGAATTGTGAAAAGTTATGTATTCTTCTGCATTCTAACCCATCTTTAGAGAGAAGTCATAAACTCCCCCCTATATTATCAGTAGAGGAAAGATCTGAAATATTATTATCAATAAGATATATCGATGAAATAATAGTTTATTCATATGAGTCTGAACTTTATGATATTTTAAAAAAACAAGATTTTGACATTCGCTTCTTAGGAGATGATTATATAAATCAACCTTTCACAGGAGATGATTTAAAAATTCCAATTCATTTTTTAGATCGATCTCATGGTTGGAGTACAACAAAATTTAAAAATCTAATTACTATTTCCGTTAAGAGTTAGTTCATGCTTGATTCAAATAATCTAGAACTTGGAATAATAGGGAATTGTCATTCTTCAGCTCTGATTTCTAAATCAGCTTCAATAAACTGGTGCTGTTTACCTGAATTTGATTCACCTTCTGTTTTTGGTAAAATTTTAGATTATAATAATGGAGGGAGTTTTGAAATTATCTGTAATGAAAATTATAATATCCATCAGCAATATCAAAGAAATACATGCATTCTAGTAACTAAATTTTCTTATGGTGAAAATATTTTTGAGGTTTATGATTTTATGCCGAGATATTTAAAAAAGAATAATAATTATCATTACCCTGCTGAGATTGTTAGATATTTTAAATTAATTTCAGGAAAGCCTAAGTTTCAAATCAAATACAATCCTAAGCTAGAGTATTCAAGTTGTATAACTGAAACTATAATAAAAGATGATTTTATCATCAGTATTAGCAAAGAGATAAATTATGACAGTTTATATCTATACACTGATTTTGAAAAATCATCAGTAGTAGATGGTTTAGAAATTGAATTAATTTCAGACGGCTATTTTTTAATTTGTTATAATGAAAAAATTATTTCTCCTAAGCTTAATGAAGTTTTTTCAGAGCTTAACAAGACAATTAAATATTGGACAAACTGGTGCTCTAATACACCTTCCTTTTCAGAATATGAGGATGAAATAATAAGAAGCGCTATGACGCTTAAATTACTCACCTATGACAAAACTGGAGCAATACTTGCAGCAGTCACTACATCTATTCCTGAGACAATAGGTGAGGTTAGAAATTGGGATTATCGTTTTTGTTGGATTAGAGATGCATCAATGGTTACAAGGGTTATGCATGAGTTAGGGCATAAAAATGTAATTAAAAAATATTTGGAGTATATAATAGATTTAATACCAGATAAAGGTGAGAAATTTCAAATAATGTATGGGATTAATCGTGAAAAAGGATTAGAAGAGAAAAAACTAAATCATCTTGCTGGTTATAAAAACTCTAAGCCTGTAAGAGTGGGTAATGCTGCATTTAACCAGAAGCAAAATGACATTTATGGAGTTCTTATGGATGTTATTTATACTGAAATTAAATTATTTTCTGATGATAAAGACCAACATGAAGAGTTATGGTCAATCACAAAAAATGTAGCTTGGGTAGTAAATGATAGGTGGATGTTTGCTGACAAAGGAATATGGGAATTTCGAGGTGAAGACAGACATTTTACTTTTTCAAAAGTTTTATGTTGGGTAGCAATTGATAGAGCTATAAAAGTAGCAGAGTTATTTAACAAACATAAAAAAATTTCAAAATGGAGCATTCTAAGGGGTAATATTAAAAATGATATACTTCAAAATGGTTGGAATAATAAAAAGAAATCTTTTACACAATCATATAATTCATCTGATTTAGATGCTTCGATCTTATTAATGGAACCATATGGTTTTATAAAAGCTAATGATCCCAAGTATATTAGTACTGTCCATTGTATAGAAAAAGAATTATCTAATGACGGTCTTTTGTTTAGATATAAAAATGAAGACGATTTTGGTTTGCCTAGTTCTTCCTTTACAGTCTGTACATTTTGGTTTATAGATGCTTTAAATAAAATTGGGGAAAGAAAAAAAGCAAAAAAATTATTTGATAAATTACTTTCATATAGTAATCATTTAGGTCTTTTTAGCGAAGACCTAGATTTTAAAACGAAAGAACTCCTAGGAAACTTCCCGCAGGCTTATTCACATTTAGCATTAATTGAAACTGCTATGAATTTAAATAAAACAAAAGATATTAAATCCCATGTGTAGGTAATGGGGTAAGATATAAAATACATAAAACTCTTAAAACAATTAAAAAAGAGTAAAAAAATGACTAAAAACATTTAAAAATGATCAAAAAATGCCAAAAATGAGCTAAAATTAATAAAAAATGGCTAAAATTGATCAAAAAATAGACTTTCAATTTATTAACCTCAGACTTATCTATTATTAATCATCTAGCCCTGTAAAGATTTGGACTATGACATTTAACTTTTTCGTTTGTTTTTAGAGTATGCTTTAGTATACTGAAGAGTCTAAAACTACAGAGAAGGCAGTTTCCAACCATTATTATATTTTGGTACAATAAGATTATTAGCCGAAGAATCATCAAAATTATTTTTTTTAACATTCCATCTGATTTTTGATCCACTTCTATAAGCAACATTACCCATGTGGGCAACTTTTGATACTTGACTTCCACTTTCTATGCCACAGTTTAAAATTGATGGATCATTTTTTTTAATGCTATCTATAAAGTTTTTTGTGTGTAAATCAAGGGGGTCGCCATACTTTTTACGAATTTCATCCCAGTTAGATGTAGTTCTTGGAACTCGTTCAATAAATAATTCCCCGCCATTACGGTGATTTTTTTCTGGAATTACTTCCCATCCAGTTCTATTAACAACTATTGTCCCTTTACTTCCAATAAACGCTATTCCCTCATCAAGGCCATAATTTCCGCCATCAATTCCGTTAGAGTGTTCCCATAGAATTGTAAAATCTTTATATTCATATATAGTTTGAAGAGAATCTGGTGTTTCTGTATCTTGATTAGGATAGGCAAATTTACCCCCAGCTGCAGAAATTGACAATGGATTTTTTGCATTCATTCCCCATAGTGCTATATCAATTTCGTGAACTCCCCAGTCAGTCATTAATCCGCCTGCATAATCCCAGTACCATCTAAAACTTCCATGGAATCTATTTTTATTAAACTTTCTTGAAGGAGCAGGACCTAACCACATTTTATAGTCAACTCCTTTTGGGGTTTTAGTATCCTTAAAATTATCTACCCATCCATACCAACCCATATAGGCCCATACTTTTACTAATCTTACTTTCCCTATATTTCCTGACCATAAGTAATTCATAGCTTCTCTGTATTGTCCTCCACTTCTTTGCCATTGTCCTACCTGAACACATTTTTTAGCTTTGATTGAAGCTTTTAACATTATGTCAGCCTCTTCAATTGAATTTGAAATAGGCTTCTCACAATATATGTGTTTATCTGCATGCAGGGCATCAACTAAATTCAAACAATGCCAATGATCAGGAGTTCCAATTACAACTGCATCAATGTCTTTATTTTCTAACAACTTTCTGTAATCCTTATAGATTTTAGGTTTTTTCCCTGTGATATCTTTTACATTTTGTGACCTTTCTTCAAGAACTTTATCATCAACATCGCAAAGAGCTATACAGTCAGTTTCACTATTTTTTAATATTGAGGTCATGTCACTCCACCCCATTCCATTGCATCCAATTACACCAAAATTAATTTTATCATTTAATGATATTTTTGATCTATTATTTGCAATCAGCTCAAGAGGTGTATTAAAAATAAACTGAGTTCCTATACCCATTTTAGCTGCTTTCTTAATAAATTCTCTTCTATTATCCATGGAATTAGTTTTAATCTATTATTTCTTTAAATTTAAAATTAATAAATTACCTAAAAACACTTTGATCTATGAAGTATTTCAAACATTTTTTACAATTAGTTTTTCTCTTTATCGTTTTAAGTTGTGCTCATGACAAAAATAATTTGCATTCAAATCCTCAGATATTATGGTATGAACAACCTGCTTCAGTTTGGGAAGAAGCACTTCCTATTGGAAATGGCCGTTTAGGTGCCATGGTTTTTGGAAATCCAATTAATGAACGCATCCAACTTAATGACGATTCACTTTGGCCTAAAAATTTGGGATGGGATCATCCTCCAGGGACCCCAGAAGATTTAGCGAATATTAGAGCTCTTTTAGTTCAAGGAGATCATCAAGCTGTAGATTCACTTTTAGTAGAAAAATTTTCAAATAAAACAGTTGTTCGCTCTCATCAAACATTAGGTGATTTATTCATCAATCTTCAACATGATAGTTTAACAGAATACCGACGGAGTCTAAAATTAAATGATGCGATTACATCTGTAAAATATAAAGTGGAAGGACACAAAGTAACCCAAGATGCCTTTGTATCAGCTCCAGATCAACTTTTAATTATCCGTTTGAGAAGTGAACATCCAAGAGGATTAAACGGAAGCATTCAACTAAGCCGACCAAAAGATGATGGAGTAGCAACTGCTAAAACATTCACCAAAAAGGGTAGCCTTATTATGGAAGGGGAAGTGACTCAACGAGAAGGAGCTTTTGATTCAAAACCAAATCCAATTCTGGAAGGTGTTCAATTTCAAACAATAGTTAAACCAAATCATCAAGGAGGAACAGTTAAAACATTTGAAAATGGAATAGAATTAGAAGGAGTAAAAGAGATTGAACTACGCATTGTTTCTAATTCATCCTATTATCACAAAAACTATAAATCAGAAAATATCAAGCAACTCAGCAGAGCTGAAAATTATTCCTTTGAAGATATAAAAGGTCGGCATATTAGAGATCATCAAACACTGTTCAATAGAGTTGATTTTGATATAATTACAAATAACAAACTCCAAAGGATTCCCACAGACAAACGCTTAAATGCAATTAAAGAGGGAGCTTTAGATTTAGAACTCCAAGAAACATTATTTCATTTCGGACGTTATTTACTTATTGCCTCCTCCAGACCTAATACTCTACCCGCTAACCTTCAGGGTCTTTGGAATCAACATATCAATGCACCATGGAACGCGGATTATCACTTAAATATTAATCTCCAAATGAATTATTGGCTTGCTAACCTCACACAATTAGATGAGCTCAACAGTCCACTTTTCGACTACATTGACCGTTTAATAACAAGTGGAAGAACAACTGCCCAAAAAAACTTTGGTGTTAGAGGATCTTTTTTACCTCATGCAACTGATATATGGGCTCCAACATGGCTTAGGGCCCCTACTGCATACTGGGGTGCATCCTTTGGGGCAGGTGGATGGATGATTCAACATTATTGGCAACATTATCTCTTTACTGATGATATAAAATTTTTAAAAAATCGAGCATTTCCTGCTATGGAAGCAGTTACACAATTTTACAGTGATTGGATTATTGAAGATAAAAGAGATGGAACTTTAATTGCTGCTCCTTCTACATCTCCTGAAAATCGCTATTTGGACACAAATGGAAATCCTGTGGCAAGTTGTTTAGGGAGTGCTATGGATCAACAGGTAGTTAAAGAAGTATTTACCAACTACCTTAATGCTGCTGAGATTTTAAATTATAAAGATGAATTGATGGGAACTGTAAAAAAACAATTAATACAACTTCGTCCAGGTTTCCAATTAGGTTCAGACGGAAGAATATTAGAGTGGGATCGCGAGTATGTAGAATATGAGCCTGGACACCGTCACATGTCTCACCTTTACGGTTTTCATCCAGGTGATCAGGTTAGTCTTTCGGAAACACCAAAATTATTTGATGCTGTTCGTAAAACTCTGGAGTATCGACTTAAAAATGGTGGAGCTGGAACAGGCTGGAGTCGTGCGTGGCTAATCAATTGTGCAGCACGATTAATAGATGGGGGTATGGCACAAGAACATATTCAGCTTCTTTTTGAAAGATCAATCTTTTCAAATTTATTCGATGCCCACCCCCCATTCCAAATCGATGGTAATTTTGGATATACCGCTGGAGTTGTAGAAATCTTAGTTCAATCACACGAACCTGGAATCATTCGTGTACTTCCAGCATTACCTCCTAATTGGGAAAACGGAATGGTTAGGGGAATTAAGGCTAGAGGAAATATTCAAGTTGATTTAAAATGGGAGTCGAATGAATTAAAAAATCTCAAGTTGTTATCAAAAAGCGATATCCAAACTGAAATTATTTACAAAGAGAAAAGGATCAAGGTCAAATTAAAAGCTCATATACCTTATAATCTTAACATCTAAATACTTCCCAATTAAATAAAGGTTTTTAGGATATAAAAAAATTCTGTGATAAAAAAAATACTATTTAGTCATTGTAAGGCCCATCTCGAAAAAAAAATTGAGATATTAGAACAACAGAAAAAAAGTTTGCAAAAAGACTTGACTTCTGAGATAAAAAGTTCAGCTGGTGATAAGCATGAGACTGGCAGAGCTATGATTCAACTAGAACTTGAAAAACTAGGTAATCAAATTCATAAAATTGAACTAAATTATCAAAGGCTCAATACAATTAAAGATTTCAAAGCTTCTTCTAGTGTTGTTTTAGGGTCTATAATTTTTACTGACAAAGCAAACTATTATCTCGCTGTTGCTGCTGATTCTTGCAAGATCAATTCTAAAATATTTTATTGTATTTCCTCCCAAAGTCCTATAGGTAAATTGTTAATTGGAAAAAAAATAAATCAAAGCATAAGGTTCAATGATATAAAAAGTATAATTCTTGAAATAAAATAAAAGTTTGTTTAGATTTAGATTTTTAATGTAATTTAAAATTATGTTTTAGGATATAGATTTAGTCAAAACTTGAATTTCAAAAATATTTCACTATAATACTTATGCTTGATTTATTAAATCAACCTTACGAAGAACTTAACCAAGATCAAATTGAGCTCTTTAAAAAGAATAGATTTATAAAATTAAAAAATGTTTTTTCTTCAATACTTATAGAATATTTCAATGAAGCTATTTCTAAAGTTGTAGATAAACTTAATACCCAAAAAACCCCTCTAGAAAATAGAGATACCTATGGAAAAGCTTTTTTACAGATTTTTAATTTGTGGAGAGAGTCTGAAGCTGTTAAGCCTTTTTGCTTTAGTAAACGTTTAGCTAAAATAGCTTCGGATTTAATGGAAGTTAATGGAGTCCGAATGTATCATGATCAAGCTTTATTTAAAGAAGCAAACGGAGGTATAACCCCATGGCATGCTGATCAATACTATTGGCCATTAGAGTCTGACAAAACAATCACTGCATGGATTCCACTTCAAGCTACGCCTTTAGAAATGGGACCTTTAGAGTTTAGTGCTGGTAGTCATCAAATTGCCGAAGGACGTGATATGGCAATTAGTGATGAAAGTGAAGCCTTTATGAGCAAAAAACTCCATATTTCTAATTTTAAAACTTTTGTGGAGCCATTTGATATTGGAGAGGTAAGTTTTCACTCTGGATGGGTTTTTCATCGAGCAGGAGCCAATCAAACAAATATGACTAGAAAAGTGATGACTATTATTTATATAGACAAAAATATGCGCTTAAAAAAACCAGAAAACAATGGTCAACAAAATGATTGGGAAACATGGTGTCCTGGAGCAAGTGTAGGTTCAGTTATTAATACCCCACTTAATCCTATTATATATCCATAGTATTTTTATTGTACTACGCAGGTCTTTCTATTGAATAGAGAATGTGATTTGATATTTAACCCTTTCTCTATATATTAGAACTATCATTAACCATAAACAAAATAAAATGAAAAAACTAATTATAATTTTATTCCTTATTCCGTTAATCTCAAATGGACAAAAAATTAAAGGAGAAAAACTTTTTTCAATTAAAGCATCAATTGGTGAGTGGCAGTCATCTATTGGAGAATATTTAAATTTGAAAACTATATATGCTCCCTATACAAAAGGAGTTTTTGAAGGAATTACAAGTGGTAAAGTTCTACCAGTTGGAGGAGACTTCCCTCTGTATCACCAAGAAAATGGAAAAACATATGCAGATTTAGATATTGATTTAGTTTTATTAACTGATGATGGCGAAAAAATATATTGTAAAGCTTCAGGTGTTTTTAATTATGTTACCGAGACTTTTGAATCATTAAAATTTCAAACTCATTGGCGATTTAGAACTTCGAGTGAAAAATATAAATATCTTAACGATGCAATGGGAATTGGATTTGGAACAGTTTTAGCACCAGATTCTGGCTATAATTTTCAACATGACATCTATGATGTATATCTTAAATAATCTTAAGACTTATTATTAAAACACCCTCCCAATTGGAAGGCTTTTATTTCATAACCATTCTTCATACCTTGCGGTGACACTAACTATAAATCAATAAAAATGAAAAAAATTATCTATTTATTTACCTTGAGTTTAATTTTCATCTCGTGCAATTCTACTCAAAGTGATCCTGTTACTACAGTTACTAATCAGGATGACAAATCAATGGCCATTTCAAAACTCATGAAAGGCTATGTTGAAAATAATTTTGATGGAAGTATCATCGATGAAAATTGTATTGTTCGGTTTAACAACATTGAACTTGGGAAAGAAGACTTTGTCGGTTTAGGAGCATTTCACCATAGCATGTTCAATGACATAAAATTTCCCGACGGATGGATAGAGACAGTATCCTATAATGGGGAAAATTGGAAAGAGGGAGATGGTCAGGTATGGACAAACCAATGGACTGATTGGACAGCAACTTCAAAGACCTCAGGTGAAACTCACACAAACAGAAGTCATTTTAATTACAAGTGGGAAAATGGGAAAATTGTGGAGATAAATGCACTTTTTTCTGATCTATGGTACGACAAAGAAGTAACAGCTTTTATGGAACTGCAAAAGTAGATCTCTTTTTTAGAATATTTAAACCCTCATTAACATGAGGGTTTTTTTAGGTCTTTATATTATATTTAATTGTTCTGATAAACTAAGGTAAGTTCTTGGGCATCTCTCATTTCTCTAGAACTAGATATCTTATCGTTAAGAACTTTTTGAATAAATTCATTTTCAACAACATAATCGTCGTGCTGAGCATCTGGAACATACATATTCCAAGCAATATGTGTCAAATTTTTATAAGCTTTATCACTCCTGTTTATAATTCTTGTAAAACCCCACCACTTGTGTTTTCCATTTTTTATTTGTTCCATAAAATAAGGTTTTGCTATATAAGATTCTACTTGCTCATAATCATCAGTTTTTTGAATCATAGGTGCAAATGTCATTTTATCTCCAATTTTGATATTGAGATTATCAAAAGGGGTAGCGTCAACCATTTGAATATGGTAGGTGCGAACTTCTTTTTTTATTTTTTCCTCAGATTGAACTATTTTTCTGATGGATCTTTTAGACATACCTTTTAAATTAGATCTCATTGTAGAGATAGCCTCGTTAATTGAAAAATCGTCTCCTCCACTTAGATAATTATTCATCTGCTCTTCAGAGCCAAATTGATTAAAAACTACATAATCTGCAGCATTTTCGTTGTCACCATCTTGAGGTGTTCTTTTCCAAACTGCCCAGCCAGTTTTCTCTCCCTTTTCAACAGAGTTTTGATGCCATGCTCCCCAAACTTTTTCTAATTGGTGGTATTCTGCATCCATTTCATCATTTAGAACAATAAAATCTGCCACTGCATATTGAGCAGATATTAAAGATGGAATTGCTAATAGAAATAATATAAAATTTTTCATATTTATTGATTTATGATTAATGAATTCTAAACTACAAAAAAACTTTACTAATTAATAAGTAAATCTCGAATTTAGATTAAAGTGTTTAAATGTTAGATTATCGCGCTGTTTCTAATACAATAACACCTGCTCTGGCTTGTTTTCCCCAACGATTTACTTCGGCAGCACTCACTAAAACTCTAACTTTCCTTATAAGGGGTGATAAGGCCAAAACATCGTTTGGTGGTGAATTAAATTGTTGCCCATCAATTATCCATAATGGATATATCCTTGACGATTCTTCAGTGAATGATTGATACTGTCTAAGGATTGGAATACCACCTGCTTGTCTTGAGCTGGGTAAATGAAATTTAAGTGCTAAATACCAAGTTTGAGCTTTCTCATCAATACCCCATTGATTAAGCCCCATATTAGCGTACTTGGTAATACGATCTTGTTCTTTTTGTTGTCTTTTTAATGCCTTAATTTCTTTTTTTGTAAGACCTTTTAATTTTAATTTTTCTTGGGAATAGATTGAACCTACAGTGAAAATTGCTAACATTATTAATAGTTTTTTCATCAACTATCATTTTTTTGATGTATTGGATAAAACATCATTAAAAATATTTTGTCTACAATCATTACAAAGTCTCGCAAACTCATTATTATTAAATATACTGCTAGACCAAATAAAATTAATTTCCTTAGAGCAACTTGTACAGTTATACTTTTTAATTGAATTGTGATCTTTCATTTATAATTTTTCAGTCTCTAAGATATTTTATAAAAGGAGATCAAGTGTGTGTTAATCAAAAAGTATTACCCCATCTGCTGTTAAAGATAAGATCTCTTTCGGTTTATCAATTGCGTTAATGATTGATTCTGAATCACCCCTATCACGAGCATAGTGTTTCAATTCTTCAATCTGAATTTTTCTTGTAAAAGCTTCTCCGCTCACAATTACTTCTTTCCCCTTGATGTCTGTAGGAACAAAAAATCCATAATCTTTAAAATTCACCATTACTTCATTATCATTTCCAATATCTAATTTCATCCAACATCCTTTCATTTGACAAACATCATTAACTTTTGCCTTAAAAGAAGTATTAAATATTTCAGATGAATTATACAATTTTTTAATTTCAGAAATTTTGATGATTTTTTCATCTTCTATGTTATCACCAAAAGTTAATGTTTGACTATTAATTGCCACAGAAAAGATTAAAAATAAGATGTATATGTATTTCATTTTATTAGCATTAAATTCTTATTAGGTATAGTTGTTAACCCACATTAAATTTCAGGCACACGACAATTCAAATATGTGGATATTAAATTATTTTGATTACACCAACCATATTTTTATGTTTTCCGCATTGATAATAATAGGTCCCTGCCTTAGAAGGAGTCCAAGAAATAGTCCCTTTTGTAGAACCATTATTTTCTATTCCTTCTATCTGATTTTTTTTACCAATACCAGCTTTTAATTTTAAAAGAAAAGGATGTCCGGGAGCATTCACTATAAAATCAATTTTAGAGCCTAATTTATAAACTAGTTCAGGATCTTCACCTTCGACGGCTCCGTTATCGTCAGTTCCGGATAAAATATAATCATTTCTACTTTCGGCACTTACATTTATCGAATAATTTTCAATAATGTTTTCGTTTGCCATTGAAAAATGCAAAACAACAAATGGAATTAATAAAAATTTTTTCATGATTTTTTTAACAAATTTATAAAAAAGCCTTTTTAAATAAAAGTCAAATGGGGAGGAATTAAACTCATATCTAATGAGTCTTTAAAAAAGAATTACCAACTATTCGTAATGTGACCAAATACTTGATTTTCCATTCGAATCAATCGCCAAGACATCAAAATTTGCATTTTCATCATTAACCTCCATCCCAGGAACATTTGCTCCAGCCGGCATCCCTGGCACAGTCAAACCAATTATATTGTTGGGGTTTTCATTTATCAACCTTTTAACATCGCTAGCTGGGACATGACCTTCCACAAAATAACCGTTTATTATTGCCGTATGACAAGATGCTAAATCAATTGGAAGCCCAGCATTAATTTTAACATCATACATATTGGAATCCATATTTTTTTCTAGAGAAAAGTCATTGCTTTCCATGTGGGAAATCCAGTCATGACAGCACCCGCAATCAGGTGATAAATAAACAATGTCTTTATTTTTATCTTCCTCATTACATGAGAGAATAATAAATGATGTAATTATTATATAAAATATTTTCATAAAGTAAAACTAAAAAAACCCTTTAGATAAAAGCATGCAATTAGTAATTAAATTTTTAGAATTAATAAGAAACTAATTAAGATGAACCTAGTGCTACTAGATTAATTTCCATGCTTTTCTAGCTTTGCGACTTAAAAGCCTATTGGCTCTAGCATTACCAATAAATTTTTCTTTTTCAGGGTTCCATTTTAAACTTTCTCCTAACCTCCATGAAATAAGCCCTAGATGCATGGGTAAGGTCATTTCACGGGCGTATTCTAAGTTAGACTCAGGCTGTTTACGTGATTTGACCGAATCAATAAAATTCTGCTGGTGTCCAGGGGAACGTTTAATTGAAATGGGTACTTGATCAAGATCAGTTAAAGTCTGTCCATTGATTTTTATTTCCCTAGAACTATAGTCACAAATTAAAGTCCCTTTGTCCCCCTCAAAGTAAGCACCAATACCTTTATCTTTTACACCAGGAACTTTAGGTGGTTCGGTTGTCCAATGAATCTTTAAGTTATCGAATTCATAATCAACATCAATCCATCCTGGAGTATCAGAAATACCCTTGGCTTCCTCTCCTCTAGCACTAACAGAACGTAAACCTTTTGGTCGTAAGGACATGTATACAATGTCTGCTATATGGCACCAAAAATCTGCAAACACCCCACCGGAATAGTCCATGAAATACCTATAATTAAAATGACATCTTTCAGGGAAGTAATCCCTCTCTGGGGCTGGGCCTTGCCACATATCCCAGTTCAGTGTCTTTGGTACAGTTTTACCTTTGGTCATTTTTAATTCTGGAGAACTTCCAGTCTTCCATAATCTTACAGTTCTAATATCACCAAGAACACCTGATTTTATAATTTCAGCAACTCTATGATAATTACCACCAGCATGAATCTGAGTTCCTAGTTGGAAAATATTATTATATTTTTTTTGGTTTTTCAACATTTTCTGTCCTTCTAGAACATCATACGATAACGGCTTTTCGCCATAAACATCTTTCCCCGATTGGAAAGCTAAAGTTCCAATAGTTGCATGCCAATGGTCAGGAGTAGCACAAGTAATAGCATCTATGTCTTTGCGATCCAAAATGTTCCTAAAGTCTTCATAAGCATTAATTTCACTAGCGTATTGTCTTTTTTTTAAATTACTAATACTAGTAGCCAAATGAGTTTGATCAACGTCACATAAAGCAACAATCTTTGCTTCAGGAAGTTCAGCAAACCACTTAATATGATTATTACCCATTAATCCTACACCGATATGAGCTATTCGAAGGGTATCACTTGGTGCAATACCATTGATAGAAAATGGTAAAATTGTAAGTCCTAGAGATCCTACACTACTCTGCTTGAGAAATGTTCTTCTATTTTTTTCATATTTATTCATCCTCTAATTTATTAAATATAGATACAATTGAAAGTTAACTTTGCTCAATTTTGGATTAATAGGTTTTAACTAGTTAATTATCTTGGTCACCGTCTTTATATTTATCGAACCAGGCAATTATCGCATTAACTTTGGTTATTAAATTACTTGGTCTAGCTGCTATTCCATGACTAGCTCCAGGAATACGCACTAACATTGACTCAACCTTATTTAGTTTTAATCCTGCATAGAACTGCTCGCTTTCTGCAATTGGTGTTCTAAAATCTTGTTCACCAGTTAAAAGCATTGTAGGAGTTTTTACATTACCAACGTAAGAGATTGGAGACCTATCCATATAATGCTCCAAATTATCCCAAGGTAAACCTGGGAACCAATACTTGTAATAAACATTAATATTATCAGCATATAAAACAAAACTATACCAGTTTATAACTGGTTTTGCTACTACTGCTGCTTTAAATCTATCTGTTTTTCCAATGATCCATGCTGTTAAAACTCCTCCTCCACTTCCGCCAGTTACAAATAAGTTATCTTTATCAATGTAGGACCTTTTTAGTATATGATCTACTCCTGACATTAAATCATCGTAATCTTGGTTTGGATAATTGTGGTGGATAAGATTTGCAAATTCTTTACCGTAGCTAGTACTTCCTCTTGGATTAGTATAAAGGACCATATAACCTTTGCTTGCAAATAATTGAACTTCAGCTGAAAACCTAAATCCATAATTAGAGAAAGGTCCTCCATGAATTTCTAATATCAAAGGGTATTTTTTAGAAGAATCAAAATTAGGTGGTTTCACAAGCCATCCTTGAATTTGTCTTTCATCAAAGGAAGATTTAAACCAAACTTCCTCAACATCACCAAGTTGTTTATGATCAAATAAATCCTTATTCAAAAATGTCAGCCTTTTAAAGCTTTTATTATATCCTACTGCTAAATCAGAAGGATTATGTACACTCCCGAAAGTATATGCATATCTACCACTGTCTGAAACACTATATGTGCCACCGCTATAAGGCCTCCCTAGGGACATTCCTCCTAATTGACTTACCATATCATTTACTTTACCAGAAGAAGATATATAAGCAAGCTTTGTAACACCTTTATCATCATATTGAAAGAAAAGACCCTTCCCATCTTCGGACCAATTTATATTACTGATATTCCTATTGAATTTTTTGGAGATATTTCTAACATTTTTCCCATCACTAGACATTATGAAAAGATCATTTTGTTGGTATCCTAAATATCTTTCATCAAACCCTAAATAGGCTATTTCTTTTTTGTTGGGAGAGACCACTGGATTGTAATCAGGTCCCAAACGAAATGTCAATGGCTTAATTTTTTCTGAAATTATATCTATCAAATATATTTCAGAATTTCTTGGTTCTAAATCAGAATTATCATGAAGGTTGGCTGAAAATATAATTTTATTTTTCGCTAACCATTTTGGAGATGATGCATCATTATTGAGGTATGTAATTTGTCTTGGTGTACCTCCTTCTATAGGTAATATAAAAATTTGTGAAAAACCTTGTTTTAAATATCCTCTTCCATCGCTACGATATTTTATGTTATCAATCTCTACAGCTGGATCATTCCATTTCGCGCCTTTAGGTTTTTCTGGCATTTTGATAAGACCATTGGATGATTCCTCTACAAAAGAAGTAAAGGTTAAATAACTGTCATCTTCAGACCAATTAACAGAAGAAATAGAACTTTGTAGATTGGTTAATTTTTGATTAGACTTTTGTGAAAGTACATATAAATATAGCTGTATAGTTTTATCTGAATTAGATTTGTAGGTAAACTTATCACCGGAGTTTGACCAAGTTGGATCAAAATCATTTTGATTCCCGGTTGTGATGGGCGAATTATTTGTTCCATCATAATTAATTATCCAAATATTTGAATAATTTTTATCTGTCATAATATCTTTGAAGTTCCTTACATAAAGAACTTTTTTGCCATCTGGAGAAATTTTTGGACTTGAAACATATTCTAGACTAAAAACATCAATTGGCTTTAACTTATTATTTGATTGGGAGTAAATCAAATTTGATGATAGTAAAATTATAAAAGCAAGAAAAAGTCTGAATTTTAAATAATTAAGCATTTTAAATTAAGTTTATTTTACAAGTTAAAAATTTAATTAATTGCAAAAATTAAAATTAACCTTATACCTAAAAATGTTATCATTATTGATTTTGGAAAATGTGGAGATATGCTTTGCGATTACACCTTATTCTCTCTATCTTGAATAGATTATTAATCATAATTTAATCATAATGAAAAAAATTTATTCCATAATATTAATTTTAATTGTTACAACTGGTTGCCAAAATACTCAAGTAAGTAAATCTTCAGAAAAAGGTTTACCGATTGAGATTGGGTCTGCCATGATGGATGGGACAGATATGATGACTCCTATAATTGTAGGAGAAGTTTCAAATCAAGATACGTGGCTTGATTACATAAATGCTCATAATGAAAAAAACTTGGATAGAATTGCAGAAATAAATGCAGCAGACTGGGAAGGATACACCGCAGATGGCAGTGTAGTAAAAGGAAGTGAGGCTCATATTGAAATATTAGATAATTGGTTTAAATCAGCAAATCCAAAATGGGAGGTAAAATGGATGATCGCAAATGCTGCAAAAAATAAAGAAGGAGTTATTGAACAATGGCTAACAACTGGTAATGACTATTCTGATGTTGATGCTGACGGGAATGAAATTTTTGAACATAATGTTCATGACATCTTGTTTGTAAATGGTAAAATAAAAAAAATAAATGTTTACAAAAGAGCTAAAGCAGAAGAGGAAATGGAATTTTCATATTAAATATTACTATTCAAGGTTAAATGTCCTAAAAACACTTGACTTTTAGGACATTTTTTTTCCACTTTGGTTCCCTTTTTAAAAAGAGTTTTATGAAATCAAATTTTTAAGGATTTTTTGATTTTTTCTAGCTCTAGACTTAAAGCATCGAATCTGTAATATGCATCATTTCCTAAAACTTGGTCAGCCCTAGTAATCATATTATAAAGATATTTAAGTTGATCTATTAACATTGGTTGCATGTAAGCGCCCTCTTTTGTAATCAACATATTAAGTTTTTCTTTTAATAAGACAGATTTATTTTTCCTTTGTTTTTTAGATGAAATTGAACTTTGTAGTTCAGTTGCAATACTTTTAGCCTCTCTTATTTTATCGAGTAATCTTAATTGTAAACCCTCGGTATTAGCAAAGTCATTTTCAGTATTTTCTGAATTAGGATCTTTTAATATTAGTATTTCATCCTCCATTTTATACTTATTGTCAACCAAAATTTGAACTTTATATATTCCAGGCTTCACAAGTGGTCCAAGAAGATTTTTTTCATTATCATTTTCTGTAATTCCTTTATGTCTCAAATTCCATCTAAAACGATTATACCCCCTCTTGTTAGTCACTTTAGTAGTGTTATTTGAAATAAATTCATTTAATGCCATATCGTAGGCTTTTTTCTGTTTAGAATTTTCATTTTCATTGGAGAAAGAATTTACAACTATCCCATTTTTATCAAAAAATGAAATTAAAACATCATTGTAATTACCGTTATCAAGATAATAATCTATGAAAGCTCCAGGCTTTAAATAATCGTTAATTTCAATATCTGGAATACTATATCTATAACGAATAGCATTTGCAGGTTTTACAATTTCAGGTTTAAATGAGTCAAAATCGTATCTCAGAAATTGGATATTATCCATAATCCAAAAAGATCGGCCCATTGTAGACAAAACAATATCATCCCTTTGGATTTTAATGTCAGTTATAGGAGTCACTGGAAGATTTTTTTGGAATTCAATCCAGTTATTTCCTGCATCTTTCGATATATAAATTCCGAATTCTGTCCCTGCGTATAATAATCCCTCTTTTATGGGATCCTCCCTCACTACTCGGACAGGAAAATCATCTGGAATACCTTCTACTATTAATTCCCAACTTTTACCATAATTTTTAGTACGATATACATACGGTGACCAATCACCTAATTGATATCTTAAAACTGATATATATGAAGTAGCAGGGTCATGCTTTGAAGGCTCAACAGAATCTACCCTTCCTCCTTTTAATAAATTTTTGGGAGTTACATTTAACCAATTTTTGCCTCCATCTCTAGTTAAATGAATAAGTCCATCATTTGAACCAACCCAAATCTGACCTTTCTCAATAATTGATTCCCTTATTGAATAAATTGTACTGTAAAATTCTTCACCAGTAATATCTCTTGTGATTGGTGATCCAGAAATTACTTGTTTCGATTGATCAAATTCGGTTAAATCCGGTGATATAATTTCCCAATCTAACCCTTCATTTGTTGTTTTATGTAAAAATTGTGAACCATGATAAATAACTTTTTCATCATGAGGAGATATATGAATTGGTGAAACTCTTTGAAATCTATATATAAGGTCTTTAGGATTGTGCCCATACATGTTTTGTGCTCCAACATAATACCGCTTTTCCTGACCTGTTAATTTATTGTATACACTAAATCTTCCCTTACAATTTGAATAAACTATGTTGGGATTTCCTGGTTTTGGTACTGCAGGTCCTGTCTCACAGCCACCTGTTGAAAGAATCCAAGCATTAGGTCCTGCTTGAATTGGATATGGTGGTTGACTTGGAACTGAGACCGTACTATAATTATCCTGCTGCCCGCCATAAAGCCAATAAGGATACTGATTGTCTACCTCAACTTGATAAATTTCTGCCGTAGGTTGATTAAATTGAGTAGTCCATGTTTTTCCTGAATTAAAAGTAATATTTGCTCCACCATCGTTTGATTGAATCCAAGTATTTTCATGATTTGGATTTATCCAAATATCATGATTATCTCCATGAGGAGTATCCTTAATATCCCATGTCTTACCTGAATCTTTCGAAACCATAAATCTATTAGCACTTGAATATACTATATCTGCATTATTAGGGTTTGCATAAATATTACAATAGTAAAATGGTCTATTGACTAATTCTTCTCTAAAATTCATTGCCTTAAAATTCTCTCCTTTATCATAAGAAACATAAACACCTCCTTGACCTTTGTCGGCCTCAATAACTGCATATAATCTGTCAGGATCAGCTGGTGAAACAGCCAAATCAATTTTACCCAAAACCCCATTAGGAAGACCATTAGACAAGCTAATCCAACTTTTGCCTGCATCAATAGATTTATATATAGCTCCTTTTTCAGACCCACTTATAATTGTCCAAGGCTTACGTTCAACCTTCCATGAGGCAGCATAAATTATATCGGGATTTTCAGGTGATAATTCAATATCAACGATACCAATTTCATCAGATATATACAGAATTTTATTCCAAGACTCTCCTCCATCAATAGACTTAAATAATCCTCTTTCATTATTTGATTTAAATGGTTGTCCAATTGCTGCCGCATAAACTATACTGGAGTTTTGTGGATGAACTTTAATCGCTCCAATCTGACCACTATTGTCAAGTCCCAAATGTTTCCAAGTAGAACCAGCATCATTTGATTTATACACTCCTTTTCCAACAATTACATTAGATCTAATTCCATCTGAACCTGTTCCAACATAAATGATTGATGGATTTGCTTGAAATACTTCAATTGAACCTATTGATGGGGTTTTAAAGTAATTATCGCTAATATTTTTCCAGTTTAATCCCCCGTCTAATGTTTTCCATACTCCACCACCTGTAGTTCCCATATAAAAAGTAAATTGCTCATTTACAACTCCACAAACAGTAGTTGACCTACCGCCTCTTGTAGGACCTACATTCCTGTATTTTATGTCTTCAAACTCAATCTTAAGTTTATCTTGTCCTTTAAGAATATTTATAGATGAAACAAAAAGGACAACTAGAAGAACTATACTCTTTGACTTGATTTTCATTTTAATTAAAGTTTAATATTTAAAAATAATAGGGCTGGGTATTATCAATTTAATGATTGATTTATCGAATATCTTAAAAATTCTACACTTTCTTTCCATTCTTCTAAACTAGGTTCTTTATCTCCATGAATAATATTAGCTTCCTCAACTGCACTTCGAATTTGATAAGACCATTTATCTAGAAGTGAGTTAATAATAGGCATATTATATAATTCCCCTATAAAAAGATTGTCTAACCTTTCAAATTTATCCCTAGACTCAGAAAATGAACCAATTATTTTATCACATGCAGCTGATCTTTGTAATAAATTAAACGATCCATATCTAAAGCCATTGCATTGATTTGATGTATTATACCATTTATCTTTAATTGGAGTTACAGGATTTATATTTTGAATTAGATTTTCGAAAGAATTGTCTAAATCCCAAGGTATAAGTTGAAGTTTATCATCGTTTGGATCTTCATACCAGTAGTAGTTATGATTTTCATAATCCTGACCTTCTTGATGATAAAAATGTAAAAAACCATCATCATTAGCAATTCTTCTATCTACGACAATTGTCTTTAAAAACAAATCTTCATCTATCCAATCATCTACAATACTAATAGCTTGGGATTTGTTTATTAAACCTAGTTGATCTGAAAAAGATTTAATTTTAGATACGTCAGAAATTTCTTCATTTGTTTTTAATCCATCAATAAAATAATTTTCATTTTGAGAACCGCCGTAACTATTAACAGGCCAAACTTCTTTATATAAGTTTCCATTTGGTTTTGCAAAATGTTTATTTGTAAAAGGGCCATCTATATTTTCTGTATTTGCAAAAACACCATTAAATTTTCCATTAATATAGATCAAAGCATGATTTGATCTTGGAGCAATTACGCCAAATTCCCTAAACATATAATAACCAAGTCTCTCGTGCATTTTTGTGGGATCAAGGTTTTGAGAATGAAATTGAATCTTTTTCATACCATAAAATTTCTTATCTCCTTTCCAATTAAATTTTATTTTAATGGAAAGCTTTGGGCATGTTTTATAACCAGAAGGATTAGTCCAATCTTCACCAGAAAGACAACCCACCCAGGCGCCTATTGATCCTTTATACCTAATCCCTATATTTTTAACAACTTTACCTTCAAATACTAAAAATCCTTCAACATATTCCTCTGCCACCGGATTACTGTCAATCTCACTTAAATTTTGTTGTGTGAGATAAAGATCAAACCTATGAAGCTTATTTTGATCGTATATGTAATCAGATGAATGACTTTCGTCACTATAATAATTTTCAAATGAATTGACAATTTGATTGATGTTCTCTTTATCTATTATATTAACTTCATTTGAAAGTTCTATATCTGATTCTTTTTCTGAAGAGCAAGAAAATCCAAATAGCATCAATAAGAGAAGCGTAAAAAACATTTTTGGAGCTCTTTTCATAGTTCAGATAATATTCAAATAAATTAACCTAATTATACTTAAAATTAAAAAAATATAGTGGGAAGCCTTAAAAGATTTTTTACTTTAGGGAAATAGTGGTAAAAGTTTTTTAATGATCCAGTCTTACAAAAAACCTCACAAATTAGCTGAAAATTACGATGCTATTTTAATCGGAACAGGCATCGGTAGTCTATGTACAGGCGCCTTACTTTCTAAGGCTGGAAAAAAAGTATTGTTGTTAGAAAGACATTACACTGCAGGTGGATTTACACATGTTTTTAAACGAAAAGGATTTGAATGGGATGTAGGTATTCATTACATAGGTGAAGTTCAAAGACCCAACAGTTTGTTAAGAAAATTATTTGATTATGTTTCCAATGACCAATTGAAGTGGGATGATATGGGGGAAATTTATGATCGTATAATTTTAGGTAGTAAGCAGTATGATTTCGTAAAAGGTGTAGATAATTTTAAGTTAAAATTGGGTGAATATTTTCCTGATGAAAAAGATGCAATTGATAAATATATCGATTTGATTTTTGCAGTTAATAAGTCAGCTTCTAAATTTTATATGGATAAAGCCTTATCTGGATTTACTAGTTCAATTTTAGGGAGATTCATGAGAAAAAAATATTTAAAATATGCAAATCGAACAACCTATGATGTACTAAACGAACTTACGAAAAATGACACTCTAATAAAAGTATTATGTGGACAATACGGTGATTACGGTCTTCCACCAAAACAAAGTAGTTTTGCAATGCACGCTTCTGTTGCAAAACACTACATGCAAGGAGGAAGTGTTCCTGCAAAAGGATCTTCTCAAATTTTAAATACGATTGAAAAAGTAATTGAGAAAGCAGGGGGTACAATTTTGGTTCGTGCAGAAGTTGATAAAATAATTATAGAAAATAATAAAGCTAAAGGTGTAAAGTTAACAGATGGGAAAAGTCTGTATGCAGATACTATTGTTAGTGGCACAGGTGTTTTCAATACTTTCGAAAACTTAATCCCCTCAGATGTTGCCACTGCTCATAAACTAAATCAAAAATTAAAACATGTTAATCCTTCAGTTGGTTATGGCTGTCTATATATAGGATTAAAGGGTTCTCCTGATGAATTAAAGCTTCCCAAAACGAATTTTTGGATCTATCCTGAGGACCTCGATCATGACGAATGTGTTGAAAGATTCTTAAAAAATAATAAAGAGGAATTTCCTTTGGTCTATATTTCTTTTCCTGCTGCTAAATTTTCTGATTGGAATGAGCGTTATCCTGGAAAAAGTACAATTGATATAATAACAATGGTTCCATACGAGGCGTTCGCTGAATGGGATGGTACTGTTTGGAAAAAACGTGGCAAAGCATATGAACTTAAAAAGGAAGAATATGCTCAACGACTTTTTAAGCACTTATTCAAACAATTACCTCAATTAGAAGGAAAAGTAGATTTTTACGAATTTTCCACACCCCTTACAGCTAAACATTTTTCAAATTACAAACAAGGAGCACTTTATGGGATTGATCATAACCCTAAACGGTTTCGCCAAAATTTTTTAAGACCAAGGACAAAAATTAATGGACTTTTCCTAACAGGTCAAGATATAGTAACTGCAGGTGTTGGAGCAGCACTATTTTCAGGTTTAATTACTGCTAGTGCAATTACTGGAATGAACTTCATCAATAAGATATTTAAACAATGATTAACAAAAAATTACTATTTAAAAAAAGACCATATGGGCTACCAGATGAAAACACCTGGGAATTAACTGAAGAAAAATTACCTGATTTACTAGAAGGAGAGATTCTAATTGAGCATGAATATATATCCTTAGATCCAGCCATGAGAGGATGGATGAATGAGGCTAGATCTTACATAAAGCCGATAGAAATTGGTGAAGTAATGAGAGCTGGATCAGTCGGTAAAGTAATTCAAAAATCTGGCAAAACTAAGTTTAAAATAGGAGACCATGTGAGCGGTTGGGGTGGTGTTCAGACACATTGTATTTCTAATGGTGAAAATTTAATAAAGGTTGACCCTTTAAAATCTAATTTATCAACTTACTTGGGAGTACTTGGTATGCCAGGCATGACAGCTTACTTTGGGATTTTAGAAGAAGCTAAAATTAAAGAAGGAGATGTTGTACTTGTATCCGGAGCCGCAGGGGCGGTTGGAAGTTTAGTTGGCCAAATAGCAAAAATTAAAGGATGTACAGTTGTTGGAATAGCTGGAGGAGAAAAAAAATGTAATTATATAAAAGATAATTTAGGTTTTGACAATTCTATAGATTATAAAAAAGGAAATGTTATAAAAGAAATCAAAAAAAAATGTCCTAACGGCATTGATGTATATTTTGATAATGTTGGTGGTGAAATACTTGATGCAGCATTAATTTTCCTAAGAAGAAATGCAAGGGTAATTTTATGTGGTGCAATTTCACAATATAACAACAAAGAGTCAATTAAAGGGCCTAAAAATTATTTATCATTATTGGTAAATAGAGCATCAATAAAAGGTATGATAGTGTTTGATTATGTTCATAAGTATGAAAAAGCTATTAGTGAAATTTCTGGATGGATAGAAGAGGGTAAAATAACGGTAAATGAGGATATCTACGAAGGAATAGATAATTTTAGATCAATTTTTCTGAAGCTATTCAATGGGGACAAAATGGGTAAACTAATTTTAAAGATAAAACCCAAGTAATATCAAAGCATCAACTCCTCGATACAGTAAATATCTCCAACATTATATTGATTAAAAATTTTTTCACTTACAGAGCCAGTGCCAATTTGCATATCAGTGTTTCCTGGAGTTGTTCTGTCCCACTGAAAATAAAAAGCACCGTTTCCACCGTATTTGTCTTGTATTATAATACATTCAGTTTCTTTTTCGCAGCATAAAACAGAAAAACAAAGAAAAATAAATAATAGATAATAAAATTTCATCGTAATAATATAATGCCTTATTAAATTTTGGAATACTCAAATAAAGATAATTAAAAGTTTCTCTAGTAACTTCCTGTTAATAATAAGTAAGAGATTCCCGTTTGATTAATTTTAAAAAATACCCAATGACATTTTTACCCAAACATGTAGATATTTTTATATTCGCAAAATGAAAAATCTAATTATTTCATTAAAAATTATTTATTAGTTAATGAAAAGTAAAACATCAAAAATAGGGATTGTTTTTGCAATGATTGCAATTACATTTACAACTAAATGTGCTAATGAGGATGAAGCTGATGCAACATCAGAAATAGTTATTCCTAACATAGTGAAAACTGATTCACAACTAAGAGATGAAGCATATAGAGCTGATCCGATTTATGGTGAAATAAAAAATTTAGAGGATTATTGGCTTGCATTTAAAACTATCGGAGAAACACAATATGGTTACGACTTTGGGGATCAAGAAGTTAAAATATTTACAGACTTGACTATTGCTAATTCTGATAGTGATAGAGATGACGCTGCTGGGATAGCATATGGGTCATGTGAAGAGGGTGTGATTAATATAGCTATAAATGCAGATTATTGGGCAGAATATTCCTTCAATAGAAAGCTGATATTGATGTGGCATGAACTTGGGCATGATGTTCTAAATGCAGCTCATATTGAAGGAGAAAGAGCCATAATGAATACTCCTTTACCCGACGAATATGATTTAAATATTTTCAAGAAGGAGGAGGCTGATTTATTTAATGGTACTGACTTAGTCTTCTTTGATTGTGATGATCCTTATTTTAATTGACAAAATTTTTGAGTCAATTAATTATATCTAAATAGTTTATTTTACTTAATTATTAATGGAGCACCATAATTATCACCTTTTTTTTGGGTAAGTCCCGTAAGCTTCCGTATTAAAGGTGCAATTTGATTATTATATAATTGTTCTTTTTTTGAAATTTCCCCTTTTGGTGAAACTCCTTTACCAAATACTATTATCCAAGTTTGATCTGATCCTTTAACATCAACACCGTGTCCTCTCCAGCTATCAACAGGTTTTGTTCCTCTGCCGTGATCTGTAGTTATTATAAATGTAGTTTTTCCTTTGTAATATTCATTTTGCTGAGTGTATTCCCAAAGATCTTTTAAAAAGCTATCTGTATTCTTTGTAGAATTTAAATAAGATTCATAATCTCCATTATGAGCAAAGTCGTCAGTCTCACCATAAGAGATAAAAATTAAATCTGGTTGATGTTTATCAAGAAAAGCTTTAGCGTATTGGTGAGTAAACCCGTCTAATCTAACATTATCCCAAGGACTAGGAATTTGACTTTGAAGTTCGTTAAGTAAAATTTCTTGATTATTGAGAGGTAGATCTGTTGATTGCTCAAAACCACAATTAGTATAAACGCCTGATCTTTCTTGGTTAACTATATAATCAAAAACATCCCAGCTCCCGAAGGCTGCAACCTTAAAAGGATCATAAGTTTTTGCAAATTGTTCTAATACCGTCTGGTTTGGATTAGGGATTTTATCGTTACTAATTATATTTTTATCATCTGCTCTACCTGTTAATATTTCATTGTATCCAGGATAAGAAAACCACATATTATTTGAAAGATTTACTTTACTCCCGAGATTTCTGTTACCATATATTTGACCTATTTCAATAACTTTATCCCATATAAAAGGCATGAGTCTTCGTCTTCTTTCATTTGGTTTTTCTCTCCATGCCCATTTATATAATTTTTCGGGGTTCTTAACATAGTTTTGATTTTTTATTAATAAACTATCTGCTCCCCTAAAGAGTTCTTGCCATCTTAATCCATCAAGGGTAATCAAAAAAACTTTTTGGTCGATATTTACATTTTGCGAAAAAGAAAAAAAGCTAGTTATGAATAAACAAGAAAAAAGATAATAATTGTACATAATAAAAGTTTGATCTTCTTACTCTAAAAGAAAGCACCAATAAATTGAAATTGTATTTAAATAAGACTCCAATCTAAATTTTGATTATTGAATTGTTATAGTTCCTACCATTCCCCCATGTAAAGAACACTGGTAATAATATGTCCCAGCTGAGCTTGGAGTCCAGGTTATAGTTTGATTAGTTGTTCCATTGTTAGTTACCCCACTTACAGTATTTCCAGTTCCGGTTCCAGCTGTAGTTTTAAGATAGAATGGATGTCCACTGGCATTTACAACAAAGTTTATCGTATCACCTACATTGAAAGTTATATCAGGATCATTAGCTGAAATACTACCATTTCTATCATTACCAACTAGGTTGTAATCAGAACTACT
>CABYBK010000015.1 GCA_902517245.1 uncultured Bacteroidota bacterium | reverse complement strand
ATTGGAGATGATCCTATCAAAGCAAGTGGTTATGGTTTAAAAAATTTAAAAATAGTTGCAAAGAATCTTGATAAATGGACGACAAAAAAAGGTCAATCCTTTGAAAATCTAAATGAACTTTACAATGAGATGATTGGAGTATACAGAAGGTATATTTACCATGTAATTAAATTAATAGGTGGAATTAATGAGACGATTATGGTCAAGGGACAGGACAATATACCCTATCAAAATGTTAATATTACTTCACAAAAAAAGGCTTTAGATTTTTTAGATCATAATCTGTGGCAAACACAATCGTGGCTTATCGATCCAAAGTTAATCTCTAAGATTAAACCTGAAGGAGGATTGAAAACTATTCAAAACTTACAATTCGCAGCATTAAATCAAATATTAAGTGCACAGAGACTGAATCGTATGCTGTCAACTAAAAAAACCCTAATTGGTAATGGACTAAGTCCAGAGATATTAATAGATCATTTATTTCATAGTTATTTCAAAAATATTGATGCTCTTGATGAATCTGAAATGGTATTACAAATTCGTTTTTCTGAATTGATAAAAAAACTAGTTAACGAAAAAAAATTAAATCCAATACTAAAAACAACAATTGCTTCTGTTCAAAATAAAATATATAATATATCTAAGAAAAGTTCAAAAAAAGGCAGTATGGTTAAGAAGAAACACTACAAGTATATAGCTAACATGACTAAAACAAACTGATTTTAAAAAATTATCAAAAAAAGAAAACTCTATAACAATTCAATTTTTATATTTAGTAAAAAATTAATTTATGTCATTTTCAACCTTATATACATCTAAGTTTAAATTAAGGAATAGAGACCATTTTGCTGCCATTGTCCGAATAGCACTCGCTGATGGTAATATATCTGATGAAGAACAAGCTTTTATTAATCGAACTGCAATAAACTTAGAAATAGAAGATGCTGAGGTAGCTTCTATTATTGAAAATATAAATGATTATCCTATTAATCCTCCTTCAACAAAACAAATTCGATTGGAACGTTTATATGACCTTGCAAGAATGGTATTTGCGGATCATATTGCCGATGAAGCAGAAAAACAACTAATGCATCGACTTGTAATAGGTCTAGGTTTTGAATCTAGTCAAGCTGAAGCTATAACTCAAAAATCTTTTGAGGGAATCTTAAAAGGATGTGATGAGGACGAATTTATCGCTGCATTTTAATTTTTATAATTATTGCTTCGGCAACAAAACAAATTCCACTATTAAATACAACTAAGGAAAGGGTTCCCCAATAAAACCATTTAATATCTTTTTCTATTTTAAATATAATAGCCTCTCCAAGAAGAGAAAGTCCTAGTCCTAAAAGTAGCAAACCAGTAATTGAATAAATTAACCAACTTATTTTAGTTTTTTTATCCTTAATACCATTCATAAATTCCTTATAATTTTTTAAGTTAAAGTTTTATAAAACACAACTTATTAAACTCATTTCAATAAATTCTTCTAGATTTGAAATAAGAGGCTGTCCCTAAAAGTCCAACGACTAAGATAGAATAATATACAAAATTTGGTGTAATAATTTTATCCCCACTAGCATATGAATGCAGACCAACCAAATAAAAATTTACTCCAAAATATGTCATCATAATACTAGCAAAAGCAACAATACTCATTAGGTTGAAAATCCAAGCACCGCGAAGACCAGGGATCAATCTCATATGGATAACAAATGCATAAACCATAATACTAATTAAAGCCCAAGTCTCTTTTGGATCCCAACCCCAATATCGGCCCCAACTCTCATTAGCCCACATACCACCCAAGAAATTACCAATTGTAAGCATTATTAAACCAACAGTTAGGGAAAGCTCGTTAATAATTGTAAGCTCTTTAATCTGGAGCTTTATTTTCTTTTTATTTTTACTTGATGCCATTAACATTAACAGCAAAGAAACACCACCAATTATCATACCCAAGGCAAAAGGGCCATAACTTCCAACTATTACTGCAACATGAATCATCAACCAATAACTGTCTAATACTGGAACTAGATTAGCTATAGCAGGATCCATCCAATTCCAATGTGCAATCATTAGAATCATCCCTGTCACAAATGCAGTAGAAGCCATTGTTATATCAGATTTTCGTCCAAAAGACAAACCAAAAAATTGCGTCGCCCAAGCTACATATATCATAGACTCATAAGCGTCACTCCATGGCGCGTGACCTGAAATATACCACCGAGCAATAAGTCCTAGGGTATGAAGGAGAAATAAAACTATTAAAATACTCTTGAAGGCTTTAACTAAAAAAATAATATATCGATTGGGTTTAAATATTTGAATGATCAAAATAATGAAGAATAGGGTTCCTGCATAGATATACCAACTATAAAGTTTTTTAAAAATATCATATTTGTTATATGCAATTTCAGCCTTAATGGTATCCTTTGATGGAAGCACTTCGCTTCCAAACTTCTTTTGAAAACCATAAATACTTTCAAGTAAATTGTCAGCCTGTTCGTAATCATTATCATTTTGAGCTAATCTAAGAGATTGAAAATATAATGGTAAAATATTACGAACATAAAGTGAATCTTTTCCAGTAAAGTTCGCTTCAGTTAATTCTGGAAAAGATACCCATTTATTGTTTTTATCATTAGGAATAGGGAATATGCGCATTACTTTACCCTCCAAGGCTGAGTAAAGTAGGTTAACACGGCGATCTAATTCAATAAAGTCTTTTTGGAATTGATTAGGTAAGGCAGCTCGATATGCTTCTTCAAGTGGCGTGGCTAATTTGTAGTTGCCTTGCTTATCAAAAAAAGATATCAATGGTGCATATTCTGCCTTTTTTCTGAAGATTGACTCTTTTAATTTGATCCCAGTTAATTTCCGGATGCTATCGTTGCCTCGCTTTAAATAAATTAAAGGTACATTATACCAAACCGCAGGATTATTCATAATTGATAATAATACCTGATCGGAATTTAGCCCTTTATATGTATCATTTTTACTGACTTTCCGTAAAAGTTCAGAGGAGAAGGTATTTGCTGGTTTCATTCGTCCACCGGAGTCCTGAATTATTAATTCTCCAAATTTTTTAGCGTGTTTTTCGGAAAAAGCATCTGCCTGAATAATGGAATCAAAATCAATTGCTCCACTTTGCTGATGAATAGGTGTTTGAGCAGAAAGGTTAGATATTTCTGAAACAAAAAGCAACAAAATAATTATTAATGCTTTCTTTTTTTGATTGATTTTATCCAGTGCTTTTGACATCTCTTTAAATCGAGTTTTACCTATAAAAAAGATCCCTATCATGCTCAAATAAAGTAAAATATACCCAACATATGTAATGTAAGTTCCCCACCAGTCATGATTAACAGAAAGAATAGTTCCTTTTTCATCAGGATTGAAAGAAGCCTGAAAAAACCGATATCCTTTATGATCTAAAACATGATTCATATAAATATCATAGTCAAAAGATTCGTCATCTTCGACACTAACCTTGCTCATAAAAGAAGAATAACTTTTTTCGGTTCCAGGATATTTTTCAGCTATAAAATCATTTAGTTTGATCGAAAAAGGTAACTCTAACGCTTTAGATCCAAATTGTAAAAAAAAGTCTAGGCCAGCAAGATTTATATTTTTAGGATCATTAACAACCCCCTTTCCTCCAAGGAGAGTAACGACCTTGCTTTCTCCCTGAGATCGGACTTCCAGTCGAAGTCCATTTTGTATTGATTCACCCTGAGAATCTGCCTTCACAATGTCAAATTTCCCACGTAATGCTGGTTCAGGTATAACAAATTGAAAATTTGGTAAAGTATAGAGTGATCTTAATTGTAAGGGACTTTCTTTATCTGCCTCTACACTTCCTTGAAATTGATCTGCCATGCGCATAAATTGTCCAGAAAAAGGGGAATTTATTGTATACAAGCCATCTTTTAAATTAATATTTATAGCTCCGCTTTGAGGACGATTAAGTGTGAATAAAATATTATGTATACTAGCAATTTCGCCTTCTTTTAAGTAATGATCGTGTCTATTTCCATCACTAGCTTCAACTATTTTAAGATATCTTTCACCTTTTTCATCTAGAACCAATCCCTGTGTAACATTTTCCATAAAATCTACATAAGAGATATTGAAATCTTGCCCATTAAAATCGTAATTCCATGAGAAATTATTATCGACGTGCTCTGAAAATAAAATATCGTCTTCTAGTTTTTTTCTCTTAGGTTGGCCTTCAATGTCTCCACTAACGTAAA
Source organism: uncultured Bacteroidota bacterium (assembly GCA_902517245.1). Lineage (GTDB taxonomy): Bacteria > Bacteroidota > Bacteroidia > Flavobacteriales > Flavobacteriaceae > MS024-2A. Next base: position 27,552 of record CABYBK010000015.1, on the reverse strand, counting down.
CAGTCAAATAGGTTTTATCCGAAAGCATTTTATTTTCAGTCATACCTTCTCGAATAGGCATAACTCCTTCGAAACCTATATAACGAGTTATAAAAGCGCCTGCTAGAATTAGAAGGAAAGATAGATGCAGCAATAGAACTGCCCATTTACCTTTTTTATATAGACGATATTTAAAAATATTACCTATAAAATTGACTGCCATAAATAACATAATCAATTCGAACCACCGAGCATTGTAAATCCAGATTTTAGCAGTATCTGTACTGTACCAACTCTCTATAAAAGTTCCAAAAGCCATAGCCGTTGGATAAAGAATAAAAAGCAATGCTGTAAGTCTTGTGGAAAATAAAATATTTAAAAACCTGTCCTTCATCAATTATATCATCATTCAATTGCAAATATAAGTCTTGTATAGAAAATTTAATAACCCCTTTGCGTTAAATAAATATATATGAATAAAGAATATTAACTTTTTTAATTATATCCCACAAATAAAATCTAAATCATCTCCATAAGGTTTTGTATTTTCGTTGCGTATGAGAATTATTCTGATTGGAGGGGGCAAACTTGGAAATCAACTTTATAAGTCAATTATTTCAAATAAAGTTGTTAAGATAATTCAATGGGTAAATAGATCTGCTAAAAAAAACGAAACCTCAGAAGGTGTTTCGATAGTTAAAAAAGCGAGTAATCTTGAGAATATAGACCTTTATCTTTTAGCTGTTACAGATGATTCTATTAGCACAATTTCAGGGTCTCTTCCAACAGATGCTTTTGTTGTTCACACCGCCGGTAGTCAATCTTTAAATACTATCTCACAAAAACGAGCCGGAGTATTTTATCCATTACAAAGTTTTAGTAAAAATAAAGATGTTGATTTTACAAAAATTTCATTTGGTATAGAAAGTAAAATTAGAACTGATATTAATTTACTGAAAAAACTTGCAAAAAGCGTTAAAGCTTCAGTTTTTGAAATAAACTCGCAACAAAGACAAAAATTACATCTTGCAGCAGTATTGGTTAATAATTTTACAAATCATCTTTTCGTCGAAGCAGCTGAAATTTGTAAAACAAATGAATTATCCTTTAATCTTTTAAAGCCAATTATTAGAGAAACATTCGAAAAAATTGAAACACTTAATCCTCAAGATGCTCAAACAGGTCCAGCTATTCGGGGAGATGAAAAAACAATAAAAAAACACCTAAAATTAATTAAGAGTCCATATCTCAAATCAATTTATAAATTATTCACTTCAGCAATTCAAACTAAATATGACAAATAAAAATTATAAAACTATTTTGCCTCAGATTAAGACATTTATCTTTGATATAGACGGAGTTTTGACAGATGGAAAAGTTCTTGTAACCACGGAAGGAGAATTGTACCGAGCTGTAGATACAAAAGATGGATATGCGATTAAATGTGCCATACTAAAGGGGTATAAAATTGTCATTATTTCTGGAGGGAATAACGAAGGTATTAGAAATCGCTTTAAAGCATTCGGTATTCATGATATTTATCTTGGGGCACATCACAAACTTGACTCATTTAATGATTTAATGGATAATTATGATTTAAATCCTGATGAAATTTTGTACATGGGAGATGACATTCCAGATATTCCAGTTATGGAGAAAGTGGGTTTAAGCTGCTGTCCTGCAGATGCGGTATCTGACGTCAAAGCAATTGTAAAATATGTATCACATAAAAATGGTGGACAGGGATGTGTTCGAGAAATAATAGAACAAGTTTTACGAGTTCAAGACAAATGGAGCCTAGATATAGGTGCTAATTAAAGACTAAATGCTAGATACAAAAGGATTTGAGATTATTTTAGCTTCCGGTTCTCCCAGAAGACAGGATTTTTTTGATAAAATGCAAATACCTTTTACGGTCAAAGTAATACCAGTAGCTGAAGATTTCCCAGAAAAACTTAATGGTGTAGAAATTGCCCAGCATATTGTTCGTCAAAAATCTGAACCTTTTATAAAAACGATATTAGATAAACAGTTAATTATTACAGCTGACACAATTGTCTGGCATAAGAATCAATCATTGGGCAAGCCGAAAAATATTAAAGAAGCCAAAAAAATGTTGAATTCTTTATCAAATAGTACTCATGAAGTTATAACTGCTGTGGGGTTTTTACAAAAAAGTAGCCTGGAAATTATCTATGAGGTTTCTAGGGTAACTTTTGTTCATCTTACTGAATTGGAAATTGAAAATTATGTTAAAACACAATCACCACTTGATAAGGCCGGAGGTTATGGAATTCAAGATCTATTTGGTTTACAAAATATTTTTTCAATTCAAGGTAGCTATTCAAATATCATTGGTCTCCCTGTAGCTCAAGTATTCAAAAAAATAAAAGAAATCATATCAAAAAATTAGTCGGTTTTCTAAAATCCCAATATCTTGAACAAATGAAAAAGTTAGCTGCCATATTTTTATTATTCACCTTAAGTTGTAATGTTCCAAAGCAGGAATTTTCAGGTTCCAAGTCTATAGATTTGAATAATGCTTTTAAAAACTATTGGTTCGATGGAATGGCAGAAATAAATACATATAATATTAAACAATTTCGTTACGGTTCCCCAAGGGAAGGCAATGGAGTTTTAATATATGTTACCGAAGATTTTTTACCTAATGTACAAGTAAAGGCAAATCAAAAATCTAGAAATACTCATACAATAATAAAATTAAACCGAACTAAAAACTTTTTAACAGGGATATATCCCTACTCGATAATGACTAGTGTATTTTCTAAATTGGGAAAAACTAAACCGCTTTTAAAAACTACAACATCTATTCAAGAATGGTGCGGACAAGCTTATCTTCAATTAAATCGAAGAGGTAGTTTAGAAGTGAATAGTCATTCTTATTTCGAAGGAGAAGCTGACCAAAACCTAAGATTCCCAGATGCTTTAACGGAGGAAGAAATTTGGACTTGGATTCGGACATATCCTGATCTTCTACCTGAAGGTAATTTTAAAATACTCCCTTCTTTGGAATACATTCAATTAAAACATAAACCTATAAAATTATATGAAGTTGAAACTGAATTAGAAAAAAATGATAGCTTAAATACTTATCACATGACTTATCCAGAGCTATCTCGTAAACTTTCAATAAAATTTAGCATTAATGCTCCTTTCAAAATTTATGGCTGGGTAGAACAAGATTTAAGTAGTCAAGATCAAAAAAGTATCGCTCAAATTAACAAAACAATAAAACTCCCTTACTGGAAATTAAATAAGCTCGGTGATGAGCGATACAGGGATTCTTTGGGTTTAAACTAAAATAATGAAAAAGGTTGCCTTTATAATTATAATATTTTGTGGTCAAATCATTTTTGGTCAAAATGGTGCGGAAATTTTTAAACAACTTAAAAAACTTAATACCCTGTCCACAGTTTTATATATTGCTGCTCATCCCGATGACGAAAACACTCGTCTTATTTCTCTTTTTTCAAATCACTATAATGCGCGTACTGCTTACTTATCGCTGACGAGAGGTGACGGTGGACAAAATCTAATTGGAAATGAATTAAGGGAAGGATTAGGTTTAATTAGAACGCAAGAGCTTTTAGAGGCAAGAAAAATTGATGGAGGAGAACAATTTTTTACTACTGCGAATGACTTTGGCTATTCAAAACATCCTGACGAAACCCTATCTATATGGAATAAAGATGAAATTTTAAAACAAATCGTTTATCGTATTAGAGCTTTTAAACCAGACATAATAATTAATCGTTTTGACCATCGCACTCCGGGAACCACTCATGGTCATCACACAAGCTCTGCGATTCTTAGCGAAAAAGCTTTTCATTTAGCTAATGATCCAACTGCTTATCCAGAACAATTAAATAATGTCGATCTATGGCAACCAAAACGACAGTTTTATAATACCTCTTGGTGGGCTTATGGTGGAAGAGAACAATTTGAAAAGGCTGATAAAAGTAAAATGATTGAGGTGGAAAGTAACCCTACTGATTTTGTTTTGGGAATAACTAATGAAGAAATTGCTGCCAAGAGCAGAAGCCAGCACAAGTCTCAAGGCTTTGGAAGTTCTCCAGGACTAGGAAGTAAAAAGGAATATTTGGAATTAATCAATGGGAGTAAACCAATAAATTCTAATCTTCTAGATGGAATAGATACTACATGGGGACGTATTTCCGGTGGCAATAAAATCCAAAAGAAAGTAGATATCATTATTGATAACTTTGATATTGAAAAGCCCTATAAAAGTTTAAATTTACTGACAAATCTTTACAAAGACATTTCAAAAATTGATAATGATTTTTGGAAGGAGATTAAATTGAAAGAAGTAAGTGATTTAATACAAAAATGCTTAGGCCTCAGATTTCAGTTTAATACTTTTCAGGAAACTGGTATTGCAAACACCTCCTTACCTACTCAATTACTTATTGTGAATCCAAGTCCAGCTTTAATAAAACTTGAAAAAATTGAGGGTGCTATTGATTTTGAAATTTCAAAAATACTTCCTCAAAATCAACTCTGGGAAAGTCGTCAAAATATTAAAATCCCCAATAAAATTACTGCTCCTTACTGGCTCTTAGAGGAAGGCGATTTAGGGAATTATTATGTTAAAGATGAGAATTTAAAAGGTTTAGCAGAAACTCCAAACCCCATTAATGTTTATTTTTATATTATAGTTAATGATACCCCTATTTTAATTCAGACACCACTTAAATATAAAACTACAGATAGTGTTGAAGGTGAAATATTTCAAAATTTCCAAATTTTACCTAAAGCTACAGTCCAGTTAAGAGATAAAGTCATTCTTTTTCAAAATAATAAAGTTAAAAAAGTATCTCTTCAAGTTCTAGCTCACACTCCAAATTTTAGAGGATCTTTATCTCTTAAAATTCCGAGAAACTGGGATGTTTATCCAAAAAAACAAAATATTTGGATCGAACGAAAGGGAGCAAGTCAAGAATTCGTCTTTAATGTTACTCCTCCATTAGGAAGTGATATAGGCATTTTTAAAGCACTTATTAATGATGGAATTCAAGAATACTCGATGACCTTAGAGGAAATTAAATACCCGCATATTTCTAAACAACATATGTTGAGTCAAAATAAATCTATTGTATCAAAAATTGATTTAAAATCGAACGTGAGCGAAGTCGCATATCTTAATGGAGCAGGAGATAAAGTTGCTGAAAGTTTAAGGAATATAGGTATTGCTGTTACTGAATTTGAGGTTGATGAATTAAGTTTAGAAAATCTTTTACCTTTTCCCTCATTAATAGTAGGTATTAGAGCTTTTAATATCCATAAAAAACTGGCTTTTAAAAACCAAATTTTGTGGGATTATGTTAAACTGGGCGGAACCCTAATAATACAGTACAACACTAGCCGTGGATTTGACTCCTCAATCATATCACCTTATTCACTAAAACTATCTCGTGACCGGGTTACTGACGAAACTGCTAAAATTCAATTTCTAAACAAGAATCATCCTCTTCTTAACGAGCCAAATAGGATAACTCATGACGATTTTAAAGGTTGGGTTCAGGAAAGAGGCCTTTATTTTGCAAATGATTGGGATAGTAGATATGAACCACTATTATCAATGAATGATAAAGGTGAAAACGCAAAAAAGGGTAGTCTTCTTGTTGCTGATTATGGAAAAGGGAGAATTATTTATACTGGGTTAAGTTTCTTTCGTGAACTACCTGCTGGTGTTCCTGGGGCTTATCGTTTTTTTGCTAACCTAATTTCATATGGCCAACAATAAAAAATCAAACTATCTATTACTAATTGGAGCTAATCTATTTTACTGGGTTGTGTTTTATCTTTTTATGACTTTTTTCAAATAATGGAAATAATTGACTGGATAGTTATCCTAATTACTTTGATATTTATAGTTACTTATGGTATTTGGAAAAATAACAAACACCAAAATATTCAAGATTATATAAGGGGTGGAAACAAGGCAAGATGGTGGACCATTGGACTTTCTGTCATGGCTACACAAGCAAGTGCTATAACATTTTTATCTACACCAGGTCAAGCTTATCATGACGGAATGGGCTTTATTCAATTTTATTTTGGCTTACCATTTGCAATGGTAATTATTTGTTTATTCTTCCTTCCTGTATATCATAAATTAAAAGTCTACACAGCTTACGAATTTCTAGAAAGTCGTTTTGACTTGAGAGTCCGAACATTAACTGCTTTACTATTCTTAGTTCAAAGGGGACTTGCAGCAGGCATAACTATATATGCTCCGGCAATTATTTTGAGTGTTGTATTGGGATGGAATTTAAATGTAATGGTCCTTTTAGTTGGTGTTTTGGTTATTACCTACACATTTATTGGTGGGACAAGGGCTGTTAATGTAACTCAAAAGCAACAAATGTTTATAATTTTTTTGGGTATGTTTTTAGCTTTTGGATTTTTATTAAAAAGCTTTCCTGAAGGTGTCTCGTTTTTTGAAGCACTTAAAATTTCAGGCAAAGCAGGGAAATTAGAAATTCTTGACTTTAGTATTAATCCCGAAAGCCGCTATACCCTTTGGAGTGGCTTGACAGGCGGTTTATTTTTAGCTTTATCTTATTTTGGGACAGACCAATCTCAGGTTCAGCGATATCTCTCTGGCAAATCCTTAAGAGAAAGCCAAATGGGATTAATAATGAATGGTTTTCTTAAAATCCCAATGCAATTTTTTATACTTCTTGTTGGTGTAATGGTTTTTGTTTTTTATCAATTTGAGCCTGCTCCATTAAACTTTAATCCTAAAGCACTAGAGATTGGCAGAAATTCTACTTCAAGCAATGAATTTACCACCCTTGAATTAGAAAATATTAATACTCAAAAGAAAATAAGAACAGCCCTATTAAAAGGAAGCTCTCAAGAAGAAATTAATCAACTAAATAAAATAGATTTAAACCAACGTAAAAAAGCTAAAGAAATTATTGAAATGGCTAATCCAAAACAAGAAACTAATGACAAAGATTATGTTTTTATTTCTTTTGTCTTAGGACACTTACCGAATGGACTTATTGGACTTTTAATTGCTGTAATATTTTCAGCAGCTATGAGTTCAACTGCATCAGAACTAAGCGCACTTTCGGCCACAACAACTGTAGATTTATACAGAAGAAATATAATAGGTAAGTCAGAATCTCATTATGTAAAAGTTTCAAAGGGTTTTACCCTTTTTTGGGGTTTAATTGCAGTTCTATTCGCAAGTGTTGGAAATCTTTTTGAAAATCTTATTCAATTAGTAAATATTATTGGTTCAATTTTTTATGGGACTATTTTAGGAGTATTTTTAATTGCCATATTTATTAAAAGTATAAAGGAAAAAGCAGCCTTTTGGTCAGTGATTATTTCTGAGAGTGTAATTATTCTCCTTTTTTCATTGGATATAGTTTCTTTTTTATGGCTTAATTTAATAGGAACTATATTAACTGTTTTACTAGGGTTTATTTTACAAAAAATATTTAAAGAAAAAACGGTTAAACTATAAGTAGGATAACCGTTTTATTGTTTTAGTAGCGAGAGGGAGACTTGAACTCCCGACCTCCGGGTTATGAATCCGACGCTCTAACCGGCTGAGCTACCTCGCCATTTCGGAGGTCAAATATAAAAACATAATCTACTACTAACAACCTTTTGAAAATAATTTAAAATAAATACCGTTGTTACTGATTTTTCAATATATTGGGAACTTGAAATTTTAACAATGAGTGACAAAATTAGCTATTCAATAGAGTATGATTTTCATGCTTCAAAACAAATGTTATTTCAATACCTGTCAACACCCTCCGGACTTGGAGAATGGTTCGCTGACAATGTAAATTCTAGAGGTGAAAGCTTTACTTTCATTTGGGATGACTCTGAAGAATATGCAAAAATATTAAAGAAAAAAAATAATGAACTCGTCCGCTTTCAGTGGGATACAGATGCAGAAGAAGGAAACTCTTATTATTTTGAGTTTAAAATTCAGGTAGATGATCTCACAAATGATGTTTCATTAATTGTTACAGATTTTGCGGAAGAAGATGAGCTTGAGGAATCAAAAATGCTTTGGGACAACCTAATTTCCACACTAAAACAAACATTAGGATCTAGTTAAGTCCATTTTATGTTTAATTGTAATGGCACCATCATAAACAGCTTAACGCAAGCAAAAGAGAGTCTGGTAAATAGTTTACATAGCACTTTTTCGATTCAAGAAGAAATATGCTTTAATAAAAATAAAGTCCTGTTTTTAGAGGAACATTATTTTAGAGTAATTGCAACTTTAAGAAGGTATCGATTTAAAATCCCTTTAAATTATACAATTGATTTTTTTCAGACCGAACTACTCAAATTGATTAATTCTCAAAAAGAAAATTCATTAAGCGGTATTTTCAAATTACAGTTTTTTAAAAGTCAAGATGGTACTTGTTTCATAATTAAAATTAATATTACCAAACCATTGAAATATAGCTCAACCTCCTATGCAATTGATTTATATAAAGAAGCTATTATTGCTTCAGGTGATATATCCAATTTGTCAGCCACTAACTTGGGAATCAGAATTATGTCAAAAAGCTATGCCGAAGAAAACGGACTCGAGGATGTCTTACTATTAAACGACAAAAAAAATCTTGTAGAAAGTAAAATAGGCACTTTATATTTAGTCCAGGAAAATCAAATATTAACTCCAAGTCTTGGTTCTGGATGTCAAGATTTGGTGCTTCGCAATGTATTTAATAGATGGATAAGAAAAAGCAATAATGACTATTCCTTAGTTGAAGCTGAATTAAACCCATTCGAACTTCAAAAGGCAGAAGAAGTTTTTATAGTTTCATTAGCGAGAGGTTTCCAAGGGGTGTCAAATTACAGAAAAACAATTTATTCACAAAAAAGAGCTGAATTGATTTTTAATAATTTTAGTAATAATTTAATTAATTAGAACCAGGGTTTTCTGGGGTGTTAGACCATAGCAAATAATCACCCCCCAAAGCAGACATACAATATCGCCACATTTCACTAGAAGGCATTTTCATGAGTTCTAATGCAGATTTTATTTCAAAGGGTTCCCATGATTTTATTCTTATCTCTTCTTCAAGTTGACCTTTGGTCCATCCACTATATCCAAGAAAAAATCTAATATTACTTTCATTGAGTTTTCCCTTATTCAATAAATTTTTGATTGAATTAAAATCTCCATTCCAATACAATTCATCGGATATTAGTTTACTATTAGAAATTTTATCCCCTAATGTGTGTATGTAGAATAAATTATCTTGTTCTACAGGGCCTCCAAAATAAAGTGGAAATTCACTGTCAAATCCCTCCATAACGTCGTTTAGCAGATAATCCAATTTTTTATTTAGAATAAAACCTACACTTCCTGATTTTTGATAATTAGTTAATAAAATAATTGAGCGATGAAAGTTAAAGTCACCAATTACAGAAGGAGTAGCAACAAGTAAATTACCGGTATTCATTAACTTTAAATTTATAAAAAAAAGCTCCACAAGGGAGCTTTTATATAAATGCTTTTAAAAATCTAATTTACTGAACCTGATAATTCAGCACCTGCTTTAAACTTAACAACATTCTTAGCAGCAATTTTAATTGTTGCTCCTGTTTGTGGATTTCTTCCATCACGAGCTGCTCTTCTAGATACTGACCAAGATCCGAATCCAACTAGAGAAACACGTCCACCTTTCTTAAGTGTGCCTGACACACTACCTAAAAAAGATTCAAGAGCTTTTTTTGCAGCTGCTTTAGAAATGCCAGCATCAGCTGCCATTGCATCTATTAATTCTGTTTTGTTCATAATAATATTATTTAAGGTTATGTAACAAATTTATATGGAATTTCGGTTAAGCCTTAAAAAACCTAGGAAAATCACCAGTTTTGTTAATAAGTAAGGGGTTTTGTTGATAATGATAAACTTATTTTTCACAAAACACGAGAATTTGGATCAAATTTATAGCCATTAAGCAGGGCTTTTGCTGTCATTCGCTTCTTATTCGGAAGTTGAATTTCAAGACAATTTAGATATCCTTCTGCACCTGTAATATAGATTTTATGTTCTTTTATTAATATTTTATTTATAGGAAAGAGATGCTCTTCATAAATTATCTCTGCTGAGAAAATTTTTAATCTCCCTCGAATTCCATTATTTTCAAAAAAAGACCACGCTCCTGGATAAGGACTTAATCCTTTGATTTTATTATTTATTATTTTTAGTTTACATCCCCATTCTAATTTTGTGTTTTCAATATTTAATTTTGGTGCTTCAAACTTTAATTTTGAAATATTTTGTTTTTTTGCTGTGAGTATTCCAGATTTAATTCCTTTTAAAGTTTCAATTATTAAAGGTGCGCCTAGATTAAGTAATTTATCATGGAGGGTGGCAGCATTTTCTAATGGATCGATTAACACTTCTTTCTGAAGTAATAATGAACCGGAATCAATTTTCTCATCTATAAAAAAAGTTGTTACTCCTGTTTTTTCTTCTCCATTAATTAAAACCCAGTTAATTGGTGCTGCTCCCCTGTAATTCGGTAATAAAGAGGCATGTAAATTGATTGTGCCTAATTTAGGGGATGACCAAACTACTCTTGGTAGCATTCGAAAAGCTACAACTACGAAAACATCAGCGTTAAGCTCTATTAGCTGAGAAATAAATTTTGGAGATTTTAAATTCGTAGGCTGCAAAATTATTAGTCCTTTTGATTTAGCAAATTGTTTAACAGCTGAAGATGTTAACTTTTTACCTCTTCCTGCTTTTTTATCTGGTGCAGTTACTACCGATAAAACCTTAAAATTTGAATTTAATAAAGCATTTAAGCAATAACTTGCAAACTCTGGAGTCCCGAAAAATACTAAGGACGGATTATTGTTTTCTTTATTCATCTACAGGATAATTTAAAACATAAAATTTTCATTGTGCTTCAGGCAAAAAAATATTAAAACTTATGGCTTAAATTACAACTTTTGATTTAGCCATTATATTTATTTAGTTCAGGATATTAATAAAAAAAATAAAATTTTAGCAATGATTAATTTATGCACGAATCAGCAGAACATTTTTTACAATTGCTACTTTTTTCTTCTCCAAAATAAGCTAATATAGAATTACGCTTACATAACTGATCGTCTTGTGTAAATTTAATCATTGCTAAAATTTTATTTTTTTTGATAGAATATATTTTTGAAACCAACTCAATTACAGGTTTTAATGTAAATTGATCTTCGCGAGGGGTTAATGGGGTAATATCAATATTGAATTCATTTATCACAAATTCCAGTATACCCCTTTTATTTAGAATTTTAAATTCATCAACAACAAGATCAACTGTGGTTTTAAGGATATTAGATGTTCTTATTAGATTAACATTAGTTTTTTTATTTTTCAAAATCGGTTTTTGACGTATCAAATATTCTAGTAATTGAGATGTATTATTATTTTTTTGAAGAAATGGAATAATTTGATCCATGGAAGCTGTTATTTTATAAAGCAGTTGTTTTTCTCTAGATCTTATCAATCTAAAAACTCCCGAAAGTTCAAAATACTTGAGAGCCTGATCAGTTTTACTCAAACTTCGATTATACCTTTTGCAAAAGCTGACTAGATCCAAAGAAAATTTGTGATCTCTACCTTCTCCGTATGCAATTTGAAAAAAGTTACATAAATCTCTGTATAAATCCTTTATATAACACTTACCAGGAATTCTATTTAAAACTTGATTTTTTAATTCTACTTCATCATTCCTATTATACAATAAATAGCTAGAAGCTTCTTTTCCATCTCTTCCTGCACGGCCAGTCTCCTGGTAAAAACTTTCAATACTCTCAGGGAAATGAAAATGAATTATAATTCTTACATCCGATTTATCAATTCCCATTCCAAAAGCAGAGGTAGCAGTCATATTATTTACTTCACCTAATTTCCAAGCAGACAACTTTTTCTTTTTCTCTTCTTGTGAGAGCCCACCATGAAAGAAAGAAGATTTATACCCCTTTTGATTAATAAATTGTGCTAAATTTTCGGCAAGTCTTCTTGTCCCACAATAAATTATACTTGATCCCTTATTTTTGTTTAATAATTTAATTAACACATCGAATTTATTTTCTGTTTTAAACACTCTGTAAGAAATATTATTTCGTTCAAAAGAACCTTTATAAAGTTTCGCTTTTTTTAATTTTAAAAGATTTCGAATATCAAATATTACTTTATTTGTAGCCGATGCACTGACAGCCAAAATTGGTGTTTTAATGAATAAATCTCGAAGAACATGTAACTGACGATATGAGGGCCTAAAATCATGACCTAATTCAGAAATACAATGTGCCTCATCAATAGCTATAAGAGAGAAATTGATTAAGGCAATCTGCTTTATGAATATCGGATTTAAAAACCGTTCTGGAGAACAGTAGATCAATTTATAATTACCATAAAAACTGTTTTCTATTTGCTGTTGTAATGGAGTGCTTTTAATATCATTCTCAAAGTACATAGACTTAATTCCTTGTTTTCCAAGTTGCCTTACTTGATCAATCATTAAAGCAACTAAAGGAGAAATTACTAAAACTGGACCATCCATAATTAAAGATGGAAGCTGATAACATAAAGACTTTCCGATTCCGGTAGGTAGAATCCCAATGACATCTTTTCCTTCCAATAGACTATCAATAATCTCTTTTTGATAAGGACGAAATTTAGAAAAACCCCAATACCGTTTAAGTAACTGAAATTTATCCATACTTTTTGATAAATGATTCTATAAAAAAAATACGTTTTTCAATACTTAACTCTGGTAATTCAATGACTTTATGATGCTTTTCATACGTTTTTTTAATAAATGGATAGTACATTTTTGCTTGTTCAAAACTTTCTAAGCGTTCGCTGTCTCTTTTAAAAATTTCTTTCCATGGGCGCGCCAAAAAAATTAAATCATATTTAAATGAGTAAATCTTTTTTTTAAAAAAATGGGTGTCATTATCTGTAGCTTTTAAATAAGCATAAATATCATGAAGGCCTCGATCATAAAATACAACTTGTTGCTTGGAATCAACAAGTTTTTCTGAAGACTCATATTGTTTTTCCCTTGTAGTTAAAAGGTTTTTACTAAATCCTATTGGATTAGAAAGAAAGAAATTTGACTTTTTTTTGGCTATTGAGTTTTTTATTAAACTTCGTGAAAATTCTTCAATAACAGAATATCCTTTATCCTTCAAACCCATTATGATTGAAGTTTTACCAGCACCAGGACTTCCGCTAATTACTATTCTTTTGATTCTTTGCATGTATAAAAAAATAAAACTAGTAACTTTAAACAAAAGTAATTGGCTAAATGAATTCTAATAAGCAATCTGAGGATTTTTATTCACGTTTTTATGATCAACTTTTAGAATCCCAAAAATGGCCTGGTTTTTATCTTTTTAAATTTATCGTTAAATCTGAATCCCCCCATCTTAATGTTTTAAAATCTTTTTTTAATCCAAAAGAAGCTGAGTTTTCTGAAAAAAAGTCATCTAAAAATACTTTTACATCTTTAAGTATTAAAATTAAAATGTTGAAGCCTGAGGATGTAATAGATATTTATAAAAAAAGTAGTAAGTTAGAAGGAATAATCTCATTGTAATTTTGAACGGAATTCTTTGGAATTCAATGGTTTTTACTAATTTGCATTATATTTACACTACACACAAACTTACTAGCAATTTAACTTATGGAAACCTTGCAATATAACACTAAGCGCAAGCAACTAATAATCCCAGAATACGGTAGACATATACATATTATGATAGAACAGGCTATTGCCGAACCTAATTCAGAAGAACGAAATAAAAAAGCCAAAGCCATTATTGGTGTAATGGGAAACCTTAATCCGCATCTTAGAGACGTTCCAGATTTTCAACATAAACTTTGGGATCAATTTTTTATAATGGCAAACTTTGATATTGATGTCGAAAGTCCCTTTGAAAAACCCCAGAAAGAATTATTAGACATGAAACCTGGCAAGTTGCCTTATCCACAAAATTATCCTAAATACCGTTTCTATGGAAATAACATTAAGCGAATGATTGATGTAGCAACTGGTTGGGAAGAAAGTGAGCTAAAAGACGTATTAGTTTTTACTATTGCTAATCACATGAAAAAAAATTTCTTAAGCTGGAACAAAGACACAGTTGAAGACGCCGTTATTCTATCACATTTGGAAGAATTATCTGATGGAAAATTAAAAGTAGCTGCGACACAATTACCCTTAAGTGAATCTGCAGATTTAATGAGATTCAAACATAAAAATGGTAATGGGCCTAGCAGCAACCACAGTAAACCAAGAAAAAGAAATCGAAAACGCTACTAGATTAAATGGAATCATTTTTAATTGAAGGTGGGCAAACTTTAAAAGGTTCTATAACACCCCAAGGTGCTAAAAACGAAGCTTTACAAATTTTATGTGCAGTTTTACTAACTCCAGAAACTGTAACTGTTAAAAATATTCCTGATATTGTTGATGTTAATAAGCTTATTCAATTACTCAAAAATTTTGGCGTAGGTGTTGATAAGTTAGCTCCAGGATTTTATCGTTTTAATGCCAAAAAAGTTGATTTAGATTATCTAAGTTCAGATCAATTTAAAACAGACGGTAAAGGTCTTCGCGGATCAATTATGCTAGTTGGCCCTCTCTTAGCTCGCTTTGGCAAAGGAAGCATACCTCTTCCAGGTGGAGATAAAATTGGAAGAAGAAGATTAGATACACATTTTGACGGACTGATCAAACTCGGAGCTGAATTTAATTATAACAGGGAAGATTATTTTTATAGTGTCAATGCTAAACGACTTAAAGGTACCGATTTATTATTGGATGAAGCCTCAGTTACCGGAACAGCTAATATTTTGATGGCTGCAGTTTTGGCTGAAGGTAAAACAACAATCTACAATGCTGCTTGTGAGCCTTACATTCAACAATTATGCGGAATGCTAAATCGTATGGGAGCAAAAATTAGTGGTGTAGGATCCAATTTATTAACTATAGAAGGTGTGGATTCACTAGGAGGAACTGATCATACTGTTTTACCAGATATGATTGAAATTGGAAGTTGGATTGGTCTCGCTGCTATGACACAAAGTGAAATTACCATTAAAAATGTCCACTGGAAGCACCTTGGACAAATGCCAGCTGTTTTCAGAAAATTAGGAATAACTTTAGAACAGCGTGAAGATGATATTTTTATTCCTGCTCATAAGAAAGGTTACAAAATTGAAAGCTATATAGATGGTTCTATTTTAACTATTTCTGATGCTCCTTGGCCAGGTTTTACACCAGATTTATTAAGTATAATTTTAGTTGTAGCAACTCAAGCAAGAGGAAGTGTTCTTATTCATCAGAAAATGTTTGAAAGTCGTCTCTTTTTTGTTGATAAACTTATAGATATGGGTGCTAAAATTATTCTTTGTGATCCACATCGTGCTACAGTAATAGGACATGACTTTAAATACAAACTAAAATCATCAACTTTAACGTCACCGGATATAAGAGCCGGCGTATCATTACTTATAGCCGCTTTATCGGCAAAAGGAACTAGCATAATTCATAACATAGAACAAATCGATCGTGGTTATGAGAATATTGATATACGTTTAAGACAAATAGGTGCAAATATTAAACGGATAAAGAGTTAAGTTTTCAATAAATCATCTTTTAGAAATCTTATTATTACTAATATTTCGCTGTCGTGAACATCGAAAACGTTCAACATCCCCCGACCTATTTTTACTGTGTTTTGTACTTCGTCCTTGGACTCTAGCACGCCACATTTTAAAACTTGATGATTTCATCTCCCGACGCATCAACTTGATAACATCTTGCTCTTTTAAACCAAACTGAGATAAGATTGCATCGAAGGGTGTTCTATCTTCCCATGCCATTTCAATTACCCTGTCTATTTGCACATCTGATAGAGATACTTTCTTTTTTTTCATTTAAGCTTGCCGTTTTTTATTAAAGGTATGACGTTTTAAAATCCGATCTCTATCTTGAAATACTCTTGAGTCTTTCTTCATGCTCCAAAGTTTTTCTAATGCAAATTTCCTTGCTTCTTTAAGATTAATAATCGGATTTGGATAAGTCTGACCAATCTTAAATTTATAGATACCTTCTTCGAAAGGTGTTATTTTCCATGGTGTGTGAATTAGCTCTTCGGGTAAAACTCTAAGCTCAGGAATCCATTGCTTTGTAAAATTTCCATGAGGATCATGTTCAACCCCATTTTTAATTGGATTATAAATTCGCAAAGTGTTAATGCCAGTCTCTCCAGCTTGCATTTGAAGCTGAGGAAAATGTATACCAGGTTCAAAATCTAAAAACTGTCTAGCTAAAAAAGCAGAACATGCTTGCCACGGTTGCCATAAAAGATGAACAAAAAAAGAAACTATTAAAGCCCGCATTCTAAAATTTAAATATCCTGTTTCAACTAAACACCTTATCGAAGCGTCTACTATAGGTACTCCAGTATTTCCATTTTCCCAGGCATTAATATATTCATGCTTTATTGGTTTTAATAGCAGGTGGTATCCGCGATTTATACTTTTGAACTCCATGCTACACTCCATTTCAAATTTCTGTATAAAATGCGATTGCCATAAAAGTCTAGATTCAAATGCCCTAATTCCAAACGACTTTTTACCTTTTGTTTTTTCTTTTTTTGTACGTTTTATAACTTCTCGCATTGATATATTCCCATAAGCAATGTAAGGTGAAAGTCTACTACAGCTTTTACGAGCTAAATCTGGTTTGGATATGTGCTTTTGATAATTCATATATCTACCATTAAAAAAAGAATCCAAATATCGATTTGCATAACTAGTACCTCCAGGTTGAATATTGCTATGTTCAGAAGTTTTTAAGTCTAATAGTTTAAACTTTAACTTGACTTTATTTATCAAATATTTAGATATAAGATTATTTTTTTTGTCAGGAACTGGTATCAAGGGGCTTTGCATATGCAAATTCCAAATTTTTGACCATTTTTTTCTATCTGCTAAACCTCTAAAAACACCATGCTGCCTTTTTTCAATCCACTCAATATTATTGTTGATTAACCATTTTTTTAAGAATCGGTCTCTTTTATATGTCAAGTTTATCCCAGTTTCATAATGAGAATAAACCTCTTTTATTGAAAACTCTCTACTAAGGATTTCCATAGTCTCTAACATTTCTCCAGTAACGGACAAAATCTCTGAATTGTAGGAATTTAATCTTGAATTCATATCTTTTAAAGACTGTTTTATAAAATTTAAATGACGATTGCTAAAGTGATCATTACTTATCAAAGAATTTTCTGCAACATAAAGTAGTAATACCATTTTATTACTAGACAATGCGGATGAGAGTGCTTCATGGTCTTGTAAACGTAAGTCTCTTTTGAGCCAAACAACTGCTGTTGGAATATTCTTCGTTATCATATATAAATTAACTAGAGGAGTTTAATAATTGTAAAAAGTTAAAATAGATTAATTTAAATTTTCCAAAAAAGATTGAGCTGATTTAAGAAGATCAGTTCTTTTACCAATATCCATTTTGTCAAAATTTCTTACGAGCATTCTCATTCTTGGATTTTTGTCAAAAAAATCTCTATGGTTATCAATAAAATTCCAAAAAAGAGAATCCCATATGCCCGACCATTCATCTTTCTTATAATTACTCATCTTAAGTATATAACTGCTACCGCTGATGTAAGGTTTTGTTGACATTAGTCCTCCATCAGCAAACTGACTCATTCCATAAACATTCGGAACCATGACCCAATCATATGAATCAATAAACATTTCCATAAACCATCTGTAAACCTCATCTGGATCAAATTCACATAATAACATGAAATTTCCCAAGATCATAAGTCTCTCGATATGATGTGCATAACCAGTTTTTAAAATTTTTCTTATTGAATCATCAACAGGTAATATACCAGTTGAAGCATCATAGAATGATTTGGGTATTTTTCTTTTAAAACCCCAAAAGTTTTTTGTTCTTTCCTCACTACCTTTAACAGTGTAAATTCCTCTTATAAATTCTCTCCAACCAATAATTTGTCTAATGAACCCTTCACATGAATTTAATGGAATGTCATTCTTATTGTAAAAAATTATTGTCTTATCTAATACAAAATTAATATCAAGTAGACCTGAGTTTAACAAAGGTGATAATAGGCTATGGTTTAAAAAAATTTCATTATCAACTATAGAATCTTCATAGGGTCCAAAATCTTTAAACCTTTCTTCTAAAAAACTTTCAAACCATTTTCTTGACTGTTCAAAATCAGTTGGGAAATAAAAATCGTCATTTAAATTACCTGGATTCTTCAAATAATTATCTTTAACGTATTCTAATGAATTTGATGAAAGTATATTTTCATTGACAACAGATTTTACTTTTGGTGGAATTTTATTGATGGGATATTTTTCTCTATTCATAACATCATATGTCCAATCACCTCCCTCAGGCTTTCCACTATCATCAATAAGAATTCCTGTTTTTTTTCTTTGTAATTTATAGAAAGAGGTTTGAAAAAATTTTTTCTTTTCAGGTTTGAAAAAATCGGGGTCAACTTTTTTGCATATAAACATTGGGTTATCTAAAAAATTAAGTTTAATGTCAAACTTTTTACAGCAATGTATAAGCCTTTTTTCAATTAGATAATCAACTGGATCGATTATTCTTATTGAATTAAATTTAATTGAAATTTTTTCAATCAAACTTCTTATATCTGATATCTCACTTATTGAATCAACGTACTCGACGTCAAAACCAATACTTTTTAAATAGTTCTCATACTTTTTCATAGACAGTCTATGAAAAAATAATTTTTTCTTGTGAAACTTATAATTTTTAAAAAATAAGAACTCTTCTACTAAAAAAAATTTATTTCTTTTTAGAAGTAATGGTGATTTTTCAAACAATTGATTTGGTAAAACTATTGATGCAATCTCATCTATTTCAGCCATAACTTTTGAAATTTATTTTGTGAATCATATTTTTGAGCTTGCCACGATATATCGAATTTTCTATCTCTAGGATCGTTACCTACCCCTGAAATATACATCCAATTTCCATAATTGCTATGAACATCATAATCTATTAGTTGAGATTCAAAATATGCCGCCCCCATCCTCCAATCCATCAATAGCTCCTTCGCAAAATAAGAAGCAACATTTTGTCTACCTCGATTACTCATCCATCCTGTTTTCAAAAGTTCAATCATGTTCGCATTTACAAATGATTCGTCAGTAGAGCCATCAATCCAAGACTGAAGTTTCTTTTTATCTGTATTCCAATTGTAATTCTTATCGAGAATTCCGCCTATTTTAAATATTTTATTCCCATGTTTGAGTGATATGTATTTAAAGAAATCTCTCCATATTAATTCAAATACTAACCAATAAGTAGACTGGTTTTTTTTCTTTTCTTTTTCAAAGGATTTAATTTCCCAATATATTTCTCTTGCAGAAAGTGATCCATTTGCGAGCCATGCGGATAGTTTGGAGCTATAGTCTTCTCCTATCAGTCCGTTCCGAGTATGTTTATATGTTGATATTTTTTCGGTTTCCCAAAAATAATGATCTATTCTTTGTTTTCCTGATTTACTCCCACCAATAAAAGGAAATGCTGTTTGTTGATTTTTTTCAAAAGAGAGAAAGTTGAAGTCTTTCAAAGATGGAATTTTATCTTCATGGAGTAAAGTATTCTCGATTGGAAATGGTTGAATACTATTAAAACATGACCTTATAGTAACTGATTTCTCACACTTTTTTCTAAAAACAGTGAATACCTCTGGAAGATTTTCAATCTCAATTGGAAGATCATCAGGATGATATAAAAATTGGTCGTAGAATGAATGGACTGAAACTTTGTCAGAAATATTTTTTTTTAAGGCATCAGTTGTAATTTGCTCTTCTTGGGTCCATTCCTTTTGATAGTAAATATCAGTTATTCTAAAGGCATCAATCAATTTTGGAATACCTTTTTCTGGGTTTTTGTTGTCTATTACAAGAGAAATGTTTTTTTTTAATAAATCTGATTTTAATTGCTCTAATGTTTCAATTAAAAATTGTAATCTATATTTTCCCGTTTTTTTAAAACCCCATGGGGTTTGTCTGAATTGTTTTGGATCAAAAGTATAATAAGCTATTGCACGATCACAATTTTTGGAAGCATTATAAAATCCATAATGATCTGTAATTCTTAAATCATTACGCAACCAAATTAAAGCTGTTCTTTTACTTTCTTGCATTTTTTACTACAATATTTTACTTTATCCCAATCACGCTCCCACTTTTTGCGCCATTTAAATGGTCTTCCACATACTAAGCATATTTTTTGAGGAAGATTTGTTTTTAAAATCCTCTTCACACTCTATTTAGCGCTTTTTTATAAGTAAGTAAGCATCTTTCTCTTGCAATTTTGTGATCAATAATGGGTTTTGGATAATCAAATTCTTGAAAATTTGGAGCCCACTTTTTTATGTAATTAAATTCTTTATCGAATTTTTTAATTTGTTCAGTAGGGTTAAAAATTCTGAAATAAGGAGCTGCATCAACTCCACATCCTGCAACCCATTGCCAATTTCCGACATTACTTGACATTTCATAATCGAAAAGCTTTTCAGCAAAATAAGCTTCACCCCAACGCCAATCTATCAAAAGGTGCTTACAAAGAAAACTACCTACTAACATACGAACGCGGTTGTGCATAAAACCAGTATTATTAAGCTCTCGCATCCCAGCGTCAACTAATGGATAACCTGTTTCACCAATACACCATTTATTAAAATCTTTCTCATTATTTATCCATTCTATTTGATCGTATTGAGGCTTAAAACTGTCATTTACAGTATGAGGAAAATGCCAAAGAATCTGCATAAAAAATTCTCTCCATATTAATTCTTTTAGAAATGTGTTATTTTCTCTACTTGCTGATTTTTGAACTGCTTTTCTTATACTTATTGTACCAAATCTTAAAGATGTACCTATGCGAGAAGTTTTATTAGCTGACGGAAAGTTTCGGGTTGCTTCATATTCGTCAATTATGGTATCATTAAAAACTGGGACTGGATGAGGTATATCGCTTTGAGAAAATCCAAGTTCAGATAATGAACATTTTGGGAGAGGAGTCGAATTATAACATTTTTCCAATAAGCCCTCTGATGGATAATTATCAATTGGTATTTCATAAAATTTAGAAAGCCATTTTCTTGAATAAGGGGTATATACCTTGTATGGATTACCGTCGTCCTTTGTAATCTCCTTTTTTTCAAAAATTACTTGGTCTTTATATTGTTCGAAAACTATTCCACTTTTTTCAAGTAATTGCCTTACACTCTCGTCTCTATTAACAGCGTATGGTTCATAGTCCTCATTACATATAACCTTTTCGATCGACCACGTTTGAATAATTTCTTTAAAAATAGCCTCAGGAGTGCCATGATATATTCCAACATTGCTCCTGTTCCCCTTCATAGCAATATCAATAGCACCCAAGGCAGATAAAATAAATTCTATTCGAGCATCTTTTTTTGGAAGTTTCTCCAAAATATTAGAGTCGAATATGAAAATGGGTAATACTTTATTTTCACCTTGTAATGCTTTGTAAAATCCATGGTTATCATCGATCCTCAGATCACGTCTAAACCAAAACAAGGTCAATTTTTCCAATCTAATTATGTTTTTAAGTTTCCAATTCCACCATCAAGCTGTAAAACCCTTCCTGTCATCCAACTACTCTCCTCTCCCAAAAGAAACGAAGTAGTTTGTGCAATTTCTTTTGCATTTCCTATTCTACCAAGTGGATGACGATCATTAGCTTTTTCAATTTTTGTATCATTATTTAAAAATTTTGATGCCAAAGGTGTATTTACAATAGAAGGTGCAATAGCATTAACCCTAATTTTGGGGGCAAATTCAGCAGCTAATGAGCGGGTGAGACCTTCTATTGCTCCCTTTGATGCAGCAACTGAGCTGTGAAATGGCATTCCAGTTTGAACAGCAACTGTACTAAAAAATACAACAGAAGCGTTTCCAGAAGCACTCAATTGTCCTAAAACGCTTTTTAATGAATTAATTGCACCGGTTACATTTATTTGAAAATCTTTTTCAAATGCTTCTGTCGACAAGCCTTTAAATGGTCTAAGATTTATACTTCCAGGGCAATAAACAAAACCATCCAACTTCTCTGGAAGTAAGGAGTTATCTAAAGTTTCTGTAGTTGCATCAAATGGGATATGAATCACATCAAGTCCTGCAATATTTTCGCTAGTTCTACTAGCGATATAAATTTTGTTCGTGGGTGAAAGTAGTTCAGCTAATGCCAATCCAATTCCAGAACTTCCACCAATAATCAATATATTTTTGTTATTTAAATTCATGAGATGGGTCCAAATATTTCAGTTAAAGCCTGTTTTCTATAATCAAAAATTTCCTTCAATTTGGGAGCGACTAGTAATGGATGTACAATCCTACCAAGAAATCCCAATGGTATTTTATAATCAACTATATCTACCATTTCAACCCCCTTTTCAGTTGGCTTTATGAAGTGTTTGTGATGCCACAGAGAATATGGTCCAAATCTTTGTTCATCCACAAAATAATTTGGCTTTTCAACATGAGTTATCTCTGTGACCCACTTAATGGGAATACCCAAGATAGGTCTTACGATATATTGGATTATTTGACCAGCATACATTTTTTTTATAACATCATTTATAATTTTAAAATCCATGTAGTCTGGAGTTATACGCTTGAGATTTATTGGATTAGATAAGAAATCCCAGGCTTCAGCCTGAGAAATAGGTAAATTTTGTTTCGTCTCTAAGCGATATATTTTCATATCTAATTTTCAGCAAACATACAAAATGTTTAACATATTGATTTATTTATTAAACAAAATTTTGAACCTTCTTTTAACACTCTGGTGTTTATGTGAATTTTAGATATATTTAATGAGCAAAAAATTTTTAATTTAAAATATAAATGAAATGAGAACTATAAAAATTTTAATCATTCTTTTTAGCACATATACCTTTGCACAAATTCAAACGCCACAATCTAGTCCTAAAGCAATTGTAATGCAGACTGTTGGTTTAACTGAGATTAAATTAGATTACTCAAGACCAGCTATGAGAGAAAGAATTATTATGGGAGAGCTAGTTCCTTTCGGAAAAATATGGAGAACAGGGGCTAATGCCAATACTAAAATTTCATTTAGTGATGATGTTAAGGTTGGTGGAAAATTTTTAAAAGCAGGCGAATATTCAATTTTTTCTAGACCTGGCATTTCAATGTGGGAAATCTTTTTTTATAGTAAAACAGATAATTCAGGACTTCCCGATAAATGGGATGTAAAAAAGGTTGTTGCTGCACTTGAAATTGAAACCCAAGAATTAAAAAAGGCAAAGGAAAACTTCACCATTTCTATAGAGAATATTACTAATAACGGGGCAAATATATCTTTAGCTTGGGAAAATACTCAAGTTTTAATCCCACTAGAAGTACCAACAGATGAAAAAACAATGGCGTCTATTAATCAAACTATGGAAGGTAATCCAACAGCCAGAGACTATTATTTGGCTGCTGTATATTTTAAGGAAAGTGGTAAAAATTTACAAAAAGCTAAAAAGTGGATTGCTAAAGCAATAGAAATAGATGGAGGAAAATATTGGATGTTTAGGCAACAAGCCTTAATACTAGCCAAATTAGATGAAAAAGAAGCTGCAATTTTAGCATCAAAAAACTCATTGAAACTCGCAAAAGAAGCCGGTAATCAGGATTATATTCGCCTAAACAATATATCGATAGCTGAGTGGTCTAAATAATTTACTTTATTATTCTTTTTGATTTATACAAAACATTAAGAACTAGTCCAAGTATAACTAGAAAAGTCCCTAGGAATTGATAAAAATCGTATGACTCTTTTAAAACAAAAAAACCAAACATTAGAGTAAAAAGCACTTCAACATACTTAAATGGAGCAACCATATGCGCTTCTGCATTTTGGAAAGCCTTAGTCATAAAAAGTTGTCCAAAATATCCAAAAATACCCAAACTAATTAATAATAATAAATCTAAAAAGTTAGGTTTTATCCAAAAAAATAAACTGCCTATCCCCCCTGTTACAGTGGAGATAATCATAAAATAGTGAACTACAACTACAGGATGATCTTTTCTGCCGATTTTAGAAATTATTATGTAATTTATAGCTGAGAAAAAAGCTGCAAGCAAGACTAAAAGAACTCCAAAATTAGAACCTGAAGGATCATAATTTTTAATAAAAAAGACACCTATAAATGATGTTATGAAAAATATCCATTGTATAGGTTTAATGATTTCACCTAAAAAAAAGACTGCCAAAATTCCCGCAAAAATTGGAGCTACATAACGAAGTGTAACTGCACTTCCAATGTTAATGTAATGTATTCCCCAAAAAAATAAAATCATTGAAATAACTCCTGCCAAACCTCTAAATATTAAAAGTTTTTTTTGATTTCCTAGCATATCAATTTTTTGTGATTTCAAAAATCCATATGTTATAAATAATGAACCCAACGATCTAAAAAAAACAAGCTGAAAAGTTGAATAATCTATCAAAAACTTAACAAGTGCATTCATTATTGCAAATGAGAAAGTACTCAAAAGCATATATTTTATAGCCTTTGCAAAAGAGGATTTTAAACTTATTGTTTTAATAATATAATAAGTGGTTATGGTTATTAATGGATAACAAAGAAAATTAAATAAATACTATCTTCGACGTTTAAACTTTAATTTCTTGTTTGAATTAAATCTGTTCGATTTTTGCATTGCAGCATTTTGTGCTTTTTTACTTGGTGTTTCAAAATCTGGCATAAAAGGAATAGCAGCATTAATAGTGACTGGTTTCGCAATTGTATATGGCGCTAAAAATTCTACAGGTGTATTGATGCCTCTCTTAATTGTTGGTGACATATTTGCTATCACTTACTATAAACGTTTTGTCCATTGGTCTTTTATAATCAAACTAATCCCATGGATGATTTTTGGTGTTTTAGTTGGAGTTATAGGAGGAGTTTATATCTCTGAAAATCTTTTTAAGTATGGGATGGCAGTAATAATACTATTTAGCGTCAGTTTGATGTATTATTGGGAAAATAAAAAAGATAAAAAAATCCCTAAACATTGGTTTTTTAGTAGTTCTATGGGAACTCTTGCAGGCTTCACAACAATGGTCGGAAATTTAGCTGGAGCTTTTTCTAATATTTACTTTTTGGCTATGAGATTACCCAAAAATGCTTTTATAGGAACAGCTGCTTGGCTATTTTTTATTATAAATTCATTTAAAATTCCTTTTCATATATGGTCATGGCAGACAATTAATAAGGTGTCAATTTTGAAAAGTATAGAATTAGTCCCATTTGTTATTCTAGGTCTTTTTGTTGGAGTCTTTCTTGTCAAAAAAATAAATGAGGATGCTTTTCGAAAACTTATTCTCATTCTCACTGCACTTGGAGGAGTTTTAATTTTATTTAACTAGACTTAAAGTTTTTCACTACTTGACTTAAAGTATCAAAATCAGCTTCATGAATTGGTTGATTTAGAAAAGATAATTTATTATTTACTTTTTTGGGGATAATTAAGGGAGCTAATGACTTTCCGGCAGATAAATGAATAAAGGAGAATCCAGCCTTTTTAAATATTTTACTAATTTCTGTGCCAACTCCACTGCCAGGCATTAAATTAATTTTAGATCCAAACTTTTCATTAAAATATTTTAGTGTATTAATTCCATCTATTGCCTTTTCATTTTGTCCTGAAGTCAACACACAATCGAATCCTAAATCTATAAGTTGATTCATTGCTTTTTCAGGGTTAATTAGCACGTCAAATGCACGATGAAATGTGGTGTACATTGAGCCTGCAAGAGACTTCCATTTCCTAAGCAAAGAAATATCTAGATTAAAATCCTTATCATGAGCTCCTATAACAACCCCGTGACAACCAGCTGATTTAGCATATTCGATATTTTGTTCAATCAATTGAATTTCATCTTTAGAATAAAAAAAATGACCTTGTCTTGGACGAATTAAGCAATGTATCGGAAGAAGATTTAGATCAATTGCTTTTTTTATTAAACCATGAGAAGGTGTGAGTCCGCCAAGGTCCAAAGCTGAACATAATTCAACACGATCTGCTCCTGCTGCAGCTGCATTTTTAATGGATAAAAGCGACGAAACGCATACCTCAATAATCATAATTTTTTATTTTAATAAATTAAACAAAAATTAAAAGTAACCATAAAATCAGCAATAATTAAGCTCCTTTTTTTTATTAGGATAAAATAGTTGTTAATTTGTTATTTAATGAAAAGACGTAATTTTTTAGATCAAAGTACCATAGGTTTTGCGGGCTTATTAATATCGCCAAACATACTATGCCTAAACAAAAAAAAGAATGCGGTAATCGACAATAAGAAGTTCGAACCATTCGCAGTTAGCACATGGAATGTTCCTATGGCAAACAATATTGCAGGTAACCAATTGGATAATGGTGCCAACGCCTTGGATGCAGCTGTAAAAGGGGTTGCTTATGAAGAAGCAAATATTCTAAATACAACTGTTGGGAAGGGTGGTTCACCCGATAGAGATGGTAATGTTACATTGGATGCTTGTGTTATGAATCATGAAGGTAATTGTGGCGCAGTCCTAGCAGTACAAAATATAACACATGTTGCAGCCCTAGCTAAGGAGGTAATGATTCAAACACCTCATGTAATTTTAGCAGGTGAAGGTGCTCGAAAATTTGCCATAAATCAGGGTTATATTCCTGAAAACCTATTGTCCGACGAAAGTAAAAAAGCATGGGAAAAATGGTTGAAGAACAAAGATTTTAAAGTTAAAATAAATGTTGAGAATCATGACACTATAGGCATGTTATGTTGTGATTCTGCTGGTAATTTATCTGGGGCATGTACTACCAGTGGATTAGCATACAAGATGCCCGGACGAGTTGGCGATTCTCCTATAATTGGATCAGGGTTGTTTGTTGATAATAGTGTAGGCGGAGCAGTTGCTACTGGCCTAGGAGAGGAAGTCATTAAAACTGTTGGTAGTTTTTTAATAGTCGAGCTAATGAGACAAGGAAGATCTCCTCAAGAAGCTTGCGAGGAAGCTATTCAACGAATATTAGGGAAACACAAAGGAAAACCTGACTTTCAAGTAGCATATCTAGCAACTAATAAAAAAGGAGATATAGGGTCTTACAGCATCGCGAGTGGGTTTTCTTATACGCATTACAAAAACAAGATTAATAAAAATATAAATTCAGGTTCGGTTTACTAAATTAAAATAGATGGAGATTATTGAAAAGGATAAAAAGTATGATGTAGTAATTGTAGGCTCTGGGGCTGGCGGCGGAATGGCTACCAAAATTCTTACAGATAACGGTTTGAATGTTGCATTAATGGAAGCTGGACCTTTTTTTGACCCCGCAAATCCAGATCAACAACTTCATTTGAAATGGCCATATGAATCACCTAGAAG
>CABYBK010000014.1 GCA_902517245.1 uncultured Bacteroidota bacterium | reverse complement strand
ACAATAAAAATAAAAACATGAGCTTTACTAATGTCCTTAGATCAAGTTCAAATTAAACCTATTATTTAAACTGTGCTTTTAAATTTAAGAAAAAGTATAAAAAAAATACTGCAACAAAATATCTTAGATGAACGTAAAGATATTTTACATGTCCTGATAGATTATATTGATGAAAAATATTCAAAAGGACAAAGGGTTAGTCTAAATTTTATATGTACACACAATTCGAGACGAAGTCAATTTGCTCAGATCTGGGCGCATACAGCTGCTGCTTATTATAATTTAAAAGTATCTTGTTATTCTGGTGGGATTGAGGTAACCGCTTTTGATCAACGTGCCGTTGCTTCAATTATAAGAAGTGGGTTTGAAGTTTACACAGATGGAGATTATAATCCCATTCATTACATTTCGTATCAGAAAGATGTTAAATCTAGATTAAAATGCTTTTCGAAATTATATGCAGATCCAGTAAATAAAAGTGATTCATTTGCCGCGATTATGACTTGCTCAAGTGCTGATAGAAAATGTCCCTTAATCAAGGGGGCTGAAAGACGAATTTCTATTCAATATGAGGATCCCAAAGTGTTTGATGACACTCCTGATGAAATAAATAAATATGATGAAAGATCACTTCAGATTGCATCAGAATTTTTTTATGTCTTTAGAAAAGTAAATACTAAGTTTAGTTTATAAAATATTAATTACTTTGATATTTTCTAATGAATATAAATATCTCATTATATTTGGATGTAATTAATCATAAATCAAATAAAAATGAAAAATATTTTATTAGCAATAACTTTATTAATAACTACCCATGTATTCTCCCAAAATATAGCTTTTGACTTTGCATTTATAGATGCTGAAAATATTGGTGATTATGACCAAAATTTAAAAACAAAGTTTCAAAGAATAAATCAAAATTTTATTGATGACGGAAGAATATTAGGGTGGCATGTTTGGAAGGTAATTAATGGTGCTCAAACTCCATTTACTCATCTTGCTGTTTCAGTATATGATTTAGACAAAATGGATGAAGATTATACTCCAAAAAAATGGACTGACGAATTTACAGACATGACGGAAGCAGAACTCAGAAGTTGGTTTTCTAAAAATAATGAAAATCGAAAAATAATTTTCGAAACTCAAATGGTTAATATTGCTGAAGTTTTGCAAGAAGGTGTAACTACATATCCTGATATTGCTGTTATGAATTTGATGAGCGTAAAACATGGTAAGTATAAGGCTTATGAAGATCTTGAAAAGGCTGGTACAAAATCTATAACAAAAGGTTCTCCACGTAAAGGCTGGAGCTTAGCAAAACGAATAGACAGAATTGGTACTGATCTGTCTTGGACTCACTTCACAGTTGATTGGTTTGATAAATATTCTGATTTCTTGAAATTAGGCGCCAGAAATTCAGGGAATGCCGATAAGGGGTATCAAAATATGATGAAGTTGCGTGATCTGACAAATCGAATTGTACTTAAAAAATTCATCTTTTTAAATAAAGAGTAAAAATCTGGTTGCAGAATATCTTTTCTCTTGGGAATCGATATTCTGCTCCTATCGTTTGAGATTTCTTTTTATAAATTCAATAGGAGTTTCTTGATATGCTCCTGAATATTCTAAACCTACCTCAACTGCTTTTTTACGCAAAAAATCAGCATGCTTATAGCTGTGAAATAAAACATTAAAATCAATATTATTCTCTGCATCAATAACTTTGTCTTCATATACAGGATTGAAAACATATAAAGGAGGGTCATTTACATCCATCTGACTTCGGTAATCTAAAATCTCCGATTTTTCTTTTGTTGGCTCTCCATTATAAAAGTCTACAAAAAGATCTTGAAGGTCATCAGAAGTTATTCTAAGTTCATCTAATGAAAAATCTGGAAACAATTGTTCCCATTGATATAAATCATAACTACTTTGTGCAATAGAAGCAAATACGCCTTTTACTTGTCTATTACTTGTCTCCCTAAAACCATTCCATTGAGCTATACCTGCTCCAGCAGAAACTCCAGCTAAAATGAATTTATCATTAGGAATATTTAATTTTTGAGCATTGTCTGAAATAAAATTTATCACAGCTGTACCATCCTCTAATGAAGTAATTACTCCTTTAGAATCAGAATCATTTATAAATGTATATTCTGCGTTAATTACTGCAATATTATCTTTTAATAATGAGGAAATTATTTCTTTGACTTCCCCATCGTATATGTCTTCTTTGGTACCAAATAAAAAAGCCCCCCCCATGGAAAAAAATTACTGTCCCCAGTATTTCATCTGTTTGTGGAAGTAAAATATCAAGTTGATTTCGTTCTTTTACACCATAGCTCACATCTTTAAAGAAAAGATAATCTCCTTCAAAAGGGGCTTTACTAGAAGTAATTCCCAGTGCATTTTCTAAGTCATTTATGTATGTTATGCTTAAGTCACCATTTTTCGAACATCCCAAGGAGATAATCATTAAAAGGGTAAGAAGAATTTTGATGATGTATTTATCTTTCATTATTCTTTTTTTTCAAAATTACTCCGGATTTTATAGGTTTGAAAATTTTATTTTCAACTGCTACTTCACCATTAACAATTACATATTCTATCCCCTCTGAATATTGATGTGGATCTTCGTAAGTTGCCTTATCAATTACCTTTTTAGGATCAAATAAAGTTAAGTCTGCCTTATTGCCTTCAGCTATAAATCCACGGTTTTTTAAACCCATTGCTTTAGCAGGCATAAGTGTCATTTTGTGAATTGCCTCAGAAAGAGTAATGATCTTACTTTCTCTAACATAGTGCCCTAAAACTCTAGGAAAAGTTCCATAGGAACGTGGATGCGGGTGACCATCTCCAATCTTAACTAATCTACCATCAGAAGCTATCATTGTTTTTGGATGTTTCATGATATTAACAACATCAGCTTCATCCATAGCATGAAAAATACAACTGGCACCACCATTAATTTGAGCTTGAATAACTAGTTCCGCACCATTATCAGTTGTCGGTTTGAGACCTTTTTGTTTACACCAATATTTTAAAGTTCGTCCCTCTAGTTGTGGCATCCATTTTACTTTAGCAAACTGAATTCGATCTAAATCCTCACCTCCACGATCATTTAAAATGTTGAATACTATACCATTCTTTATACTGTCTTTAAGTTTTGAATTCTTTAATCTTCTTTTAAATGCATCGTCCCCGCCAGCTCTCGCCCAACTTGGAATTAAAACTGATATCCCAGTATGACTAGCGTTGTATGGATACTGATCAATTTTTATGTCTAAACCCTTTTTTAATGCTGCATCAACTAAAGCTAAAGTTTCATTACTTTTTCCCCACATGGGCTTTCCAATAACTTTATGATGAGTCAAAATGACAGGAATATTTGCTTTTTCAGATATAGTTATGGCCTCTTTAACTGATGAAATAACTTCTAATCCTTCATCTCTCAAATGAGAAGTATAAATCCCCCCTTGTTTTGACACCTCTTTGGAAAGCTCTATTAATTCATCAACTTTAGAAAAACTTCCAGGTAAATATTTTAACCCCGTAGAGATCCCAAAAGCACCCTCTGCCATCGACTTGGAAACAATTTTTTTCATTTGATCTAATTCTTCCTGGGTAGGTTCACGATCATCTAATTTCATCACATTTTGTCTTACACTATTGTGTCCCACCAAGAAACCAACATTCATGCCAACTCCAAGCTGAGCTAAACTGTCCAAGTAAATACCAAAAGGTAAAGGACCTCTTCCATCTGGACCCCCAAGGCTAGTTGTCACCCCCTGACGAAGATGACTTTCGCAATCCAAAAGGTCAAAAATAGGTTCTAAATGGGCATGTAAGTCAATGAACCCCGGGGAAACAACTAATCCAGAAGCATCAATAACCATATCTGCATTTTCACTAGCTAAACTACCAAGGATTACTATTTCATCTCCTTTAATCCCAATATCCAACTGAGCTGGATTATCAAGGCTTCCGTCATAGACAGTGCCATTTAAAATTATCAAATCGTACAAATTAGCTTCATTACAACTAATAAAAAAGATAAGTAAAAAAAGGACTTTAGATAATATTTTCATATCTCATGAAATACGTTTTAAAATTAAAAAATAAATACTTAGTTGGGGTATTTATATTTTCTTTTTAGAAAACTTCTTTGAAGATGTTTAATTAAATAAATGGGTTTTTTTATATTGTAATCTAATCCTTAATTTATCAAAGATACTTCCACAAAAGGTTCATATGTCAATATATTTCTTCTAATCCTTTCAGGAGAGTTAATCTTTATACTGCCATATTTTTTACCACGGGTTTTTCGCCCTACATTTTTAGCAGTTTTTGATTTAAATAATCTTGAATTAGGTAGTTTGTTTTCAGTTTATGGAACAGTAGCTATATTTTCATATATTTTTGGTGGTACTTTTGCAGATAAATTTTTACCCAGAAAACTTATAGCTGCCTCACTCATACTCACCTCGCTTGGAGGTATCGTCCTTCTAAACTATCCTAGCTTTCTCGTTTTAGAAGTTCTATATGGATACTGGGGTTTCACTACTGTATTTCTTTTTTGGAGTGCGATGATAAAAGGAACTCGTATTTGGGGAGGGAGTCAGAATCAGGGACAAGCTTTTGGATTATTAGACGGGGGAAGAGGACTTACTGCAGCACTTATGGGTAGCATAGGAGTTGTTATTTTTTCATTTTTCATGCCAGAAAATGTTATTTCTTCAAGTTTAAAAGAGCGTCAGGATGCATTTCAGGTTGTCATTTTATTTTCTTCAATTATGGTTGCCATAGTGGGAGTATTAGTGTATTTTTTTATGAATACAAAAAATGAAAAAGGAGCATTTAATACTGAGAATAAAAATTCATTAGAAAATATTATAGCAGTTTTAAAGTTAGAAACAGTCTGGTTATTGATGATAATTATTCTTTGTGCTTATTTTGGTTATAAGGTTACAGATATTTATTCATTGTACGCTGCTGATGTCATGGGGTATGACGAGGTGAATTCTGCAAATGTTAGCTCACTTCAACTTTACCTTAGACCAATTGCATGTTTTTCTATCGGCTTTTTAGCTGACAGATCAAATGGGATTTCTTGGATAAAAAAAGGTTTTTTTGTGACCATAATTGGATCATTATTTTTTGCCAGTGGAATATTAATAGCAGAACAACATATCCTATTTTTTATTTCTCTAATAATTTTAGCTCTTGGCACTTATGCTGTGAGAGCTCTTTATTACGCAATTCTTAAGGAAGGTAATATCTCATTGGCATTAACTGGAACTGCTGTAGGTGTTATTTCTCTAACAGGGTATACTCCTGACATTTTTGCTGGGCCGCTTATGGGTTACTATTTAGACAGATTCCCAGGGATTGAAGGTCATCAGATTGTTTTTGGTTTTCTTGCAATTTTCTCAATAATAGGCTTGATCGCTTCGTTTCGCTTTGCCCATATTACTAGAAAGTAAACTAAATATTTTACCAATCCTCACTTTTAATATCGTCAAGAACTTTTTTATAAATAGACTGAAAAAATAGGGTAGAGTAGTCTTTTAAAGTTTCTTGATATTTACGAACAACTTTTGGTTGTGAAAGGATATAGATTTCTTTTTTCTTTTTACTAGTCATGTCATAAAAATCCTGATCCATCTCTATTCTTGCTTTATCCATAATTTTTTCTAATTCATCAGTTTTAAAATCCATTTTAGCTGAAAAAGGGAGTTTATATTCTGTAAGTTGAGAATCAGAATATTTACCATCATCATATATCATTTGAATACGATATTTTTCATCTCTTGCCTCAATAATAAGTGTATAATTGTGACTATAATCAATATAGTCAGTAAGCTCAGAATTATTAGGATTCATTAATTTATATGCGTCAAGAACTGGTACTAATGCTAGAGCTTTAATAACCATTCGCTTTGATTGATCATCTTTAAATTTGATCACATCATCTGCATCTTGGTAAATTAGTGCAATTGCATAATTTAATTTTGAGAAAATCAGTTTCGCATCAGCACCCCTAACTTCATAAACTTCAGAAATCTTGTTACCCTCTATTTTTTGAGAAAAAAGTGAAGTAGAGATTAAGGCTAATAGTAAATAAAATTTTATTTTTTCCATCCTTAAATATAGTATTTATAAAAATATATATATATTCAAATTAAAGGCTACTTATTTGACCGGTTTATAAGTAAAAAGAATTTTTTATATTTACTTTAAATGTGAGATATAATTGATATTGCAGTTACATTTTATACATTGATTGATCCCTAATTAGTAATAAAGAAAGACCTTAAACTAAACATATATGGAAGTTTTTTCAGATAAGCATCCTAAGTTGAAAATTAGAGACAATCGATCTGGCTGTCCAATTAGCACCTCTCTTGAGATTATGGGTGATAATTGGTCGTTAATTTTAATTCGGGATCTTTTTTTAGAACGCACAACTTTTACAGAATTTATGAATTCTTCTGAAAAGATTTCAAGCAATATTTTATCTGATAGAATTAATAAACTTCAGAAGTATAATATAATCGAATACCGATTGCATCCAAAAAACAGAAAGATAAAACAATATTACTTGACAAATTCTGGGATTAATTTTTTCCCTTTAATTTATGAATTATTTGTGTGGAGTAAAAAACACATTGATATGGAATTTGGTCCGATCGCAACTGATTGGTACACAAAAAATGAAGGCGTTGAGAGAAAAGACTCAATTGATAATACTATTTTAGGATATAAAAAATTCAAAAAGAAACTTCTAAGCGCATAGCTCTCCAGAACTTTAGTTAAAAAACCAATATAATTACTTTCTGCTTTTAAATATATTTATTAAATATGTCAGGTTCATTAACACAACTTATTGATGCTGAAAATAAAGCAGAAAGACTTTTTCAGGAAATAGAGAATAGAAATATTATACAATCTGGAAAAACTGAAAAAGAAATAAATAACGAAATCTATTCTTTGGCGTTTGATTTATTTGGTATAAAAAAA
The DNA here is from genome assembly GCA_902517245.1 of uncultured Bacteroidota bacterium. GTDB lineage: Bacteria > Bacteroidota > Bacteroidia > Flavobacteriales > Flavobacteriaceae > MS024-2A. The sequence continues at coordinate 25,102 of CABYBK010000014.1, read as the reverse complement.
TATTGGCATAAAAGAATAGTTAGATCAGGAGTAAATACTTTATTCCCATATGATGAAAATCCAAAAAATTTATTAGTAGAAGAAGACGATATTCTATTTATTGATTTTGGACCAATTTTTGAGGAATGGGAAGCTGATTATGGAAGAACATATGTAATCGGTCAAGATCCTTTAAAACAAAGGTTAGTAATAGATATCGAAAAGGCATGGCATAATGCAAATATATTTTATCACTCACAAAAGGATATATCTGGAAAAAAACTTTATTCTTATTGTTGTAATTTGGCAAAAGAGATGGGTTGGGAATTTGGAGGTTCAATAGCTGGTCATTTAATTGGACACTTTCCTCACGAAAAATTAGAAAAAGAAGATAAAACAAATTATATACATCCAAAAAATCAAATAAACATGAATGCACCAGATAGAAATGGAAATGTTAGACATTGGATCTTAGAAATTCATTTTGTGGATAGAAAACTAAAAATAGGTGGATTTTTTGAACAATTGCTTATTAAAAAATAATTTCAAAAGCACTTCTACTTAGATTAATATCTAGTGCTGATTTTTGATAGATATTATAGCTCTACGTTTAATAATTGACCAGTGATTTGAATCAATTGAAGCTCAGCGAGCTTCGCCTGGTATTTTGCGATAGTCCTCTGATTTTGGGCATTTGTCAAATTAATCTGTGCTTGCCTAAACTCGATTGCTGTAATTGAGCCAAGTTTATATTGAGCTTGAGAACGATTAAAGTTATAGGTGGCAGTTTCAACCTGTTTCTTTTGAATTTTAAAAATCTCTTTAGCATCTTTAAAATTTTGAACACTATTTGCTATGTCACGATTAAAAATCTGTTTAGCCTCTTGCTCAAGTAAGTCTTGATTTTCAAAAGTAATCTTTGCATTTTTAACTCTGGTTAGGGTCCTTCCACCATCAAAAAGATTCCAACTCAAGCTTGCTCCAAATCCAACAGAAAAAGAAGTATTATTAGTTCCAGGAAAAAATGGAGAGGCTGGGCTTTTATTTAAATTCCATCCGTAGGACCCTACAAGTCCTAATGTTGGTAAATAACCTGATTGACTTATCTTCACGTCATAGGAGTTGATCTGAGTGTTACTCTTTTGTTTTAAAAGGGCGACATTATTCTCCCCAGCAGTTGTTAACCAAGATTCTATTTGAATGTAAGGAACAAAATCCACATTTAAATCAACCACAAAGGTTTCATTTACAGGCTTGTTTAAAAGAAGATTTAAATCACGCTTTGAATTATCTAATTGTTGCTTTATTTGGATAAGATTAATACTATCATTAGTAACGTCGACCTGAGCATTTAAAACTGCTAATTTATTCCCCTGCCCATGAATAAATGCTATTTCTGCTCGCTTTTGTCTCTCTTTAGAAACAAATAAATTTTCTTTAAAAATATCATTTGACTCTGTTAATTGAGCAATTCTAAAATATACTTCAAAGAGTTGTAAAATTGTGAACTCTATTGTTTCTCTCAATTGCAGCTCACTTAAAGCGTATTGTTCTTTTAGTCTTTTGTATGAATACTTTCTTCCTAAACCATCAAAAAGCGTATAATTCAAATTTACTCCTGCATTAAACCTTTGTGACTCTTGATCCTCAAAGATACGATTAGGAATAGGAGTTCCATTCTCATCTACTTGTCCTGGAAATGCAATTTCAGCATCAGATTCTGAATAATTACTGCCTCCAGAAATAGAAAGTGCGGGAAGATACCCTGAATTTAAAACACTACTATTATTTTTTGAAATCTCAGTTATGTTTCTTGAAACTTTTATGCCAAAATTTTCCTCTAATGCAATATCTAAAGCTTCTTCTTTTGTAAGAGTCTTTTGACCGTGAGCTGGAAATAAAACACCTAAAAGTAAAACAATAATTATCTGTTTTATTTTCATCTTAAGTGTTTTTTAATTTTTCTGATGAATCCATTTTTTCTTCTTCTTCTTTTTCTATCATTGCTCTTTCTACGGACTCTTGAGTTGGAAAATATCCCTGGATCAACCATTTAAAAATTACTTTAGCTTGATTGTTAAGTGATATAAATATTGGTAATAGAATAAGAGTTAATATGGTAGCAAAAGCAATTCCATAAGATACAGTTATAGCCATTGGCTTTAACCACTGAGCTTGCCTACTCTTTTCAAGCAATAAAGGTGTTAACCCAGCAACTGTAGTAGCTGATGTTAAAAATATCGCTCTGAATCGAGATCTCCCAGCTAAAATTAATGACTCTTTGAATTTATATCCTTCCTTAATATTTATATTGAATTTTCCTATAAAAACCAAACCATCATTTACCATTATACCAATAAGAGCAATAACTCCTAATAAAGAAATGATAGAAACAGAAAAGTTATGAACCCAATGTCCCCATGCAACACCAATTAGGCTTACGGGAATCAGTAAAAAAAGTAAAATTGGTTGCGAAAAACTTCTAAATGCAAATGCAATGGTGATATAAATTAAAATTAATATAGGTATCCCCGCTCCTGATAAAGAATTAATTAGTTTAAAAGCCTCCCTGTTTTGTCCTTCGTATGAAGCACTTACCGAAGTATATTTCTCTTGAATTAAAGGCATTATATTTGTGCGTATATCAGTCATTATATCGGTTGCAGAAGATTCCTCAATATTTTTGAGGTCGGCTGAAACTTGAATCTCTCTTCTGCCGTCTAGATGATTTATAGAAACATCCCCCCTTTTTATTGAATAGGTCGCTACCTCTTTTAAAGCAATCAAATTTCCATTAGGCAGATCGATTTTCATATCTTCTAATTGTGAAATTGAAGAGCGATCTTCTTTTTTGTATCGAACCCAAACTCGAATTTCGTCTTGCCCTCTTTGGAATCGTTGAGCTTGTACACCAAAAAATCCAGCTCGAACTCTGCTCATTACATATTGCAAATCCAAGCCTAAAGAGTAAGCATTTTCCTTTAAATTTAAAGTAATCTCTTTAATTCCAGCAGGATCATTATCTTCAATATCTTTGAGTAATGCATTAGAACTTAAAGCTTGCTTTAGTTCAGATTTTGCTTTTTTTAATTCTTTTATATTGTTAGACAGTAAAGAAACCGAAACAGGTTTTCCCCCAAAGTTCGATCCTGATCCGTAAACTACACTTTCTACTCCAATAAGAGGGCCTACAAGCTCTGAAATTCGAGAAGACACCATTTGAGATCGAATTATATCTGGCCGTTGTTCTCCTGGTAACAAGTTAATCGTAAGGTTTGCTCTGGAGGCACCATTCCCTAAAGTTTTAATTGTATTTACAAATAATGACTTACCAGTACCCTTTAAATATTTGTTGGTAAACTCTGAATTAACAAGTTTGGACGTCTTCTCTATGTGAGAGATTATAGAATCTGTAATCTTCTCATTTGTACCATTAGGCATAATCAAATTAATGGATATTCTATCTGAAGCAATTGATGGGAAAAAAGCTGTTCTTATAATTCCTCCACCAAAAGAGCCTATAGTTAGCGAAAGCATAGCTATAAAAATTGCTATTATTAAAAAACGATTATTCAGTGAAAATTTTAAAAACGGTTCGTAAAGATTATCTCGCATTGACTTCATAAATTGATCTCCAAGTTTATTAACTTCCCTAAGTTTAGAAAAAGCTTTGGACACCAAATCCTTTGGCTCTTTATTGTTTTTCAATAAAGCTTTAGAATGTGCCAAATGCGCAGGTAATATTATCAACGCCTCTATTAAAGATATAAAAAGTGTTAACATTACTACAATTGATAACTCGCTGAAGAATTCACCGATTCTTCCATCTAAAAATAAAAAAAGAGAAAAAGCTAAGATTGTTGTAATAATGGCTGAAACTACCGGAGGTATAACTTCAAGAACTCCGTCAATAGCTGCTCTATAAGGTGACTTTCCTTTTTCATATTGCTGGTATATATTTTCAGCAATAACAATTGCATCATCTACCAAAATACCAATAACAATAATCATCCCGAAAGTTGATAATACGTTTATAGTAAGTCCAAAGATTGGAGCAAATATAAACATCCCTAGAAAAGAAACAGGAAGGCCAAAAGCTACCCAGAAAGCCATTCTAGAATTTAAAAATATAGAAAGAAAAAGAAGTACCAGAAGCATCCCTTGAAATATATTTTTAGCTAACAATTCAGTGCGTTCAGTTAGAGTTACTGAAGCATCGTTTAAGACCTCTAATTTTAGGTTTTCATTTGACTGATTGAAATTTTTAATATAATTACGAATAGTTTCGGCTGAAGAAATTACATCTTCTGAATTTGTTGAGCTTACACTTATGTTAATTAGAACTTCTTCTTCTAAAAAACTTCTATTTGGTGTTTCAGAGAAGCGATCCTGAACTTCAGCCAGATCTTTCAATAAAACTTGAGTCCCATCCGGAAGAGATAAAACCTCAATATTTGAAAGCTCATTAGCATAATAAAACTTATTATTAGCCCTTATTAAAAATTCCTCAGCATTAGTTTTTACTCGCCCTCCAGTAACAATTATATTAGTGTTAGCAACTGCTCGAGCTACTTCATTAAAACTTAGTCCATAAGCTAAAAGCTTGTTTTCATTTACAGCTATTTCGATTTCTTCCTCTGGATAACCAGAAACGTTTATCTGAGATATTCCTGGTAGGGCCCTTAAGTCATTCTCTATTTGACGCCCAATTTTTTTAAGATCTAAAAGGCTTGTATTTAGCGCGGTAAGAGCAAAATTAATTGTAGATCGATTGGGTTCGCGTTTAGAAACCACAAGAGGCTCCATCCCAGTTGGATAGCTTGGAACCCTATCAACAGCATTTTTAACCTCCAAAAGCATAAAATTAATATCTAAATCTTCCTCAACTTCAACGGTTATGGATCCCGAATTCTCTCTTGAAATTGATGTAATTCTTTCAACTCCTCTGAGTCCCTTAAGATTATCTTCAATTTTTAAGATTACACCTTCCTCGATTTCCGCAGGTGAGGCACCGGGATAAATAGCAGATATTTGAACGACATGTGATTCAGTAAGAGGGAAATATGAGGATTTTAATGACCTTAATCCTAAAGTCCCAAAAAGTAAAAATGCAATAATAATTACGTTTACAGCAACATGGTATTTTATGAAATAATTAATTATTTTTTTCATAAAAAAGATTACTTAGATATATTGTATGGAATAGGATTTATTTCCATACCTGAGAAAGCACCTATCAAAGGTTGTGCAACAATTTTTTCCCCATCATTAAGGCCTCTTGTAATTACAAGTGTCTCTGTAAAATGAATCGGATTTACCTTTTTTAAAATTAATTTCCCGTTTTGAACAACAAATATTTCTTCAGCTTCATTAAGTAGCCCCCTATCTAATGCAAACACATTGTTAAATTCCATTGCATTTATGTCAGCTTCCATATACATCCCCTCTTTTAGGCGAGAATCTCGCATTCGAATATAAACTTCTACCGATTGGGTTTTACTATTAACTTTTGCATTTATTCTGGAAACTATTCCCGTATAAATCTGACTGGTATCAATTGATTTTACCTTGACTTGTGCACCTCTAGCTATTTTAGAAACATAAGACTTTGGCAGAGCTACCATTAACTCATAATCACCTGGAGCAATAAACTCTCCAAGCTCTTGCCCAGGTCTAATTAAAGAGCCTTCAGTAACATTAGCACTTACTAAAACTCCATTAAAAGGTGCTTTAATCTCATAAAATGTTAAAGTCTTTTCTAAATTTTGCAATGAGTAATAAGAAGAAATAATCCCCCGCCCAGAGACAAATAGTCTAACTTTTTCTTCCATAGCAGGTAATATAGGAACAGGTTTTTCTAGGTCAAATCCCATCAAATAATTATTCCATTGTCCGTAAGCACTCGGAAAATCCAATTGCAAATCTGGTAAGATAGAAGTTATTAAATTATAAAGTGAGGCGCGTTTAGAGATAACATTTGCTCGATACTCAGAGGGTTCAATTTTTGTTAATGTTTGACCTGATCTATATTCTTGCCCTGACTTAAAAAGTGGATTTATAGTTTGCATTATCCCTTGAACCCGAGCTGTAATTCTAACGCGTTTATATGCTTGAAGCACTCCTTTCGATGGAATTTGTACTTGATAAGGACCGTTTTTTACACTAATAGTGTAGACATCTTTTATTGTACTTTTTGCTTTTTTTCTAGGTGGAGGATTACTATCAATAATTGTTTTTGACAATTGAAATGATAAAGCTATAATAACAAATCCTAAAATAAACAAGACCCATTTTCTTGCATTTTTTTTAGTAGTTTTTTCAGCCATTAATGATTAAATTAAGGTCTTTTCAATTAAATATTGTCTTAAAAAAATTTTGCTTTAAGATTAGAATGTAATGAATAGACTTTTATGGTTAATGATTTTTTTGCGAAGCTAAAATATAATTTCATTTATACCTAGTCTAAGCTTATCTTGTTTTGATATTTTTTTAGAAATTAGACAGAAACTAATTTAAAAAGTTTAAATTATTTTATCTTTCTAATTAAAAATTTTGAAAATGTCATTTTTCAATTCATTGTGGAATGAGATATTAAGGTTTTTTGGTGTAAACCAATTTATTGAAATACTCCAAAAACAAGATTACTCATTATTGCTAAGCTATGATGGAATTGTTGCGCTAATATTACCAATTATACCCTTACTTCTATTTATTGAAGTCTTTATGGGTCTTGTTTATAAAAAACCTCAAACTAAAGTTTATAAGGTCATTTTTTTGATTTATTTATTTAATAGAATCATAGGGCGATTTATTGCTATTGGGATGGTAGCATTCTGTATAGGAGCTCTTGAACCTTTAGCCATTATTAAAACATCTATGACCTGGTATTGGTTTATTTATGGATATTTAGTTTGGGAATTTGCACATTTTATATACCATTTTCTAGCTCATAAAGTACGTTTATTCTGGTGTCTTCATGCTACACATCATAGCCCAGAAGAAATGAACCTGAGTGTTTCTCATGCACATTTTTTTCTAGAGGCCCCTTATGCTGACTTTATTCGAACTTCCATATGTATTTTAATGGGAATTGATCCCATTATGTTGTTTACAATTATGTTTATAGATGGAACCTACGGTGCCTTCATCCATGTTGGTGAAAATTTAATAAAAGACGCCCGTTTTGGTTTTTTAAATAAAATTATACTTACCCCTTCACATCACAGAGTTCATCACGCTAGAAATCCGTTATACTTAGATACTAATTATTGTAATCTTTTGAATATTTGGGACCGTATCTTTGGAACCTATCAAGAAGAAAACCCAAATTTAGATATCGATTATGGAATTACTAGGCCTATTGATTCTGGGAATTTCGTTCATGTCTATTTTGGAGAAATTATTCACCTTGCTCGTGATGTGATAAACGCTCCAGGTATTTTAAATAAATTGCGTTATATTTTTTATCCTCCTGGGTGGAGTCATATATCTGGATATCAAACAGCAAAAATGATTAGACAATCTTATTTGAAATCATTATAATTATTGCCAAATATTTAAAAAAGTAAACTGTAAAAAAAAGATACAAGATTAAGTTATCTGTATTTTGTATTATATTTATAAAATAAATTTGGATTTATGAATCTTGTTTTACAAATATTTTTGACATTTAGCATTTTAATAGCTTCTTTTACATCTGCTGAGTTAGGTTCAAAAAATACTATAAGTGAAGATTTTGTTTATATATGTAATAAACCTGGTCAAAAATGTTATTATTTACTCCCATGTAATGATTTAAGAGTGGAATGCAACAAGGTCCAAGGAAAACTATTCAAAGTCCCTTTAAGTAGAGCAATTCAAATGAAACGCTCTAAATGCGACTGTAAAGAAAGTAATTGACACTTCCAGCCTAACTAATCTTCAGGTGTTGTTTCTTCTGTGTTAGGATTTGATCCAAATTTGAATCTTAATGAAATCTCGTGGGTACTAATACTCAGTCCCGATAAACCAATCTCTAGTGGTGTTTCATAGGCATATCCAATATCTAGAAAGCTTTTTAAAGAAAAATAAGATATAAGTCCTAACGAATTATTTGTCCTATAAGAAGCCCCAAAATCAAAAGTGTTTTTATAACTAACGAGTGCTAAAAAATCTGCTGTAGTACTGAGGTCACTTACGGTTCTAATTAATATACTTGGTTTTAAAAAAAAACTATCATTGACTTTCAGATTAACCCCACTTCCAAAATATGTATGTACCCGATCAGTACTGGTAATTGAAAATTCAGAATTTCCCCCACTATTAAATAATCTTGGAACAGAAAATGAGAACCAAAAAACAGGAGATTGAATTAACATACCAATCCCTAAATTGGGATTAACTCTCGAAAATAGTCCTTGAGCGGGGTCTATACTTAAGCTTGAGCTTGTTAGTCCTAAAAGATTTTCCTTATAAAATGTTGCTCCTGCTTTTAGTCCTAAATAAAGAGCAGTTTCATTTGTAAAATTGAGTTTATAAGAAAAATCGATATAGGAAGCGGTATTTCTTTCAACAAAAAAATTATTTGCAATAAATGATAATCCTAAACCAACATTTTTACCCCTTTCAGATGAAAATGTCATTACCTGTGTTTTAGGAGAGTTTTCTAATGACACCCATTGATTTCTTGAAGTTAAGGCAATCATATTTTTAGCTTCCGAACCTGCGTATGCAGGATTGATTAGGCTCATTTGAAGCCTATAATTAGCTAGGAAAGATTCTTGTTGGGAATTACTAAAAAGGGGAAATAGAAGGAGAAATAAAAACCTATACTTCACATTTAACGTGTTAAAAATATCCATCCTTGATAATCAATAGATCCATTAGAATCGGCATCTACTCGATATAAATAACTTGCTTTGGGCAATGGGTTTCCATTTACATTGCCTTGCCAATCGTTAGTATATTCTTTTTTATTAAATACTAGGTTACCTGCACTATCGTAAATCCAAACTTCGTTGTTAGGGTACCGCTGGATCTCTCCAACTTCAAAATAATCATTTACACCATCCCCATTTGGAGAAAAGAATTCTTGGAAAGTAAGACCATAATGGTTACCATCTTCAACAAACTCTTGATCTGGATTGTACAGATCGGGTGCATTATCAAAATCATTTGAAATACCATCCCCATCTCTATCTGAATCAATAATGTCAGGAACAAAATCTCCATCGAGATCTGAAGGATAGTCATTGGGGTCTAAGGGGTTTGTACCAACTGAAGTTTCATCAAAATCTGAATAACCATCATTGTCATCATCCAAATCTGCATTATCTCCTATAGAATCATTATCTGAATCTAGCCACTCATAAGGATTCAATGGAAAAGCGTCCTCATTATCATCTACACCGTCATTATCATCATCTGGGTCACTATTATCTCCAATTCCATCTCTATCAAAATCTGTTGACTCATTCGGGTCATTCGGAAATAAATCTTGAATTAAGTAATCTTCTCTCCAATTGACTGATATATCAGGAACTCCATCGTTGTCATCATCCTGATCAGCATTATCAGGTATTCCATCACCATCTGCGTCAATCCATTCTAGAGGGTCTAACGGAAACTCGTCATCTTCATTTAGATATCCATCATTATCAATGTCCCCATCGAAAAAGTCTAAAATTCCATCTCTATCAATATCAGTAGGATAACTCCTAAAGTCAAATTGGTCGGTCCCAATAGCAATTTCGTCTGCATCTACAAAACCATCGCCATCTGAATCTATAAATCTAGCATTGTAGGCTGGGGCTGCTCCTGCTCCTGAGTTGATTTCTTCTACTAAGAGATTCCCTTCAGCATCATACATAATTTCAAACTGTTTCTCTAAGCTTAATCCCTCCCAGTCAGTTGCACGAAGAATGACCTGGTAAGGTGCAGATGCTTTACTGGAAGAGGAATCAAAATATAGTTTTTGATTTTTAACTTCAAACTTACTTACATTAGGAGAATTTGATGGAACAATAACCGTTAGAATATCATCAAAATCTGGATCAGTTACTGTGATATTAGCAATAAATTGTTCCCCTTTTTTACTTATCTTACTAGAAATACCTTCCAAAATTATATTTGATGGTTTTTCATTAACATCAACAATATCAAAAGTATATGGTGTTTCTTGAGTCATTAGACTTGACGTTTCTCCAATTGCTGATTTTCCTGAATAACCTGATTTGGATTTTTTAATTTTCCATTTACCTACATTTTTTCTGCTGTCTGGACTACCTTTACTAAGTTTTAAACTTGGTGAGTTATTACTCTCAGGAGCTTTCTGAATAGTCCCATTTGAATTTGCATTATTTTTTGCTGTGGAACTTGCAGTACCAGAGTATTCGAAATTATAGACAGTATTTAAGTAATTTACAAACTCTTTGGTTGCAATAAGATATTCTCCCCCATTTAAAGATTCAATGGTTCCCTGAGATTCACTTAAATTTGTCGCCCAAACAATATCATCTCCTTTCACCTTACCAAGTGCTCCCAGCTGGCCAAATTTCCTGTAACCCCATCCATAGGGAGTATCATTTTGGTCCAAAGCAACCTGGAATCTAAAACCGCCTAAATTTGATTTCCAACTTATATTTCCTTTTACAAGTGTTGGTTGGTTTTTATCTGAATAATCACCAACAGCTAAGGTCCCTAGGTCATTATCTCCCCATGCGAACATTGTATTGCTTGTTGTAATTGCAAAACTTACCTCGGCAGAAGCGTCCACAGCTCTGAATGTCTGGGTTACAGAACTTGATTTTACAGTTGGTATCAGTGTAGGTGTTCTTTTTATATCCCATCTTCCTACATTATTTCCTAATCCTAATTGATTTTGATCATTTCTACCCCAACTATAAAGTTGTCCTGAATTTGTGAGCCCAATTACATGTTTATAACCCATTGAAATCTTGTCCCAAGTGTTACTTGAATCAAAAATTTCAACTAAGTCATCAACAAAGTTTGGATTACAATCAACACTTAACTTGGACTGAGTTGATGTAACAGTAAAGGAGCTAGATGAAGTATTTGAATTTTGTAACTCAGTAGTTATAAAGAAACTATTATTCCAAATATTTTCTATTAAGATAGAATTTGTATTCGTTACCGTTAAACTATAAGACGAGCCATCAATTTTATTGGAAGTTTCTATTGCGTTTTTGATATTAGCAACTGCATCAGTAAGATTGCTAGCCGAAGCTTCGATCCTACTTCCACTTAAATTCACAGTGTAAGTAGCAACGCCTGAAATATTCTTTACAGTATCACTAAAACTTATAGGAACTGTTGGGGATCCGGTTGAAGTAGGCCCCGAAAATAGAGTTGTTGTTGATTTATCTGTAATTGAAAAAGAATATTTATTTTGTTGATAAGCTTTTGATTTAAAGTGTAGCGTAGAGCTTCCGGATCCTGTTGGTGTAACAGTAATGGTAAGTGCATTTGTAAGGGTAGTATTTGCATCGAATAGAGTCTTTATATCAGTTACAAAGCTTGCTGAACTTGAAACATTTGATACTGTTAGACTAATGTCATTTATTTTAATTGTTATAGTTGCATTACCTGTTATCTGAGCAACTTCAAAAACTGTTTCTTGATATTGGTTTGGATGTGTAATAGTAAGTTTTTCAATCTGATTTTTTGGATCAGGGCAAGGATCCTCTGTTAAAACACTATTCCAGTTTGCGCCAGCGCCCCAAATTGATCCATTTGTTTTTTCTATGAGTATGTTTAGCTCACTATTCATAAAGTCATGAAAATGTGACCAATCACTATATCTTCCAATTTTTCTTGGCGAACTTAAGGGGAACCATGACCCAGTATAGAAATTAGCACCAGCACCCCATAATTCTCCATTATTTTTTATGTAAACAAACCCACCATTGACAGGAGAGAAGTCTTTCATTTCACTTTTATTTACTCCTGTAACCTGAGTTGGGGTTGCTACAAATTCGCTTTTGAATCCAAGCCCTAAATCAAAGTTCTTGTTTTTCCCCCAAGCCCAAAGAGTCCCGTCTGTTTTAAAAGCATATACATGCTCGGTTATAGCATATACCTCACTCCATCCAGAGACATCAATTTTTTTAGCTTCAAAATTTTCTGCTTTAGTGTCCCGAGTACCCCTTCCTAATTGAGCATATAAATTATCTCCATAAGCCCAAATTTCATTTTGATCCGTAATTATTTGGGTTTCAGTTTCTGTAACCTTTACTTCTTTAATATTGCCTGTTATATCATCCCAATCTAACTCTTTAGGAGTATTATCATTAGTTGCACCAGTTCCTAATTGCCCCTGGTCATTGGAACCGATCATCCTCATTTTACCATCTTGATTGATTATACCAGCTTGTTGTTCACCAGCAGTTATCTGTGTGATTTTACCCAGATATATTTTAGGTTGTGAGAAGGTTTCATATGTTGTTGGCTTACCTTTTCCAAGTTGACTACTTAAATTTCTACCCCAACTATAAAAAGTTCCATCGGTGGCATATCCGATTCCAAACTTATATCCAAGTGTAATATTATCCCAAGACTCTTCCGCCCTAACTCTTGTTGGTGAAGAAATTACAAAACCATATTCTTCACCATTTTCCCAAGCATTAAGTGATTTACTATCATGAACAGGAAGAGAGCCGTAATTTACTCCCCATACGTAAAGCTCATTACTTGTATTTATAGCAGCATAAGATGCTCCTGATTGACCATAATTCCAGGTGCTTATTCTTTTCCAATTAGCCAGACTGCCAATCTGAGTTGGGGCAAACATATTATTAAATTGAGATTGACTCTGAACTCTCTCGTCAAATGGAACATAATCGTATGGATCGATTGTTCCATCGTCATCCGAGTCAGTATCAAATTGATCAGTTCCATAATAACGCTCCCACCAATTAAGTAGTTTATCCCCATCTTTATCGATATCGACGTTATCAGATATATAATCTAAATCGGAATCATGATTCCCTCTTTGATCAAAAATTGCCATATCCCAGCCATCTGGTGTACCATCATTATCAGAATCATGATCTTCATGGTTAGGTGTTCCGTCTCCATCTATATCATTGAAATCAATTGTTTCAAGATGGTCTTGTGTTCCATTATTGTCAGAGTCTAAATCGTATTGAACATGTGTCCTTCCGGTTCCATCCCAATGATTCCCAGTATATATATTACCGTCCCAAAAATACCCAGGCCTCCATAATCCCTTGGTACCTCTATATAGTTCTCTTTTTATCTGGTTACTTGAAGAATTATATTTATTCTGAAAAGATTGTTTTAATGCATTTTCTAAAACATCAGGAACACCATCCCAATCCTCATCATTTGGTAGTGAAGTATCATGGTCATAAATTAAGGGATTTAAATTCCATAAATTTAAATCATTTCCTAGCTTTTCAATAAAGTCACTTAAATGATCGTTGTCATCATTTTGGTCTTGATTATTACCTTCCCCGTCATTATCTGAATCAAGCCATTCATTTTCATTTAGTGGGAAAAAATCTATTCCATCTTTATATGTGTCACCGTCTGTATCAGCTTTTGAAGTTGAAGTACCAATTTTAGCCTCATAAGCGTCAGATAAGAAATCTTGATCTTGATCTTCACTTGGTTTTTTTGATGCATCTAATGGATCTGTTTGATTAAAAGCTTCATCCAAATCACTAAAACCATCTCCATCATCATCATGGTCAGCATTGTTTCCTATACCATCCGAATCAGTGTCATACCATTCTTCATGCCAAACAGGAAATACATCTACTCCATCATTATATCCATCCCAATCAGAATCAGGTTGATATCTGTCTGTTACACCATTGTCCTCATCTGTGTTTGATATTCCGTCTCCATCAACATCTGGATCTACATATGTTGTTGCATCTGGTCCTCCCCAAATATCAGGATCATAAAAACCATCATTATTGGTGTCCACAACTGTAAAATCGGGAATTCCATCTCCGTCCATGTCTTCAAAAGAGGTAATGTCCAATGGCATTTGATCCCAATCATCTCCTCTATAATCTCCATCTGTATCCCAATAATAGGGGTTTGTTCCTAGAGCTATCTCTTTAGCATCTGAGAGACCGTCATTATCATCATCTAAGTCCTCATTATCGCCAATATCATCCCAATCACGATCATACCATTCCGTTTTATCATCTGGGAATCTGTCTTCGTTTTGCCAAGAACAGAAACTTGTTGCTATATTAATTACACCTCTCCATTCCCAAGTTTGAATATTAAGCTGGGGTCTTGAATCAACTCCTTTAATTATTAAGGATGTCCCTGAAACTGATGCAGAAATTTGTTCTACACCTGGTCTTTCCTGTCCATTGTAACAACAATCTTTAAAATTAATTGAACTATGATTTGAATTAATCTCATTAGCAAATTGAGAAAGAAGCGAAGTTGCAGAAGTTGGAGATGCAGTCGTTATTTTTATTTCTTTTCTATTTGACCAATCATTCCAACCTTCAATAAAAATAGAATATGATTCCCCAGCAATTGTTTGTGATACAGTTCCAACTACTTTAATTGTTTCTATCCAATTTCCATTAGCATCGTGAGAATCAAATCCAATCCCTTCGCAGCCGTCTGAAAAACCGTCCCCATCAGAATCTTTATTATTAGTATTAAGACCTAAATTTATTTCCTGAAGATCTGACAAACCATCGTTATCATCGTCATCGTCATCATTTTCATCCCCTCTAAAATCACCATCAAAATCTACAGATTCTCTGTCATTCCAAGGAATACCATCTGATTTATCATCAACTCCATCAAAGTCTGAATCTACCAAATAAGGGTTTGATTTTGAATGTAAATAGAATCCAGATCCTGAATGCTTAGGTTCTCTTGGGGTTAACTCGTATACATTTGTAAGTCCATCGCCGTCTATATCAGTGTCAGCATTATCTCCTATACCGTCCCCATCTGTATCCCAATACTCATTTGGATCATTTGGGAATGCATCTATAAAAAGTTCACCTTTTAGTTGGCTCTGAGTCCTTCCTTCTCCGTAAAAATAAAAGTTTCCATGGCCTTTATTTGGGTCTCTTTGGGCAAAGAAATTACTCTTCCAATTCCAATCTCCGTAATCATCCGACAGTATTAATTTTGTGCCGTTTACTATTGTGCTAAAGGCGTTAATATTAATATCTCTATCAAAATCATTTCCACTAATAATTAATTTAGTTGAAGAAACAACTGAAGAAATCGATTCATTATATGTAGTACCATTTTCAATGTATTGTACATTACCCAAACTATTGATTTGACTATTAAAATATTGTAATATTTCACTAGCTGTAGTTGTCGTGCTTACAGTAAGGCTTAATTCTGTTCTATTATTCCAATTATTATATCCCTCAATTTGTAATTTATATTCATCGCCAAACTGAGGCTTTGCGGATGTGGAGAGTATATCAATTGTAACATTCCAGTTAACAGATTCGTCTCTTTGAGGGTATTGCCAACCATCACTTACACCGTCATCGTCTGAGTCCCAATCGTTTGGATCCGTACCAATACTTCTTTCATACCCGTCAGAAAAACCGTCATTATCTGCATCTTGTCCTCCATCAGCTGGAGTAAAGACGGTTGGGTTTGGATCATCAAAATCTAGGAAATTATCTCCATCTTTGTTGTCATCTAAACTATCTCCAATCCCATCATTATCAGTATCTAAATGATCTCTTGGGTCGAAAGGCATCTTATCATTTACGTTTGTATAGCCATCTCCATCGATATCTGTATCAGAATTATCCCCTATACCATCTCCATCTGTATCCCAAAATTCATTAGGGTCATTAGGGAATGCATCCATCAAAAATAAATGCCGCTTATTTACAATAGCGTCATATTTATCTGACCCACAGCAAGCATTTTCATCTTTTTGTTGAAGCACATCTGATTTCCACCAATGGTATCTCCAATCATGATTAACTAAGACAAGTTTATTGTTAGCTCCTGGTATTGTAACAAATGCTTCAAAGTGAAAATTCTTTGATGTATCATTACCTGCTATAGTTAATCTAGTTCCGGAAACCGAAGCTGTAAAAGTTTCTTGAGTCCCACTATCATGAAGTACCTTACCAACGTTATTTAAGGCAGCTGCAAAATAATTTAGTAATTGAGTGCCTGTTTTTGAGGTTTGACCATCAAATGTTACTAATAATCTATCGTCATAATCTTGATTATGACCATTTAAAGTTATGAAATACTCGTCCCCGATAATAGTCGAGAAACCTGCATTTGGAATATCTATTCGAACATTCCAATTTTGTCCACTAGCAATTGCTTTTCTTAAAGGGCCATCACTAATTCCATCGTTGTCACTATCCCAGTCATTAGGGTTTGATCCTATAGATGCTTCATAGCTATCAGAAAGACCATCACCGTCAGCATCTGCTGATGCCCTAGAGTTACTATCAAGAGGATCGGTAGAATTATGCGCTTCATCTACATCTATTCTCCAATCATTATCATCATCTTGATCAATATTATCTAAATATCCATCTGAATCAGTATCAAGACTTTGGGTAGAATTATATGGCATTGGATCAACGGAATTTAAAATTCCATCTCCATCGATGTCAGTGTCAGACTTATCACCTGTTCCATCTCCATCTGTATCCCAAAATTCGTTAGGGTCATTAGGGAAAGCATCTCTGAGCAAATCAAACTCCGAATTAGATTGATCTTTATATCCTCCATATCCATATCTCATATTCCATCCTTCGCACATGTCATTGATATTATTCCCTGTAGCTGGAAGAACATAAAAATCTGATTTCCAAAAATGGGAATCGTGATCATGCTTATCAAGGTAAATAGTATTATTTGGGCCTATTACGGTGTTAAATGCATCATAATGAAATTTTCTTTGGGGATTATCTAGAGAAATAATTAATAGGTTGTCACTTACAGTAGCTGAGTATGTTTGAGTTTGGTTAGTATTGTGAGTGATTTGTCCAATTTTATTTAGCTCGGTCGCAAAATGATTTAATAATTGAGTCCCGTTTATGCTTGTTGAAACAGTATAAGAAACGGTTGTTCTATTATCGTAATTTTCATTATATCCAATCATCATAATATAATATGTGTCTGGATTTACTGTTGCAGAGGCTTTTGGTATTTCGATAAATATTTTATGATTAGAGCTACCCCAAGTGCCACACTTATGTGGGTATTTCCAACCATCACTAACTCCGTCTCCATCTGAATCCCAGTTTTTTGGATCTGTATTGTTGTTTATTTCATAGCCGTCTGATAGACCGTCTTTATCTTGATCTCTAAAAGTAGACCCTGGAAAATCGTCTGGGTCTAATGGATCTGTACCACTCGCTATTTCGTCAACATCTAAATACAAATCACCATCATCATCTAAATCTTGATTATTTCCAATGAAGTCAAATCTTCTTCTATCACCACTTGTCTCTTCAACCCATCCATCATTATTGTAATCCTCTCCATAAACCCCGTCATTATCATCATCTGTCAGGTATCCATTTGCTATGGTTGGTTTGTCTGTATTTTTCTGTTCAGCAGGATTATTAGGGAAATCATCTTCTGTATCTATAGTGCCATCATTGTCGTCATCTGTGTCTGAGTTGTCTCCAGTGCCGTCACCATCATTGTCTGCCCATTCATTGGCATTAGTAGGGAATTTGTCTTCTACCCAAGAACTAGGGTAATATTGCCAATTATTATTATTATTTGGATTTTGCGCCCAATATCCATCGCACTCTCTCCAATTATCAGTCCACCAAGAAAATCCTGTATCAGGATCCGTATAATAAATTTCTTTATTTCGATCACAAGGAGCATCATAATAACCGTCTCCATCAGAATCTTTACTGTTTGGATTCATCCCCTGAGCATTTTCATAACTATCAGATAGTCCATCACCATCAGTATCACTAGATTGAGTTGCATCTAAAGGAAAAAGATCATCTTTATCGCTTACTCCATCACCATCCGTATCGGCCTTTTGAGGATCAGTTCCAAGTCTATTTTCTTCAATCCAATTTTCTAATCGATCTTTATCATCATCCCATGCAATAGTTGGATCTAATGGCCATGAATCCCAACCATCTCCAGAACCGTCACCGTCTGTATCCCAATTATTTGGATCAGAACCAATAGAGATTTCAATTGCATCTGCTAACCAATCTCCATCCATATCCTCAGGCTGACTTTCCCAGTCTTTTGGATCAGTGTTAACATTAGAGTCTAGTTCAACAACATCTTTGAAGCCGTCATTATCGTCGTCATCATCTATTTCATCAGGATCACCATCGCGATCTGTATCTGCGGTATAGTTAGGATCATTGGGAAACTCATCCCTTGGTTTTAAATTTTGACATGCAGGACTTATTCCTTCCCACTCTTCCCAAGATACCCAACCATCACCATTACAGTCGTATTTTATATCCCAAAATCTCCAGAAATAAAGCCATTGATCACATCTTTCCCAGCCCAAAGAACAGTCTAAACTATTTGCAGCTTCTCTGAATGTATCAAATTTCGAGGCTGCGATAGCGTCAAGATATGTATCCCCATCAGTGTCAGGGTTATTTGGGTCTGTTCCATTTACTGTCTCAAGTGCATCAGGAAGTCCATCATTATCGCTATCATACTTATAGAAGTAAGATCTCGGATATTTATCATCTTTATCTTCAACACCGTCTCCGTCAGTATCTAATACACATGGATCTGCATTTCGTTCCCATTCCTCTTCATCACTTACTCCATCTTTATCACAATCCCAACGCTTTGAGCTATCTGCTGGGTCAGCATCTTCTCCGTCGGGAACTCCATCTCCATCACTATCCCAGTTGTCATCATTAGGATCTAGTTCGTCAGGTAATCCATCAAAGTCTGCATCATTAGAATAATTTGAGTCCAATGGAAGCTGATCTTCAGCATCTAAAACACCGTCTCCATCTGTATCTGGATTATTTTTATCTGTTCCAACCTGATCTTCTATTTTATTAGGAAATCCATCATCATCATTATCGTACTGAAATGCAGGATCCCACTCAAAAGCGTCGTCTACATCTGGAACACCGTCATTATCCCTGTCTAATGTAGATGCATTAGCAGTTGTTGGAATTTCCATTCCTATCTCATGAATAGTTCCATCTGTGGCTAGGGCAATTATTGCATCTCCTACTTTAACATCTTTCCAAGTTTTCCCATTACTAACATTTACATAATTGGGAAGCATAAGCCCATCAATAACACCCCATACATAAAGCGCTCCGTCCTCTGTTATTCCAGCTGCAGTGGTATCAAAAACAGTTCCTAAATTATTTAGGTTTGGTATTTTTGGTGTATCATAATTATTGGATATTGCTACCTTATCCCATCTTAGTAATGTGTCAATAACAACTGGGAAATCATTTAAAACCTGCTCTCCAGAAAGCAATTCCCCCAAGGCATAATTTATGGGTAAAATGTTTGAATCAGGGTTGTCAACTAAATGTTTACTGTTTTGAAGGTGAGAATTGTGATATCTTGAATTAAGATGAATATTACCGTTTCCATCACCCCAATAATATAATTTTCTTGAGGTTTTTTCAATACCAAGAACTGCTGTTCTTGAAACAGCAAAATCGTGAAATAATAACTGGTTACTTGAATTGACAAGATTCGTAATGTAGTAATCATAAATTTTTTGATCGTCTTCCCAAGTAATTTCACCATCATTTGGATCTGTTCCAATAAGGGTTTCAAAAGCATCTGAAAAACCATCTCCATCAGAATCAGTCGGAGTACTGTCAGAGTCTGCTTTGTCTGATTGACCATTATTTAAATCTTCATCAGCATCAAAGTACCCGTCTCCATCTTGGTCAAAATCATCTGGTTCTGGTGGCATAATTACTTGAAGGGGCTCATACACAACTTCTGATTCGCTAGCTGGATTTATTATAAGTCGCTTGGCGTTCCTTCCCCATGCCCAAAGAGTACCGTCTGTTTTTAGACCTAAAGTTGTCTTGTAATATGTTTGGACCTTTTGCCAGGTGCCAGCTGTATCTTCATACTTTATAAAACCGATGGTGTCACCTTGTTTCATTCCTTCCTCTGGTATTTGGAATTTTTGATAAGGTAAAACATCGAAGCTACTAGGAGTTGTGAAACTTACTGGATCTAGTTCAATGGTTCCTACAGCAGAAGAATTTGTTTCCACCCACCATTTATATATGTAATTTGTCCCTGGAGAAAGCGCATCTTTATCAAAACTGTAAGTCTTTAAATTAAAGCTTTCTGAATCGGAAATAGTCCCAACAGTGTAAGTTGTTAGAGTACTAGAATTAGTGCCAAATGCAACTTTAACGGTACCGTTAAAATAAAGATCTTTCTTCTTATTTACTTCCAAAGCGAGTTTAACTCTCTTTGATCTTATTTCAGTAGATATATCAACATTAATGTTAATTTCCTGAGAAAACACAATGTGTGCTATCAAAGAAAAAACAATTAAAGTTATATTTTTTTTTAAGTTGTTGATAATGAATAAAGTTGACCGTATGTAAAAATAATAATTTACTAGCTAATATTTAGCATTAAAGGAGCAATTCAGTAGGAATAAAGTAAAAAGTTAAACAAAAAAAGCCTCCCATAAGTTGGAAAGCTTCTCATTAGCTGCTAATAAAAGGTAATTTTTACCTTAACTAACAACACACAACATTTTAGAGTGCGGTCTGGACGGGACTCGAACCCGCGACCCCATGCGTGACAGGCATGTATTCTAACCAACTGAACTACCAGACCTCATTTGGCGATTGCAAATATACGCTGCATTTTGAATATGCCAAACAATTAATACTAAAAAGCTAATACTTATAAAACTGCATCTATCGCTTCTGCATAAGTGTTTTTTGGAGAAACTCCAACGTGTCTTCCAACTAATTCTCCCTTATCAAAAACTAATACAGTAGGTATGTTTCTAACCCCATATTTCGCTGCAAACTCTTGGTTTGCGTCAACGTCAACTTTCCCGACTACAGCCTTGCCCTCATAATCTTTACTCAAATCTTCGATAATAGGACCTACCATTCTGCAAGGTCCACACCATGCGGCCCAAAAGTCAACTAAAACAGGTTTGTTTGATTTTAAAACAACTTGGTCAAAAGTTGCATCTGTAATTTCTAATGCCATTTTATTTTAATTAAAGTTTCAAATTTAATTGTTTTAACTAAAGAATCTACCTTCTTTAAATCAATTTTTTTTATTTGTTGATGGTTTTTTACAATAACTTTAATTCAGCTTATAAAACCAGTCATGATCTTCTAGCTGATTCAATAATTCTGGTATAATCTTTACTTTAATTTTTTTACTATTAAGCGTAAGCTTGACTTTTTTTTCTGAATCATATACATTGAAAAAAATTGGCTTATCCCCTTTAAAAGATTTTAGTTGCCCCTTCAAAGCATTTATTTTTTCACTTTTTAATTGATGGATATCGAGCTGAATAGTTAACTTTTTAGAATTGTTTTCAATTGTATTTTGAAGCATTTCGAAACTTAAAAAATTTACTCGAGGCAATCCCACTTTTCCAGTGTCTTTATTAGTCCACCCTTGGCGAATGGTAACTCGAATTCTAATAAATTGGTTGACTACCAGAAAATGTCTGTATTTCAAATAATCCTCTCCAAAAATCCTAAACTCATACTGGTCTGAAAAATCCTCCATAAAAAAACGAGCCCAGCCTTTTCCGTTCCTGGTTTCTAAATGTTCAACTTCATTAACGATTCCTCCAATATTTAATTCACGATTAATCAAATGATCTAAATCTCCTAAGTCCGCCAAAGAAATATTTGTGTAATGATCCATCTCATGAGAAAAATCATCTAATGGATGAGCTGAAATATATATCCCAACTACCTCTTTTTCCTTTTTTAATTTGACTAAATTATTCCATGGTTCACTAAATGGTATCGTTAAGTCTTGATAGATTTGATCCGTATCCTTACCAAAAAGACTTATTTGAGAAGAGTTTAAATTCTCTTGATATTTGGCACCAAAACGAATAACTTTTTCCAAAAAAGTAATACCATCTCCATCTGGGTTTAAATATTGTGCCCGGTTTGTATCCCCAAAGGAATCCATCCCTCCAGCTAGGACTAAATTTTCAAAAGCTTTTTTATTAGCTGCTCTTAAATCAATTCGTTTTGCTAAATCGAAGATTGAATTGAATTTTCCATCTTTTCTATTTTCTATAATTGTCTCCACAGCAGCTCTCCCAACACCTTTAACAGCTCCCATTCCAAAACGAATTGCCTTTTGGTCATTTACCGCAAACTTGTAAAAAGATTCATTGACGTCAGGTCCTAAAACTCTTAGCCCCATTCGACGACATTCTTCCATGAAAAATGTGACCTGCTTAATATCGTTCATATTATTTGATAGAACGGCAGCCATATATTCTGCTGGATAATGAGCCTTTAAATATGCTGTTTGGTATCCAATCCACGCATAGCAAGTTGAATGAGATTTGTTAAATGCGTAAGCTGCGAATGCTTCCCAATCCTTCCAAATTTTTTCAAGTACCTCCTCAGGGTGTCCATTAGACTTTCCTCCGTTTATAAATTGAGGTTTCAATTTTTGTAGTAATGCAAAAATCTTTTTACCCATAGCCTTTCTTAAAATATCCGCATCACCTTTTGAAAAACCGGCTAATTTTTGAGACAATAGCATAACTTGCTCTTGATAAACTGTTATCCCATAAGTTTCTTTTAAATACTCACCCATAACAGGGAGATCATATGCTATATCTTCCCTTCCGTTTTTCCTGTCGACGAAACTTGGGATATATTCTAAAGGACCTGGTCTGTATAATGCATTCATCGCTATTAGATCGCCAAAAACTGTTGGTTTCAAATCTTTAAGATATTTTTGCATCCCTGCAGATTCATATTGAAAAACCCCAACAGTTTCTCCACGTTGAAAAAGCTCATATGTCTTTAAATCATCTAATGGAAAGTTATCAGGATCTAGATCAATACCATACTTATATTTTACTTGTTTAACGGTATCCTTTATTAGGGTTAGAGTTTTGAGCCCTAAAAAGTCCATTTTCAACAATCCTGCATCCTCGACCACTGAATTGTCAAACTGAGTTACATATAAGTCGGAATCCTTTGCGGTAGACACTGGAACAAATTGTGTAATATCATCTGGAGTAATAATAACTCCACAGGCATGAATTCCTATATTTCGTAAAGAGCCCTCTAAGATTTTCGCTTGTTGTATAGTCTGTCCAGAAATAGAATCTTCATCTGCTATGTTTTTGATTTCATTAACCCTCGAAATTTCTTCTGAGCGGAGCTTTTCTTTAAGCTCTTGATCGGAGTAACTAAAAATTTTATCAAGTTTGATATTTGGCATTAACTTAGCTATTCTATCAGCTTCTCCTAATGGCAAATCAAGTACTCTTGCTGTATCACGAATAGATGACTTTGCTGCCATTGTTCCGTATGTAATGATTTGGGCAACTTGATTAGATCCGTATTTTTCAATTACATAATCAATAACGCGCCCTCTTCCTTCATCGTCAAAATCAATATCAATATCAGGCATACTCACTCGATCTGGATTTAAAAAACGCTCAAAAAGCAAATTGTACTTAATAGGATCAATATTCGTTATTTTTAGGCAGTAAGCCACAACTGAACCCGCAGCTGATCCCCTTCCTGGCCCTACAGAAACATTCATATCTCTTGCTGCTGCTATGAAATCTTGAACAATCAAAAAATAACCTGGGTAACCAGTATTTGCAATAACTCTCAATTCAAAGTCAATTCTATCCTTTATATCTTCTGTTAATGTAGAGTAGCGTTTTTTAGCCCCTTCGTATGTGAGAAAACGTAAATACTTATTTTCACCTTTTTTACCATCTAAATCGTTTTCTACAATATGAGCATCTGGAATATGAAATTTTGGTAGTAAAACGTCACGGTTTAATTGAAAAATTTCAATCTTGTCTATCAATTTTTGAATATTTAATATTGCTTCAGGTAGGTCTTGAAATAATTTTTTCATTTCCTCACCTGTCTTAAAATAATACTCTTGATTTGGAAATCCATAGCGAAAACCTCTTCCTCTTCCAATTGGTGTGGCCTGCTTCTCTCCTTCTTTTACACAAAGCAAAATATCATGCGCATTTGCTTCATCCTTTTTAGCGTAGTATATATTATTAGTTGCAATTAGAGGGATATCATATTTACGAGAGAATTGAACCAATACCTCATTAGCACGATCCTCACCTTCTTCGCCATGCCGCATCAACTCTAAGTAAAAGTCATCTTCAAATTGGCTTTGCCACCACAGAAGCGCTTCCTCAGCTTGATGATTACCCACATTAAGGATTTTAGAATAAATTTCACCATATGTATTTCCACTAAGCACAATCAAATCATCTTTGTAATGTTCTACTAAATTTTTATCTATACGAGGCACGTAATAGAAGCCGTCAACGTAAGCAGCAGAAGTGAGTTTTGCTAAATTATGGTAACCTGCTTTATTCTTTGCCAAAAAGACAATTTGATAACCATCATCTCTTCTTGTTTTGTCTTTATGATCATCACAAACATAAAACTCGCAGCCAACTATAGGTTTGATTTTTTTACCATCTTCTACATTTTTATTGTGATTGTTTATTGCTTTTATAAAGTGAAAAGCCCCCATTAAATTCCCGTGGTCTGTTATCGCTACAGCTGGCATATTTTCTTCTGCTGTTGCCTCAACCAATTGATTAATTCGTAAAGTCGATTGGAGAACTGAAAACTGAGAATGATTGTGTAAATGAGCAAATGGAGCATTAGCTAATTCATCACTTACTCCCAAATGTTTTGTAGGTTTAACAAATACAAGTTTCTCTTTTTTTAATAATAGTGAAGCTTCTTTTAAGTTTTTGTGAGATAATCCAATTAATTCAAAAGGAGTGTTTTTTTTACTTATACCAATCGTGTTTGCTTTACCATTTTCAAATGCCTCAGGGTGCAACTTATCTAATCTTAGTAATTCCAAAAAAGCACGTGAAGTTGCTTCAACATCAGCAGTTGCATTGTGGGCTTCTTGAAAGCTTTGCTTAAATAGAAAA
>CABYBK010000013.1 GCA_902517245.1 uncultured Bacteroidota bacterium | reverse complement strand
CAATTTATTGCAAGTACTATTGTGTCAACACCAATGATAGAGATAATTGCAAAAGAATATAAGATTCAGTATAAAAGTTGTTTAACAGGGTTTAAATGGATTGCTAGGCTTATTGATATTCACCCAGAGTTGGACTTTATCGCTGGAGGAGAGGAAAGCTTTGGATATCTTGTAGGCAGTGGAGTTCGAGATAAAGATGCTGTATCCGCTAGCTTAGTAATTTGTGAGCTTGCATCTGAGCTCAAATTGCAGGGAATTAATATCTACGCTTTTCTATTAAAATGCTTCGAAAAATACGGACTCTTTCAAGAAAGACTGCTTTCAATTACTAAAAAGGGTAAATCAGGTGCAGAGAATATTTCAAAAATAATGCAAGACTTTAGAAATAAAAAAACTTCCAAAATAGGAGGGGTAAATATTCAAGTTATCGAAGATTACAAAAATAGTACTAGAAAAAATTTAAAAACAAAACGAAAGGAAGAAATTTATCTTCCAAAGTCAGATGTACTGATCTTTTCACTTGAAGATGGAAGTAGAATTGCTTTAAGACCTAGTGGAACAGAGCCGAAAATTAAATTTTATTTTAGTGTAAACAAGAATTACGATCCTAAAAAATCATTAAAAGAGAACCAAAAGGGATTAAACCAAAAAATTAATCTTTTCATTAAGGATCTTATAGACTAATGTTCAGTGCATTTAAAAAAATATTACAATTTGGCATTAAATATAAACGATATGCTTTTTTAAACATATTTTTTAATGTTTTATACGCTCTTTTTAGTGCTTTATCTTTCGTTTCATTAATCCCTATGTTAAATGTTCTTTTTAAGACAACTAAAAAACAATTAACACCCGCAAAATATGAAGGTGTTTTAACAATCCAAACTTACGTAAAAGAGAATATTAACTATTATATTTCAGAAAGATTAGCGGAAAATACTGAGGTAACTCTTATATTTGTGATTAGTCTTATATTATGTTTATTTTTTTTAAAAAATATTTGTAACTACTTAGCATTATACTTTATAACCTTTTTACGAAATGGTATATTAAAAGATTTACGTAATTCATTATTTAAAAAAATTACCACACTTCCCATCCACTATTTTAATGAAAAAAGAAAAGGAGATCTAATGGCAAAGATCACAGGTGATGTATCTGAAATTCAAAGTTCATATTTATCAATTCTAGAATTGGTGGTCAGAGAACCTTTAACAATAATATTTTCTGTTTTTGCAATGCTTTTTTTTAGTTTAAAACTCACTTTATTTGTTTTAATATTTATTCCTATTTGTGGAGTAATTATTTCTAATCTTGGAAAAAAGCTCAAAAAAAAATCTTCTCAAATTCAAAAACAGCAGGGAGATTTCCTTTCAATAATTGATGAAACAATAAACGGACAAAAAATTATAAAAACTTTTGGGGCAAGTGAATATTTCAAAAATAAATTTTTCAAAGCAACCCAAATTTTTTATAATTTCTCTAATCAACTGTTACATCGTGCGAGTTTTGCTGGTCCTGTAAGTGAGTTTCTTGGTATATCTGTAATTGGGATTTTACTTTGGTTTGGTGGTCGAATGGTTCTAATAGATGAAACTATTGCTGGAACTACTTTTATAGTATATATGGGCTTAGCCTACAACATTTTAACACCTGCGAAAGGAATAAGCAAAGCGAATTATAGTATTCAAAAAGGTAATGCAGCCGCTGATCGAATCTTAGAAATCCTGAATATAGAAGATCATTTTGAAAATACTAAAGACTCTGTTACTATTAACAATTTTAAGAAGGATATTGTTTTTGACAAAGTTTTTTTTAGTTATGAAAATAAAACCGTGATAAATAATTTTTCATTAAAAATTAAAAAAGGGGAAATGGTTGCCTTAATTGGTCACTCTGGAAGTGGTAAATCAACAATAACTCATCTACTTAATAGATTTTATGATATAGATAGGGGTATCCTAGAAATTGATGGTATTCCAATAAATAAAATTGATAAAAAGAGTTTATATAGGCAGATAGGATTAGTTACTCAAGAATCAATTTTATTTAATGATACTGTCTCCAACAACCTATTGATAGGAAATCCAAAAGCTAGTAGAAAGGATATTATTAATGCTTGTAAAGCTGCATATGCTCATAAATTCATTGAAGAACTTCCAGAAGGTTATGAAACAAATATAGGTGATTTGGGGAACAAACTTTCAGGAGGTCAAAAACAACGTATTACAATTGCAAGAGCATTATTAAAAGACCCTCAACTTTTAATTCTTGATGAGGCAACATCATCTCTTGACTCAGAATCTGAACAACAAGTTCAATATGCATTAGATAAATTAATGTTTAATAGAACTTCATTAGTTATTGCTCATAGACTCTCTACTATTCAAAAAGCTGACAGAATACTTTTGATAGAGGATGGACAAATCCTAGCCAGAGGGACTCACAAACAACTTCTGACAACAAGTAAACACTATAAAAAATGGGTTCAAATTCAAAGAATGGATTAAACTTTCTATCTTCACAATTGTCTATTTTATAAATAAAAAATTTGGAACAACAATCCCTTTTTGTTAGAGCATTAAAGCATCCTGATTCAAGAGAAGAGGCTTTCAGCAGTCTAGTTTCTGAATATAAAGAAAGGTTATATTGGCATGTAAGAAAAATAGTAATAGACCATGATGATGCGAATGATGTAGTTCAAAATACTTTTGTTAAAATTCACCTAAATATTGAAAGCTTTAAAGAAAATAGCAGCTTATATACTTGGATGTATCGAATTGCTACCAACGAATCCTTAAACTTCATAAAAACAAAGGCAAGTAAAATAGGACTCAAAAATCAAGAGTGGATTGAATCTTTAGCAGAAGGTCTAATAGCAGATTCTTACTTCGACGGGGAGGAAGCTGATCTTATTTTACAAAAACAAGTAGCAAAATTACCAGAAAAACAGCGAATAGTTTTTAACATGAGATATTTTGATAAAATGAATTACGAATCTATTTCTGAAATTCTTGAGACAAGTGTTGGTGCATTAAAGTCTTCATATCATCATGCAGTAAAGAAAATTAAAATTCAATTAAGTAATGAAATATAAAAATCATAACCCTTTTATGGTGCCGAAAGGTTATTTCAACATACTTGAAGAGAAACTGTTGAAAAAAACAAAAATAAATTTAAATGCTAATGCATATAAAATACCTAAGAATTACTTAAATGAATTAGAAAAAGAAATTATTAAAAAAACCTTGAAAATTTCAAATCGTAAAAATAATACGAAATTAAAAAGTTCATTATTAGCTCTTACTGGAATAGCAGTTTCAATTACACTCTTTTACAATATTTTCACGTCAAAAGATCCTATTATTATTGAAAAAGAAGAAGTTTTTGAAGACTTTGTCGAATCATATTATATGGAAGACCTAAACACATATGAAATTTTATCTATGTTAGACGAAAATGATATTGAAACTAATCTTAAATATTCTCCAAAACCAAAGTATGAAAATTAAAATTAATTTCTCACTACTATTTTTTACAATATTTACTGTAATTCAATGTGCTTACAGCCAAAAAGAAATATCTAAATATGAGGAAATTAAGGCATGGAAGTTAAGTTACATTATAAAAAATACATCTATGAATTCCGAAGAGCTCGAAATATATAAATGTATTTTTGAAGATTACGAGAATAATTATCACAATGAAGTATGGTCTAAGGTTCTTAAAAAGCATAATGCTTTTAACGGAAAAAATAACAGAGAGTTATTTGATAAAATATCTTCTTCAGAAGCGATGAATTTAATTTATGATTTCGATTCATACGAATTAAAAGGTATGGAAATGAAGCATAAGCGTAATCGAAGACTCCTAAAAAAAATTCGTCCTGAAATTGTTTTAAGTATTCTTTACCAAGAGAGGAATTTTAATCGTGAATTATTTAAAAAAAGAAGAAACGATTCTAAAAATAAAAAAGATCAAAATTAGTCTAGATTTATCTGATGAAGTTGCACCGAAATCTTGCATTAGGAATTATTTCATGTCTTGAAATGATCCTGAAAGATAAAAAAGCTTTAAAATCATCACTAAAGCAGCTCCTAAAAAAAAACAGAAATTGGGGGTCTCGTGACAGAAGGTTTATAGGAGAGGCTGTTTTTGAAATCATCCGATGGAAAAGAAAATTTTCTGAAATGGGTAAACTTGATCCAAAATTAGATCGCTATTATTGGAATCTATTAGGTGTTTGGATACTATACAAGGATATTACTCTACCTGATTGGGAAAATTTTTCAGAAATAAAGAAAAAATCTATTAATTTTAAATTAAACCCAAAAAGTAAATCAAGAGCAATAAATCAATCGATACCAGATTGGCTGGACGATTTGGGTATAAAAAGTTTTGGAAAAGCTTTATGGGAAAAAGAGATTGAAAATTTAAATAAGACAGCCCCTCTTGTACTGAGAGTAAATATATTTCGTACAACAACTGAAAAATTACAAAATATTTTTAAAAAAAAATATGCAATTGAATCTAAAAAAATACCAGAATATCCTTACGCATTATTTCTAGACAAACATCAAAAATTAGATAATTTAGAATTATTTAAGAAAGGATGGTTTGAAATTCAAGATGCCAATTCTCAGAGAGTGTCTGTTTTTGCTGCACCAAGACCAGGAATGACTGTCATTGATGCTTGCGCAGGAGCGGGTGGAAAAACTCTTCACATGGCTAATATCATGCAAAACAAGGGTAGTATTATAGCGTTAGATCCTAATAATAAAAAATTAGAACAACTTAAGATTAGGATTAAAAGAAATGGAATTCGCATGGTTACAATTCATAACTTAAACAATGAAAACTATGAGAAAAAATACAAAACAAATGCTGATTTGGTCCTAATTGATGCTCCATGCAGCGGTCTTGGTGTGCTGAGAAGAAATCCTGCTGCTAAGTGGCAAATGAACCCGACTAATATTCAAAAATTAATTTATATCCAACAAGAGATACTTCAAAAACAGTCGATTTATGTAAAAAGGGGTGGTATTTTAGTTTATTCAACTTGTTCAATTTTTCCAGATGAAAATGAAAATCAAATAAAAAATTTTCTTGCAACAAGTTTGGGAAAATCTTTTCATCTAGAAAAAGAAGAAACGTTTCTAACCCATCAGTCAAAAGGAGATGGTTTTTACATGGCTAGATTGATAAAAAGTTAAGCTTTCGTAATTATATTTCTATTTATGATTTAGCATAAAAATAGTTGTGAATAACTTGACAACAACTTAGTTCCTTAAGGAATATATAAGCACAAAAAAATACTAGAAAAGGTGTATTTTTAAATTTTAAAATTAGTTTCTATGTTATTGTTTTTTGGTGATTCTGCAACCAAGGTATTTGTTGTAGAAATTTCTTCACCCATAACTTCACAAAACATTAATAAACTAAAATGGCTTTTTGGTGATTCACCTCAGATTAAAAATCCAACAATCACTGGAAATTTTGTAGGTCCAAGGGCAAATATGATTAGCCCATGGAGTACAAATGCTGTTGAGATAACACAAAATATGGGTATTAAAGAAATTCTTCGTATTGAAGAATACTTAAATAAAAACATAGTCGAGGTAATTGACCCTATGTTGGTCATAGAAATTGATGGTTTGAATCAAAACCTTTTCACAGTCAATATCAAACCAAAAAAAGTTCTAAAAGTTCAAAATATTGATGCATATAATCAAAAAGAAGGTTTGGCGCTTAACTCCGATGAAATAAAGTATTTAAAAAATTTGGCTAAATCTTTAAAAAGACCCCTAACCGACTCTGAGGTATTTGGATTTTCACAAGTGAACTCTGAACACTGTAGACATAAAATCTTTAATGGAGAATTTATTATCGATGGAAAAATACAAGAGAGTAGTCTTTTCAACTTAATTAAAAGAACCTCGAAAGAAAATCCTAATACAATTGTTTCAGCTTACAAAGATAATGTTGCTTTCATAGAAGGTCCAAAAATAGAACAGTTTGCCCCTGAAAGTCCTGAACGTCCAAGCAGATATGTGAAAAAAAATATTGATAGTGTCATTTCAATAAAAGCAGAAACTCATAACTTTCCCACAACCGTTGAACCCTTTAACGGTGCCGCTACTGGATCTGGAGGAGAAATCCGAGATCGTTTAGCTGGTGGAAAAGGATCGCTCCCTCTTGCAGGAACAGCTGTATATATGACTCCTTATTCAAGAATTCAAAATGATTGGAAAGATATTCCATTTAAAGAACGTAAATGGCTTTATCAAACCCCAATTGAAATATTGATTAAAGCCTCAAATGGAGCATCAGATTTTGGAAATAAATTTGGTCAACCGCTAATTTCCGGTTCTTTACTAACTTTTGAGCATGAAGAAAATGGAAAGCGTTTAGGGTTTGATAAAGTTATTATGCTTGCGGGAGGAATTGGTTATGGCAAAAAAGATCAGGCCCAAAAAGGCCTACCCAAAAAAGGTGATAAAATTATTATCCTAGGAGGGGATAATTATAGAATTGGTATGGGTGGAGCCGCAGTTTCTTCAGCTGATACAGGTGCTTTTGCAAGTGCTATTGAGCTAAATGCTGTTCAACGTTCAAATCCTGAAATGCAAAAACGTGTAGCAAATGCTATTCGTGCTCTAGTTGAAAGTAACTATAACCCAATAATATCAATCCATGACCATGGAGCAGGCGGTCACTTGAATTGTTTATCAGAACTAGTTGAAGACTCTGGTGGGATTATAGAAATTGATGAACTACCTCTAGGGGATCCTACTCTATCTGCTAAAGAAATTATCGGTAATGAATCTCAAGAGCGCATGGGACTGATACTTTCTCCAAAGGATTCCGAATATTTAGAAAAAATTGCTCGACGCGAGCGTGCTCCATTTTTCGTAGTTGGTGAAGTAACTGATGATCATACATTTTCATTTCACAGTAAAAAAACTAATGAAACACCAATTGACTTGAAACTTTCTGCCTTTTTTGGAAGCTCACCAAAAACTGTTATGGAAGACAATTCAATTAGTCATCTTTATGAAGAATTATCATACACTAAAAAAGAAATTGAGAAATATATAGTTAAGGTTCTTCAAATAGAGGCAGTTGCCAGTAAAGATTGGTTAACTAATAAAGTTGACCGATGTGTAACTGGTCGAGTAGCTCAACAACAATGTGTTGGAGAACTTCAATTGCCATTAAGTAATTGTGGTGTAATTGCATTAGATTATAAAGGGGAAAAAGGGATTGCTACTTCAATTGGGCATGCACCTGTTAGTGGATTAATTAGTGCTAAGAAAGGAAGTAATACCGCAATCGCAGAAGCATTGACTAATATAGTATTTGCACCTCTTGAAAATGGACTTGAGAGTGTATCCCTTTCTGCTAATTGGATGTGGCCTTGTAATAATCCGGGAGAGGATGCTCGTTTATATGAAGCTGTTCAGGAGTGTTCTGATTTTGCTATTTCCTTAGGTATTAATATCCCCACAGGAAAGGACTCCCTTTCCATGAAACAAAAATACTCTGATGGAGATGTATTAGCGCCAGGAACAGTCATTATTTCTGCGGCAGGTCAGTGTAAAGATATATCTAACGTTATATCACCTTTAGCTTCAGTTGATGGTGGTGAAATCTACTATATTGACTTTGCGCAAGACAAGTTTCATTTAGGTGGCTCATCTTTCGCTCAAAGCCAAAATTGCATTGGAAATGAAACACCATCTGTTCAAGATGCTTCATATTTTAAAAAAGCTTTTAATGCAGTTCAAGATCATATTTCAAATGGAAAAGTTAGTGCTGGTCATGATATCGGGTCTGGAGGTTTAATTACTACTTTACTAGAATTATGTTTTCCTTCTATTTCTGTTGGTATGAATATTAATTTTGATGGACTACGGGAAACTGACTTAGTAAAAATTCTTTTTTCTGAAAAAGTAGGAGTAGTACTTCAATCTAAAGAAAACTTGACGTATTCATTTGATAAATATGGTGTTAAAGCAATTAAGATTGGCAAAACTATTAAAC
This sequence comes from uncultured Bacteroidota bacterium, assembly GCA_902517245.1. Lineage (GTDB taxonomy): Bacteria > Bacteroidota > Bacteroidia > Flavobacteriales > Flavobacteriaceae > MS024-2A. The sequence continues at coordinate 25,128 of CABYBK010000013.1, read as the reverse complement.
AAAATATTTTAAGTGTAGGAAAACTTCAATTGTCAATCTCTTCTTTGAGAAATACTTGGATGGCTACATCTACAAAACTTGAGTTACATCAAACAAAAACTTCTCTGGCGGCTAAAAGAGCTAGAAATGTTATTAATCAACCACTAAAATTTAATTTTCCAAATAAGTTTAATGGTAAAATACCCTCTCAAAAACAGAATACTTTAAAAGCAGCTGTAATTAGAGAAAAGGGAAGTAACTCTGAGCGTGAAATGGCCTACATGATGGATTTAAGTGGTTTTGAAGTACGTGATGTTCACATGACAGATTTAATTGAGGGTAGAGAAAATCTTAAAGATATTAATCTTCTTGTTGCAGTTGGAGGGTTTTCTAACTCAGATGTTTTAGGATCAGCCAAAGGATGGGCAGGTGCATTTAAATACAATCCAAAAGCTAAATCGGCAATTGAAAATTTCTTTAGCCGAAAAGATACTCTTTCCCTTGGGGTTTGCAATGGTTGTCAATTATTTGTTGAACTGGGTTTAATTACTCCAAAACATAATAGAAAACCAAAAATGCTACACAATGATTCAGGAAAATTTGAATGTATTTTTACTGCGGTCGCAATTGAAAAAAGTAAAGCTATCATGCTTAATGGACTTGAAGGTAGTATTTTAGGGATCTGGGCTGCACATGCTGAAGGAAAATTCTCTTTTCCTCAAGATGAGAGTAATTACCAAATACCTGCAAAATATCTTTATCAAAACTACCCCTCAAACCCCAATGGTTCTGATTTCAATGCAGCCATGCTTTCAAGTGAAGATGGACGTCATTTGGTTATGATGCCACATTTAGAAAGATCTATATTCCCATGGAATTGGGGACACTACCCTAAAAATCATTCTAATGAAATAAGTCCTTGGATAATGGTTTTTGAGAATGCCTACAATTGGATTATTAATAATGCATAATTAATTACTTCTTCATTTGTTTCATAATATTTCCTATTTTGCAGTAAAACAAATAGATGGAACCAACAAGATTATTTGAATTTATAGAATATCAGCATCAAAATGCTCCACTCGATAAAGCATTTTCAACAAAATATGAAGGAAAATGGGATAATATTTCTTCAGAAGAATTCATAAATAAGTCTAGAGCAATAAGTAGAGCGCTGGTTAGTATGGGAATCAAAGCTGGAGATAAAATTGCCATGATCACATCAAACAATCGCTCTGAATGGAGTGTTATGGATGTTGGCTTATTAACTTTAGGAGCAGTAAATGTTCCCCTCTACCCTACCATTTCATCTAAAGATTACGAATACATTTTGAATCATTCAGAAAGTATTTATTGTTTTGTTTCTGATCAAGAAGTTTATGATAAAGTTATAGCCATAAAAAATAATGTTAATTCACTAAAAAAAGTATTCAGTTTTGATCAGATAAAAGGATGTGCAAATTGGTCGGAGCTATTAGAAGAAGGCTCTAAAATGGATTATGATCAAACCGTATCTGAAATGCGAGAAAAAGTAAAATCTAATGATTTAGCTACTATCATTTATACTTCAGGTACTACTGGGGTGCCTAAAGGAGTTATGCTAAGTCACAATAATGTAGTTTCTAATGTAATTGCAAGTTCCAAACGCCTTCCTTTAAATATTGGAGAGGCATCAGCATTAAGCTTTTTACCAATTTGTCATATTTTCGAACGTGTTATTTTGTATTTATACATGTACAATAGTGTTTCGGTTTATTTTGCTGAATCTATAGAAACTATTGCTGACAATCTTAAAGAAATTAAACCAAATGTAATGACTGCAGTCCCACGTCTACTTGAGAAAGTATATGATAAAATTTATGCTCGTGGTGGTGATCTTTCTGGTATCAAGAAGAGTCTTTTTTATTGGGCCGTGAATATTGGTCTGCAGTACCAGCCCTATGGTCAAAATGGAGCTTGGTACGAATTAAAATTAAAAATTGCTAAAAAACTCATTCTTTCTAAATGGAAAGAGGCACTTGGAGGAAATTTAGAACAAATTTGTTCAGGAAGCGCTCCATTACAACCCAGACTTGCCAGAGTATTTACAGCTGCAGGAATGACTCTTGTTGAAGGTTATGGCCTAACTGAGACCTCTCCTGTAATTTCAGTAGGAGATATGAGAAATAATAATTTTAAAATTGGTACAGTTGGTAAAATTATTGATGGTGTCGAAGTTAAAATTGCCGAGGATGGAGAAATTCTTTGTAAAGGCCCAAATGTTATGATGGGGTATTATAAAGAAGAAGAAATGACTCAAAATGTTATGTCTGGAGACTATTTTCACACTGGGGATATAGGAGAGATTGATTCTGAAGGTTTTCTAAAAATTACTGATCGTAAAAAAGAAATGTTTAAAACTTCTGGCGGAAAATATATTGCACCTGCAGTTATTGAAAATCAAATGAAACAATCATTATTTATAGAACAAATTATGGTTGTGGGTGCGGGAAGAAAAATGCCTGCAGCTTTAATTCAGCCTAATTTGGAACATGCAATCAACTGGCTTAAAGAAAACAATATTATTTGTGATTCTCTCAAAAACGCAATTAAAGAACCACTTCTTGTTGAAGCCATTGAAAAAGAAATTAATCTACATAACCAAAACTTTGGTTCATGGGAACAAATTAAAAAAATTGAGCTCACTCCAGATGAATGGACAATTGATGATGGACATCTAACACCAACTATGAAGCTAAAAAGAAAAGTAGTTTCAGAGAAGTACAAGGATTTAATCGATCAAATATATAGCTAGCTTATAAATTATTTTTTTTATTCAACAGTGGCTTAATTATTAAAATAAATAAGCCACTTTTTTTTAAATTTACTATGCATGCATAATAAAATTTTTTACATTTGACAAAATGAAACAAGAAACCTTTGATAGCGCACTAAGATCTACATGGCAGTTGGTAAGTAGAATGTACAACAAAGAGGCAAGCAAGTTTAACTCGACAATGGCAACAGGCTTCGCTTTATTAAGTATTGATCCTGATGGCACTCCATCAACTACCCTGGGTCCTAAAATGGGAATGGAATCAACTAGCTTATCGCGCTTATTAAGCACAATGGAAGAACGAAAATTAATCTATCGTACCCAAAATCCAAATGATGGGAGAAGTATATTGATTCATTTGACATCATTTGGCAAAGAAAAAAGAGATGATTCAAAAGCAGTTGTTTTACATTTCAATAAAAAAATTGAAGATTCTTTAAGTACAGAGAAAATCAATATTTTTTTTGAAGTGATGAATTGCATCAAAGAAAATTCTCAAAATTTTGAACATTTTACAACAGAATTAAAAACTATATAATCATGGAAAAAATTGCAACGAAAGAAATAAATGGAGGAGATTTCCTAATTTCAAAAACAAAACCAAATCAAGTTTTTACTCCAGAAGACTTTAGTGAAGAACAAAAAATGATGAAGGAATCAGTCATTGAATTTGTTGACAGAGAAGTTTGGCCAAACAAACAAAGGTTTGAAAAGAAAGATTATGCACTTACAGAATCACTAATGAAAAAAGCTGGTGATTTAGGTTTTTTAAGTATCCCTGTTCCTGAAAATTATGGTGGTATGGGAATGGGTTTTGTTTCTACTATGCTAGTTTGTGATTACATTTCCGGAGCATCTGGCTCTATATCTACTGCATTTGGAGCTCACACAGGTATTGGAATACTGCCAATCTTATTGTATGGCACTGAAAAACAAAAGCAAGAATATCTTCCAAAACTTGCCTCCGGAGAATGGTTTGCGTCTTATTGTCTTACAGAGCCTGGAGCTGGATCTGATGCAAACTCAGGTAAAACAAAAGCTGTATTATCTGATGATGGAAAATTTTATGAAATTACAGGACAAAAAATGTGGATTTCAAATGCTGGATTTGCAAGTTTATTTATTGTTTTCGCCCGGATTGGTGATGACAAAAATATTACAGGATTTATTGTTCCTAAAGACGATAATAACGGAATAGAACTTGGAGAAGAAGAAAATAAATTGGGAATACATGCATCATCAACACGCCAAGTTTTCTTTAACAAAACTAGAGTCCCAGTTGAAAATATGTTAGGACAACGTAATGGTGGTTTTAAAATTGCTATGAATGCATTAAACGTTGGAAGAATTAAATTGGGCGTTGCTTGTCTTGAAGCTCAAAGAAGGGTTATTTCAAAATCTGTTGAATATGCCAATGAAAGAGTACAATTTAAAAAACCAATTTCATCATTTGGAGCTATAAAAGAAAAATTTGCTCAAATGGCATCCTCTTGTTACGCAGGAGAGTCGGCTTGTTATCGGGCTGCATCAGATATTGAAAACAGAATTCAATATCATGTAAATAGCGGATTAAGTCATCAGGAGGCAGAACTAAGAGGGGTTGAAGATTTTGCAATAGAGTGTTCATTAATAAAAGTTGGAGCCTCTGAGGATATGCAAAATTGTGCTGATCAGGGTATTCAAATTCTCGGTGGAATGGGCTTCTCAGCTGATACACCTATGGAATCTGCTTGGAGAGATTCAAGAATTGGAAGAATTTATGAGGGTACAAATGAGATTAATCGTATGCTATCCATCGGACTTCTTCTTAAAAAGGGAATGAAAGGAGAACTTGACCTTATGCCTGCGGTAATGAAAGCTACAATGGTTATGGGTTCTGAAAAAAAATTAGAACTTAAAAATGGATCTCTTTCACAAGAAAATCTTTTAATCGAAAACTTTAAGCAATTGTTCCTTATGATAGCTGGTAACGCAACTCAAAAATATGGAACGAATTTAGAAGATGAACAACAAGTACTTCAAGCTTTAGCTGATATTTTGATTGAAATTTATTTTTCTGAATCGGCTATTTTAAGAACACTTAAAAACCGTGATAAAGGTGAAAAGCAAGAAATTCAAATTTTATTAGTTCAAAATTATGTATTTGAATCACAAAATTTGATAACTAAGAGAGCTAAAGAAGTAATTTTTCATATAACAGAAGGAAACAAAACAGAACGCAACCAATTACTCGACGCTGTTAATAGACATGCAGAATACATTGAATATCCAGATATTTTCTCACTTAGGACTAAAATTGCTGATAGGTTCATAAAAGAAAATTTATATTTTATTTAATCAAATCCAACTTTATAATTTTTAAAAAAACCAGTGCTTAGCATTGGTTTTTTATTAAATTAAAAAAAATTTAATTTATGCTCAGATTATTATTATTGTTTCTTTTTATATCCTTTGCTTCTGTTAAAGCACAAGAGAAATTTAATCTTTATAATATAATTGATAACGTTTCCAGTAAGCGTATAGAAAATGATATTAAAACTCTTGTAAGTTTTGGAACTCGTCATACTTTAAGTGACACCCTTTCGAAAGTTCGCGGAATAGGGGCTGCCAGAAGATGGATAAAATCAGAATTTGATAATATATCTAAAGATTGTGATGGTTGTTTAGAAGTGTTTTATCAAAAGAATTATTTTGAGCCAAAGGATGGGGAACGAATTGTAAAATCAGTCTGGATTAATAATGTTGTGGCAATCCAAAGGGGTACTTCTCATCCTAATCGATTTATTATCATGAGTGGAGATATTGATTCTAGAATTTCAAATCCTAACAATTATACAGATAATTCTCCAGGTGCTAATGACAATGCCAGCGGTATGGCAGGAACAATTGAAGTAGCTAGAGTTTTATCAAAGTATACCTTTGAAAATAGTATTATTTATGTTGGTTTATCTGGAGAAGAACAAGGATTATTCGGCGGAAAAGGACTTGCAGCTTATGCAAAAAAAGAAGGCTGGGAGATTATTGGAATATTAAATAATGATATGATTGGAAATATAAAAGGAGTTGATGGGGTAATCGATAACAGAACCTTCCGTATTTTTTCAGAACCTGTTCCAGCTAATGAGACTGAAATCCAACGTAAAGCCAGAAGATTTTATGGAGGTGAGGTAGATGGTATATCCCGACAACTAGCCCGATATATCCATAAAAATGTAAAAAAATTTATGCCTGAAATGAACCCAATTATGATCTATAGATTAGATCGTTTTGGTAGAGGAGGACATCATCGCCCATTTAATGACTTAGGATATGCTGGAATTCGCATTATGGAGGCTCATGAAAATTATACTATGCAACACCAAGATATTCGATTTGAAAATGATATTGCCTATGGAGATGTTATAGAAGGTGTGGATTTTGAATATGCAAAAAAGCTTACTTCTGTAAATGCAATTAATCTTGCTAGTTTAGCTTGGGCTCCCCCGGCTGTAAAAAATTTCTCAATTGGAGGGATTGTTCAAGCTTCAGCAAAATTTAAATGGGAGAAAGTTGACGATCCAAAAATTAGTGGTTATAAAATTTACTGGAGAGACACAACAAGTCCTACCTGGCAATATGAAAGATTTGTAGGTGATGTAAATTCACACAAACTTAAAGGCATAGTAATAGATAATTTTTTCTTCGGGATATCTACTGTTGGAAAAAATGGTTTTGAAAGTGAAGTCGTCTTTCCAAATAGTATTTTTAATGAATAATAAATATTATTTAAAAACCGTTAAAATTTTAACCTTGTTTTTTGTGTAATTATTCAACACTTATAAAGAGCTTTTTAAAAGTAGCATCTAAATAGTACTCATTATTTTCAATATTTATTGGAATTGAACTAAAATTTTCATTAAGAATTTCATAAGAACTTGGTAAACTATCTTCAGTATTAAAAATAATTTTATAATTACTTCCTGGATTTATTAGTATTGGATCACCATCTAATATTATATTTTGATTATTAGAACCAAAACTATATTTAGTTCCATTAATTGTTGTGTTTAATAAAGCTTCATAAGAGGTTGTCTCAGTTGAAGTTGAAGCCTGATCAAGATTTATATATCCTATTATTTTATCTTGATTAACGAGATCATATAACTTAACATCTACATCGGATAAAGTTGTACTTGAAGCAGTTAATGAAAGTTGCCAATTTGATAAACTTATGGAAGGATATTTTTTTATTATAAAATCAAAATCGCTTAAATTATCTATAACAAATTCTTGGGTGAAATATTTATCATTTGAAACACCAGAAACACCAAATGCTTTGAGATTATCAATTAGAACTTCTATTTTGGTATTCTGGGTTATGTTATTAGTTAAAGGGTTTTTATATGTTAACTTATAATCTATAGAAAATTTCAACTTTTTATTTTCAAAACCTTTAAATGATGCTGAAGCTTCAAAAGGAGTGTCAGTTTCAAAAATTTTATTTTCTCTAATGATTACATTTTGATTGTTTGGTAATACTACCCAATTATCGCTATCATTGGTAACGAAACTACTCCAATTAGCTTCTTTGTAGCTAATTTCTACAGGCCTTGATATTTCAATTGTATCTTTAAAAGAATAAATATTATTTGGGTAAATAGTATCAACCTTTGTTAGGATTAACATAGAATTAAACCTACCGTAATTAGAATAATTTACAGATGTGCTTAAAGTCTCTTTTATATTTTCTGGATTTCCATCTGGAAACACCCATTCAATTGAATCAATATCAGAGTCTAAGAGAACAGCCTTGTACTCAATATCTACACTTAATTGGCCATTATTTCTATTATTCCTATATATATTAGTTGAATCTACTACGATTCTAGCCTTGAAATCACCATTTCTTTCAGATCTGAAATATTCTAATGCAGATGGATCTGAAGTACACTTTAAAAAAAACGATAACATGAAACCGAAAAAAAAAAGATGATATGATTTTTTTTTAAGATTCATATTAGTAATAATTATCTATACTTAACCTACTATAATCACCTCTTTTATTTCTCAAATAAGGACTAAAATCAAACGTAAGAAAAAGTTCAATAGTACTAGGTGAATAAACAGTCGTATTGATTGGACTTCTAAATGGAAAATTATAAAGAGCTCCAAACTCAAAATTTTCATAAGCAAGAGCTACAGAAAGTCCGATATTGGTAAAACCAAAACTACTAGTTTTTCTAAACTGTTGATTTAAACCAACTGAAAAGGAGCCTAACTGGGCTTCTTGAGACAGATAGATATCGTAGTTGTCTCCTATTTTAGAAAGATTCATAAAAGCATAAACTGTAGAATATCTTGGCATTATAGATCTGTCGTATGGGTTTATGTCAAATTCATACCCTCCTTGAGCAGAAACTCGAATTGGAAGTGTATAATCTGTATCTTCATTGTTATATGAAATATTAGGTTGGTTTAAGTGTTGCATACTAACTCCAAAAAGATAGTTCGAAGAATGGATAATAAAGGAAGCTCCGAGATCCATATAATTTGAATTCCCTATTTGATCAATAATTGGATCTTGCGATTCAGTCTGTAAAAATCCTGACACTAATGATATTTGATCCTCGAATACAAGTTTACTTGGATCAAATCGTGAACTACCTAAACCAAGAGTTATTGATGGTAAAAAGTAAACATCATTATCAAATTGAATTTTATAAATATAACTCAACCTCGGTTTTGTATTAACAAGTCCTGTATTATCCATCGTAAGTGAGTAAACATCCAATCCTAAACTAAAATTATCTTGATCAAATGATATTGCACCAAAAAAGTATTGACTTTCAATCCGATTATTATTTATTAATCCTTGAGAATTATAGAGAACCCCAGTCTTATTCATATTATTAATCCCAAAGGCACTAGGATTAGTTTTTTGCATAAATCTAGAATGACTGATGATCATGTCTTCTTGTCCATATCCTACAAAGCATATGAAAAAAATAAAAATATATGTTAGTATTATTCTCACCTATTGTAATAATATAAAAGTTCCATCTCTAAATACGGGTTCATCATCAATTGTCTTTGCTGTAATAGTATAAATAAAATATGGTGATGATGGAAGGTTCACATCACCATCCCAACCTCTTAGCGATAATCCAACAATATTGGGGTCAGATCCCTCTGCACCAACCTCTTCGTATAGAAGTCCGCCTTGAGCATCATAAACCCTTAATGTAATTTCACTAAATCCTGTAAAGACAGGACGGAATGTATTATTCCAGATATCACCATTAGGAGTAAATACGTTAGGCATTAATAAGCTATAACCTTTTCCTATTTTAATAGTCTTTGTTAATTCTTCAACACAACCTAAATCATTATAAATTCTTAATGTTACATAGTAAGTACCTGAAATAGCGTATTCGTGAATTATAGGTTCAGGGCTATTCCTTTCCAATAAATCTGTTTTTGTCCCATCTCCAAAAATAAATTCAAAGGAATCGTATTCATTTTCGGAAATATCTGAAAATGTGACGTCCTCTCTAGCTAAGAATGATCCAGATTGAACGAAATTAGTAGAAGTAAAGTCGAAAAGAGGTTCACCATTACCAATGTTGATTTCTCTTGAAAGACCGCAATTAGCAGAATTGTAAATTTCAAGTGAAGCTGTTTCAACTGGATTATCAATATTAACAATATACTGGTTAGTACCAACTATTTCAAAAGTAACCGGAGATCCATTATACCTAAAAGTTAGTGGACCTGTGTCACCATCAAAAACATCAATGAAAATTGTTCCAGGTTGACCGTTACATAAATATTCATCTATAATCGGACCTTCTCTAATTTCTAATATATTTTCATTTTCAACCACAATTGTTCCTTGGACACTATTTGGTTCAGCATTATTTGCACAAACAGCAACGCTAGCTGAAGTAATAGTATAACGGTAAAGTCCCTCTGCCAAATTATTAAGATCTAAGAAACCTGAATAATCAGGATAGCCATTTGTCCCATCTAGTGGAACCCATGATGCATTACTTGAGGTTGTTTTAATTAAATTTAGCTTTGTGCTTCTTGAAACTATGTCAAGCTCTAAAGAAGCTAAAGACTCGGTAGTTAGTAATATCTCAAATGGATTTGAAGGATTTTCAGAAGCGTTAAATTGAGGAGATTGATCAATTATATTAATCAGCTCATTTTTAACAGATTCTTTTGGCTCATTTTGAATTTGTGTAGTGTAACTAAATGGAATTTCATTCAATCTAATAGTATACACCTCAAGACTGTCTCCCGCAAGTGTTCCCTCTATCAATAATTTTTGTTCGAAAGCCACATCACTTGGTGCCTGAACGTGCCATTCAAGATTGAATGGTCCAATTTCTGGATTATTTGGGTCTCCACTAACAACCTCTATATTAATTTGGCCATCCTCTGCATTAATTTGGCAACTCACAGGCTGAGATAATTGATCACCACCTGAACCACCTGTACCATTAATGGTTAATGAACCTAGTTCTTTTGAGAAAATAAATTCAATCGGAACTTCTACACCGTTAGAATCAATAAATTTACACCCGTTTGAATCTTTAATATATAATTCATATCTACCAGGACCTGGGTCAAAGTTTACAGAATTACTTAAAGAATTTATTGAAGTTACCCCTAAAGAGGTATCTAAAGGATAATACCTCCATGTTAATGAGTAATATGAATCTCCATCAAGATTTATAAATGGGGTTCCTCCCTCTAGTAATAATGGATCAAAGAAATCTTCTTGATAATTATCATAACACGGATCGATAACGAAGTTTGTTTCTCCAGAATAATTTAAAGAAATAGGGTCTTCAACTGTGAAACTAATATTAGTAGTACAGGATGTAGTTTTATCAAAAACAGTAAGTTCATAATCACTGACTGCCAAATTATCAATTTGATAAATATTTTTTGAGGGATTAATTGTATATGAAGTTCCAACTGGTCCATTATTTACCAAGGCTGTTGAGTTTAGTGTTAAGTCATATACGTTTTCATCTGGTGAAAGAATAAAGGCTCCGTTAGAAAGTCTAAATTCAATGCTTGATTGCGGATTATTACAGGTCGCTTTAACTAAATTAAAATCTTTTATTTCAAGTGTTTTTGGATCATTTATTCTAAACGTTGTTCCTCCATCAACGTTTTGAACAAGTGCAGAACCACAACCCGAACCATCTTTAATTATTCCTCTGTAAGTTCCAGATTGAAGGTTTTCAACTTTTTCTAGACCTTCAGCTCCTGGAACATTAGACCAAGAAGACTGATTTATTTTAGATATTGATGAAACAGAAACATTGATTGTTGAACTTGCAGATGCTATTTCAGCAACACTATCAATAATTTGTCCCACAACTGAAATACTAGATCCATTTAAGGTCGCTGTATAATTTGGAAGCAAATTAATATTATCCGTCAATTGAGCTCTAATTTCAGCTAAAGTTGCAGATGAACTAGCTCCAGATGCATTAATTGTATCAACGCCACCAATAATGACACCAATTGAGGTAAGATCGATTGCTCCAGATTGAGTCCCAACTAATGATATATTGAATTTATCAAATTCTCCAGATGTTAATCTTTGCCACAAAGGATAACCGGAAATCTGTCCATCTCCTTTTGAAAATTGGGTAATTTGAATATATCCTCCTTCTGCTTCGTCAGAAACTGAATTACATCCAGCTCCATCAAATGCCTGTGCAGATGCAGCAAGATTTTCAGATGCACCCAATGGCATAGTAATAGTTATATTTTCTGAACAATTACCACTTCCGTCTGTAACAGTAACTACGTAATTTCCAGTTGCAGTTATATTTTCTACAAGTATACTTGATTCAGAGGCGCTATTAATAGAAGTATTTAGTGTGAAGTTACCAGCGGGTCCAACCACTCTAACTTGATATATATCATTAGTAGTGCTTGACTTTTGATTTGATCCTCCGGTTATATTAACTACAAACGAACCACTTCCACCATTATTACATGGTATTTCAGTTATTGTACCTTCTGTCAACTCTAGTGGTCCACCTGAAGGTTCAGTAATAGTTACTGTTTGCCCAACTGTAACTGGCGTACAACTATCTGGTGAAGAATCTTTTATAATTACATTATATTGCCCTGGTTTTAGGTTACTTTCTAAATGAGTATTGCTTCCACTACTAAGTGGTGTAGATGGAGTACTTCCATCAAGTGAATAGAAATAAGGTGCAATACCACCAGTAACTGTAAATTCGATAGTCCCATTATTTTCTCCAGAACAAATTATATTGGAAGATGTAATGCTTGAGGTTAATGATACCGGTGTAGGTCCAGTAATTGAAATTGATTGCTCAAGTGCTGGACATCCATCTGATATATTACCATCATAAACATAAACTTTATAATCACCAGTTGTACTCATGCCTGAAGGAATTTCAGAGGCACTACCAGGGATTAATAAGCCACTATTATTCGTGATTTGAATAGTACTTGAAATAGTTCCACTAGCAGTTGCAGGTGTAAATTCCCACTCATAAGAATATGTACCTCCCCCTCCACTAGGAACAATCTCTAATCGACCTAATCTACCATCCGCACACTGATTAACTGTAATATTAGTAGCGGTTGCCCAACTTGCTGCAATTGTTGGTCCAGCTGGAAGAACTACAACGTTAGTTGCAATAGTATATGTACAGTTTCTTAATTGATCAGTAATTGTTAGTGTATATGTTCCATCGCTCGCTCCAACAACATTTCTTGTAAAATAAGTTGTGTTATCAGTTATGTTTGTCCAACTATATAAATAAGAACCTGATCCACCACTTATAGCTCCATTAGCTATAAGAATTGACCCACCATCACCTATACATACTTCATCGACAGTTGTTATTTGACTTTCATCAATTGCGAGTGCCTTATCAACTGGTCCTACAATTATAGAGTTAAAATTATTACAGAATAAATCATAAATATCAACTTTATACTTCTCACCCTCATCAAGTGCAACCCCGTTAAAGTCGAAAATAAATGTTGAAGTTGCAGTGGAGGCAACAAACTCTTGAGTTGTAACTGTGGAAGTATATGTTCCATCAACGGCAAGTTCATATAAAGTTCCTTTGACCTTCGGACTTGCAATTGCCATTTGTGTTGGTGTGAAATAAGTTGTTACTGGAAGTGAAATTTTTCTATCACAAGTAAAGGATGCTGAACCTATTGTTGTTGTTGGCTCTTCTATTGTGAAAGTTGCAGAAGTTGACGAGCAACCATTAATACTTACACTCAATTCATATGTTCCTGCTGAAAGATTTTCTATACTTAAATCATTACTGTATACACCACCATTATACTTCCAACTATAAGAATAATTTAAGGGTTGATTGGAGGCAATTGTAGATACTAATACTGTTCCTGTAACAGATGAAGATAGTGTTGGCGTGGCTGAGGCAAAAGGAGTACCTGCAATATTAGCTGTCAAATTAATTAAACTGTCTGTTCCAGAACTAACTAATGATGCTGTTATGTTCGATAATTTAAGATTAATTTGCTCAGCAAAGTCTGTCATGATTGTTGAAGTTGCTGTTCTTCCAACACCAACAGTTACTGAAATTGTAGTACTATCAATTGTTATAGCCAGCACATCTCCTGGATTAAGTGTTGCACTTGCTACTAATGAAATTTGATCTATTTGAGCACCTGCAATTTGACCTCCTAGGATTCTTTTTTCGAATTCTGAGGTTGGAGTAATTGGAATTATTATTGAGCCATCACTTCCTCCATTACAACTAACATGAATAACATCATTATTTAAAATATAGTTTTGATCAATGACTGGACTCGGAGCCACTTGAATACTACCACTAAAACTGTCTGTGAAAGTACATGTTGGAGCATTGTTATCTATGGCAGTAAGAGTATAATTATAAGTCGTTAAAGTTACAGATGAACTATTTATTGTTCCCGTAATTCTGTTATTAGCTTCATCTAGAGTTGGTCCTGGTGTTCCAATAATATTTCCAGATGAGTCATACCATGTAATTACTAAATCTGTTTTAGCTCCTGAAGTAAATGAAAATGAAATATCATCAATTGTGTCACCATCACAGTGTGCTTCACTTCCAACTTGATCTTGAGATAAAGGAGTGTCTACTTGAATTTTAAGTTGAGCAAGTACTGTAATTTGTCCTGTAAGACTTGCAGTTAGCGTGTCACAACTATTACCATTTGTAGTTACTAGATAGGTGTATGTTGTATCTGTAGTAATCCCCGTATTTAGCGTGTCAGAGATAATAAAAGATGCTGATGAGGATGAACTTTGAACGATTGTATATCCTGGATTAGAAGGAGTCCATGTAATATCAATTCCAGTTGCCCCACCAGATACATCAAATATGATTGGATTAATTGCTGATAGGTCACAAACCGTTTGATTTGCTGCACCAGAAGATCCATTTAATACAAGATAATGATTGGGCTCTACAACGATTGTGCCTGATATACTTGCAGCAGGGCTACAAGAATTTCCAACAGTTGAAATCACATAAGGGTACGTTGTAGTTGTTGTAACTCCAGTATTTAATGTTCCAGATATAGTTAATGAAACTGATGAGCCTGTATTAGAGGATGTTAAAGATATTCCTGCAGGTGATCCATTCGGCCAAACAATATTATAATTCGTTGCTCCACCTGTGAGCTCAAATACAACTTGTCCAATTGGATTATTGTCACACAATGTTTGATTCAATGTAGTGGAAGTGGTAGTTGAAATAAAATGATTTGGATTAACAACTAGATCAATTGTTTTCGTAGCTGTTGATCCAGAAACTCCTGGGGTTTCTATAGTTAAACCATAAGTCACAGTTGAAGATAATGGAGTTAAAATAGTACCTGTTACAGTTAAGGATCCAGTTACTGGAATAGTCTCATTAATCCTGAGTTTTGAATTAAAGACTGAAACAAAACTGTCACTTACATAAGGTATGTTCTCTTTTACTCTAAAAACAAAGTCACTACTGTCAGCCTCAAGTGTAATTTTACTTCCACTCACTGATACACTTAAACCTCCATAAATTATTGCTGCTCCTAAGTTAGTTGCTATAGTAGAAGAGGTTGTTGTTGATAAAGTTGTTGCATAGCTGAAGCTTTGAGAAGAACCATCCTCTTGGATAATTTCAATTTGAAAAACTTCATTTATTTTAGTTGAGCTCGAAACCACGTCTATCTCAAAGGTTGGAGTGGTTGTATATAATGTTACCGCTGTTAATCCTGAAGGTAACGAAGGAGAAGAAGTAAAACTTAAATTTTGAATACCAGTAAAATTAAACTCCAGATTTAAATTATCAGCCTGACAAATTGTTGTAGTTGAGGCTACAGAGGAGATTATTTCTTCCTCTGGAATTCCTAAAATTCTTCCATCAATTACTGAAACTCCAGCACTTGCTGTGTCACTCACTGTAGAAATTCTATAAAATAAAGCAGAGGGAGTAGTTGTTCCTGACGGTAATTGTAGCGTTCCAGAAAGTGTTAAGCTAGTTACATTAGCAAAATTTGGAAATGGTGTAAGAGATAAATCTAGTGGTGCCGAAGATAAAGTCCTACCCATATTATCTTTCCATTCAATCAAATAAGAATATGGTCCATTTTCAAGATCTATTGTTACTGGTGCCATCGGATCACCACTACTAACATTTTGATCGAGTGTGGTTGTGCTAGAAGTTAGTGTTAATTCAAACTTAGGTTCCAAGATTATAGTCCCTGTTACAGTTAATGGTGAACAATTAGGTGAAAGATTGGTAATGCTTACTATTGTAATTTCAAAGGGATGAGATGTTGTTGTAGTTGTAGATGATGATGGGCTAGCGGTTCCAGAAAGAGATAGCGTTGTTCCTGAAGTTGATAATGAAAGACCTAAGTTGTCACCATTTGGCCACACAATTGATGCATTAGAATAATCTGCACTGTAATTATAATCAATTGAAGATATAGCTTGGCCATCGTATGCCGATTGATTTTGACTTCCCGAAAGAACCACCTTATTTATATAATGAGGGTATACAACAACAGTACCTGTTACTGTAAGAGAACTTAGTGGGCTAGCACCACACGAATTTGCTGTTGCAGTTGCCGTATATGTAAATGTAGTAATAGTAGTTACATTTGTTTTGATATTTGGATACCAATCATAAGTTGAAGTTGCTATAGTAGTTCCTACTCCAAATGAGGGATAAAATGTATATTCTGCTGAAGGAGACGCAGTTGCACTTATTTCTATAGCCGGTGCGCCACCAGTTGTTTGAAATCTTATAAATTCGCTTGAGAACCCATCACAAACTTCTAAATTTTTCTTTGCAGATGTTACACTAAGACGAGCTACAGGATCAATAAACAAAGTATATGTTAATAAGGAAGAGGTAGCAGTACCCGAACAATATTCTCCTCCAACTGTAACAATATTGAAATTATAAGTTCCTCTTGTAGTTAGAGTAGTCAATGAGGATAAGGTGGGCGTACCAGTAACAGTTAATATTCTTGGAGCCCTAACCATAACTTGTTCATTAAAACTGAAATTTGAACCATTAGATTCTCTTCCTTCTAAAGCAAAAGTTGTTCCAGATATTAAACCTGTTATAACTATATCAGTACCACTTAAAGTTGAGGTAACTACTGTACTTGAAATAGCTGAACTTAAAAGTGAAAGTAAGTCAGTAGCAGTGTATGCTGTAGTTGCTGAAGCATTTACTGTAAAAATTTCATCATTGATGTAAATTGAATAGGACTCGGTTGTGTCTGTTGAAGTGACACCCACAAGAGAATCAAATGTTATAGAAGCGATCTGGGTAGTGGTTGTAACTGTAGTATTTAATCCAAGTCCATTTAAATCTTGAATTGTAGCTGAAATTGTACTCAACCCCCAAAATTCGTAACTTATTGGTGCTATGGCTGTTCCTTCACATAAAACTTGACTAGTTGTAAGATCTGATGGATCTCTTCTTAAATAATCCCTTGGATAAACTGTAATTGATCCACTTTGGGTTGCTTCATCACACAAATCACCATCGGTTGTTACTGTGAATGGAAATACCCTTGTATTCCAATAGTCCGTGTTAGTTCCATTATTACTGAGAGTAAAAGTAGTAGTTGTTTGAGTACTAATAATATTACTTGGTAAAGCTCCACTTATATTAACTGTTGATAAAGGATCAAGCCCTGAAATTGCCCATTCGATATTATCAATTGCCCCATTGTAACAGACATCCTGATTTGGAGTTGGACCTGCAGAAGTCAAAGTTAATTCAGCATCATCATTTACAGTAAGATTAATTAAAACTTGTCCATCTTGTTCACAACCAGCGTCTAAGGTTAAGTTTACCCTAAACTGATAAATTCCAGGTGGAATATATCCTGTAACACCTCTAACTTCAACTTGTGAATATACTTGACTGTCTACATCAAAATTAACAGTTAATGTGATATTACTACTGCTGTTTGATGTATAGATAGTGTAGAAATAACCTGCACTTCCAGTAATTACTAACCTATTTGTTGTGCTATTATAATTAGCTGATAAATTAGAATCAGCATCTATCAAATTAGCTAATTTCCCAGCAACACTGTCACTAGTCTCACCAACGGCTGCCTCAATTTTATAATCATTATCATTAATATTGATTATAATAAATCTAGGAATTAAGGTGTTGGTTGTTTCGTTAAAAGTCACTGTTGCTATTTGACTTTTAGGAACTATCACTGCATTTAAAATTGACCCCGAAACTTGATTTGTTGTTTCAGAAACTGTGATTCCAGTAACTGACCTTCCGATTACATCATATACAATATCAACAAAATCAGTTTCATTTTCACAAATTTCAGGACTTATCGTACCAATATTATTTGATGCAATCAACATTTTTGGGTTATCAGGAACTCTTATTGAAAGATCTCTTACCCATTCAGGTTCAGTTCCGCTACAACCTTGTGGGACTGCTTTTAAATATATAGTCCCAGAAGCAGAATTTGCCCAAGGAATTAGTAGTCCTCCAGTGCCAGTATTTGCCTCAATTTTATAATAATCTTGAGCTAAATATTGATCACCTGTAAATGTGACTGTGCCGACTTTTATATATGAATTAGTTGCAACACCTGTTGATGTGGTTTTAATATACCAATCAACCGGAATATCAGATTCTAGTGTCGTGGATTGGCTTCCAGTAGCAGGAATTGGGCAAGTAGGTAAGTTAGTTCTGGTAATATTTGGTATTAACTCATTTACTGGACTAATACTAATTATATCCGATTCAACCCAATCACTATTTGAAACATTATCGTTAAAACATGAAACCGGCCTGACTCTCACCTTAACATTACCATAAAAACCTGGTGTCCATGTAACTACACCATTTGCATTAATTGATCCTGCCCCCGGATCAGTTAATTCCCACTCTAGTTCTCCAAAATCATTGTTACCTGTGTCTGCAGCACTAAAAAATTGTGTATACGTAGTACCAACTGCAGCTACAGATTGAACCTCACATGAAGGGATATCTCCAGAATTCCATGCCCCTACACCACTACATGAGTGGGTTACATTTAATGCAGAGGGTTTTGTTAATGTTGGTAGATCTGGGGATGTATTTGTTTGTGAAAGGGTATTTGTTTTAACCAGCCACACATCTTTTTCAAAGAAATTTGAAAAAACGGTAGCACTACATGTAGAAGAGGTTCGAACTCTAATAGTAACCCAAGCTCCATTCGAAACTGTTGAAGTAGCAAGAAATGACGGATTCCAAGTAATTCTTGCTCCTGTTTCTTCTGAATTAGAAGGATCATTCAAAGCCGTCAGCCCGCCTAGAGTTGGTGAAACCAATAAATTAACCGAATCTCTATCTATAAACTCCCAATCAAGTGTACCTCCATAAGCAGAAGAACCATTTGCAAAGCAAGCATAAATATCAGTTGTTGTCAAACTTGCAGTATCTGATGGTAATACTGATGAATCAACACATATTGTGTTGTTATATCCTTTACCACCGTTATAGTAAATTGTTTCCTCCCAATTCCATGCACCATCTCTGAATAAATTTGAAATTTCCGGTGGATCAGGAGTTTTAGTTATTTGATATTGAACATTTAGTTGAGAATCATTTCTACAATAACTATTTAAACGAACAGTAAAGGTATGCCCTGAGGCTGGAGTTCCTGTAATTGTGATTGAATTTGTTCCCGTAATTAGTTTATTTCCAGCAACAGTTGTTTCAGCTCCCGACCCCACATTTACTGATAATCCAGGATCAAGATCTATAATTAAAATTGAAGAACTCCCAGTCCAAGTAATCGGCACTGGTATTATAGCTGTGCCATCACAAACTTCTTGAGATGAAGATCCACCACTAACTGATATGGTTGGTCTATCTACAACATCAATTTTATATACTGAAGTATAATAAACACAATTATCAGTTGTTGTATTGTTGAATGCTTGAAAAACATTTAACTCTAATGTTTTATTTAGTGTATAAGAGGTAGAAGCTGAAACATTGAAATTATTAGTGGCGATATCTTCTATTTGAATAATATTGGTTGCAGAAATAAAGGTGGCTGTATAATTTGCAATATCAGAATCAATACTATTTGCGAGAGCAGCTCCCAATAAAGCAGTTGTACTATTTACATTTGTTACTGTAACAGAAACGGAAGAAGAGCCGATTGTTATTTTATAATTATCACCTACATCGTGTGTTACGGAGTTTTCTTTTAATTTAATTGAATAACCAGCTAACGTATATGTTGCAATACCTGAATTTTCATTATGAATCCGAGCTCTAAAGTATAAATCATCAGATAGATAGAAAGCATCAGAAGGATTGTTAGAGTCCTGGGCTCTTAAACTAAATGTTGATTCATTATTATCTGTAACAACCTCATTGACGGTAGACCAATTAACAGCATCTGAGGACATCTCCCATGTAACATCTAAATTAGGATAATTTACATTATCTATAAGGTTCGGATCATAGGATATCAATCTAAGATTTGGGAATTGATCACCTACACAATAAGGAAAATCGGGAGTACCAGTTGCTGGCTCGACATAACCAATATCAACAGTATCAAAAATTTCAAAAGTTACCTCATTAGTATACTTTTCACAAGTAGCTGCACCTCCTCTATTTTCAATTACTCCTCTTTTATATAGAATATATTTAGAAGAAGAGCTTAATGCTGGAGTCACGTATGAATTATTATTAGCGGAAGGAATGGTGCTCCATGATCCACTGGTTACGGCACTTAAATCATTTGTTTCTGCCTTGTACCACTGATATGTTATAGGGAAAGATGATGTTACTGTACTTGAAATACCTAAGACTGGCGGAACCGAACCCTCGCAATACAAACCACTCACATCGTCAATAATTCCTGGAGCAACGCTATTCAATACTAGTTGAAAAACGTTGCTGTAGTCTGCCGCACAACTAGAACCTGAAGTGACAGTTGCGGTTTGCCTTCTGTAATAAGTTGTCTGAGTTATGTTTGTTGATACAATTATTGAAGAATTTGTTTCACCTGAAATATTACTAAATGAAGCTGAAGATGTATCTGTAGTTGCTGATTGCCACTGATATCTAATATTACCTGAGCTTGCATCTGTCACAGATACTGTATAGGTTGATCCAGAAATATCACAAGAATAGAGGATATTAGGTGTAATTGTACCTCCATCAACATTTTCTACAGTTATATCTATAGTTGGATTATTAATTGAATTCTCACATTCTACTCCTCCTATTGACGCGATTGCTACCCTCTTAAAGGTAATATTCTCAGTTATTGAAATTGACGAAAGTGTCGTAGTTGGTAATGTTGAGCTAATTGCACCTGTTATACTTACCCAGGAGGTTGGAGCAGACGCTAAGCTATATTGCCATTGATATGTAATTGATGCAGAAGAGCTATTAGAATCTAGTGTAGCAGTTGTAGTCCCTAAAGTTCCATCGCCAAAAATCGCTGCCGATAAACTATCACCGTAACATATAAATAATTCAGATGTAGTTGATATTGTCCCGGCTGAATCTATCTTAGGAATATTTATCGTTTTTGTTACTGTTGAGGGGCATCCTCCGATTGGAGCCGAAGTAACATTTAAATCAGTTTCTTGAGCTAATGATAAAGTAAAAGTAACTTGACCTATTGAACTATTTTTTATAACAGTAGTTACTCCATATCTTAAAGTATATGTTGTATTAGAACTCTGGGTATCACTAACTGTTATTGTAAAGGAATCTCCCTCACATACTGCATCTCCAACAAGTCCAGTGTCTATTGTCAAGGTCGATGGATCTGTAATGGTAAGGGTCTGAGTAACTAGTGTTGAGGAACAACTACCACTCTCCCCATAAACCCCTAAGGTATAGTTACCAGCTGCCAGACTACCTGCCGCAATATCATAATCATTCCCCGTGTGAACAAGGCTACCATTTAATGTCCACCTGTATGTATCTCCAGCTGCATTGCCTACAGTAAACCTATTAAGATCTGTACTACAAGTCGTCGCAGGGGAAGTTATAGAAGGAACTATTAAAGCTTGATTTACAGTAAGGGTTATGGCCACACTCGCCGGATCACACTCCACACTACCAATACTAGCATAAACCTCCCTTTTGACTGTTGTGTTGGTAACTAAACCTCCTAAGGCCGCAAGAGTCGAAGTAGCTAATGTTGAAGTGTTAGTCCCTGTTATATCTGTCCAAGTAGCTTGACCATCTGTGGAATAAAACCACTTGTAGGTAACCGATGCCGTTGAACTATCCCCAGTTAAAGTAGCTAAAGCTGTATTAAATACACCTGCTGAGGCTGTCTCTCCGTAACATAAAGTCCCTTGAGTAGTTGCTATTGTTCCCGCTGAATCAATCTTAGGAATATTAACTGTCTTGGTTACTGTTGAACCACAACCCCCTACTGGAGTTGATGTAACATTTATATCACCTTTAGAAGCCAATGATAAGGTAAAAGTAACTTGACCTGTTGAACTATTTTTAGTTTGAGACCCTCCTGAGTAAGAAAGAGTATATGTTGTATTAGAACTCTGGGTATCACTAACTGTTATTGTAAAGGAATCTCCCTCACATACTGCATCTCCAACAAGTCCAGTGTCTATTGTCAAGGTCGATGGATCAGTTATAGTAAGGGTCTGAGTAACTAATGTTGAGGAACAACTACCGCTCTCCCCATAAACCCCTAAGGTATAGTTACCAGCTGCCAGACTACCTGCCGCAATATCATAATCATTCCCCGTGTGAACAAGGGTACCATTTAATGTCCACCTGTATGTATCTCCAGCTGCATTGCCTACAGTAAACCTATTAAGATCTGTACTACAAGTCGTCGCAGGGGAAGTTATAGAAGGAACTATTAAAGCTTGATTTACAGTAAGGGTTATGGCAACACTCGCCGGATCACACTCCACACTACCAATACTAGCATAAACCTCCCTTTTGACTGTTGTGTTGGTAACTAAACCTCCTAAGGCCGCAAGAGTCGAAGTAGCTAATGTTGAAGTGTTAGTCCCTGTTATATCTGTCCAAGTAGCTTGACCATCTGTGGAATAAAACCACTTGTAGGTAACCGATGCCGTTGAACTATCCCCAGTTAAAGTAGCTAAAGCTGTATTAAATACACCTGCCGAGGCTGTCTCTCCGTAACATAAAGTTCCTTGAGTAGTCGCTATTGTTCCCGCTGAATCAATCTTAGGAATATTAACTGTCTTGGTAACAGAATCAGTACACCCAGAAAAAGAGTTTGCGCTAACATTAATATCACCTTCAGACGCTAGTGATAAGGTGAAGGTTACTTGACCTGTTGAACTATTTTTAGTTTGAGATCCTCCTGAGTAAGAAAGAGTATATGTTGTATTAGAACTCTGGGTATCGTTAACTGTTATTGTAAAAGAATCCCCCTCACATACTGCATCTCCTGTAAGACCGGTATTTATGGTTAAACTTGGTAATGGTGCTACCTTTAGTGTTTTTGTTACTAAGGTTGAACTACAGGTTCCATTAAAGGCTATTAGACCTAAAGTAGAATCAGTTGATATTGTCCCAGCAGCCATATTAAAGGAATCCCCTGTGGCTACTTGTGTAGCTCCAATATACCAATAATGTGTTGTTCCTCCAACGGCGGCAGTTGAGAAATTATAGCCTTTATCAGTACAAACATTATAATCAACTGTGTTAGATGTGATTACCGGGTCTGAAACATTGGAAACTGTAATTGAAATTTCAGGATATGTCAATCCAACTGAACAAGAAACTGTCCCGCTCACAGCATAAGAAACCCTTCTAATTGTTATGTTTTCATATATCTGAAAAGTTGAAAGAGTACTTGTAGAAAGGGTACTGTTTGTGCTAGCTCCAGGTATATTTACATATGGATCTGAACTAGTTTTAAATTGCCATTGATAAGTAATAGAAGCCGCAGAACTTCCTGCTGCAAGAGTGGCAGATGACGTTCCTAAAACTCCGTCACCATAAATTGCTGCAGATAAATTTTCACCATAGCAAATTGTCAGTGGGGCAGTAGTACTTATTGTCCCTGAATTTGCTAATCTAGGCACATAAATAACAGTGGTGCTAGTAACGTCACCATTGGGATTTTCAGCATTAACAGATATGGTAGTTTCAGTAGCTACACCTGCAAGAGAAAAAGTGGCACTTCCAGTGGTAGTATTTAAAGCAGAAACAAACGAACCATAACTTAAAGTATATGTTGTACTTAAGCTTAGAGTAGTATCAGAAACGGTTAAAGTAAAAGCTTCATTAGCACAGGTAATATTTTCAGCCCCAAGACTTGTGGTTAATGTCAAATTTGGCGTTTGGCTAAATGCAAGGGTTGTTACAAAAAGAGCAACAAAAGCAAAAAGCTTTGACAACAAGTTAAGCCTATAAATTTTCAATTGTAACAATATTATATAGTTAACGAAATTAACCATTTAAAATTGCCTTTAAAAGCCTTTGATTAACTTTTTAACTCAGCGGTTGCTGGTTTTATGTTAAGAATTTTTTAGATTTCATCCAATCATCATTATATATTTTTCCAATATAACGACTTCCTGAGTCATGTAAAAGCACAACAACAACATCTGTTTTTTTAAGTTTACCCTTTAACTGTAACAACCCCTTAATAGCAGCTCCACATGAATTTCCTGCAAAAATTCCTTCAGTTTTAGCTAGTTTTCTTGTGAATATTGCTGCTTCCTTATCAGTCACTTTTTCAAAAAGATCAATAATTGAAAAATCAACATTTTTAGGCAGAATATCCTCACCTATTCCCTCTGTTGAATATGGATAAATCTCATTGTGATCAAAAACACCTGTTTCATGATATTTTTTAAAAACAGATCCGTAAGTGTCAATTCCCCATATTTTGATATTTGGATTTTTCTCTTTTAAAAATTTTCCAACACCGGATATCGTCCCGCCAGTTCCTACGCCAACTATAAAATGTGTTATTTTACCATTAGTTTGTTCCCAAATTTCTGGACCGGTCGATTCATAATGAGCCTGAGTGTTAGATGGATTATCATATTGGTTAACATACCAGCTATTGGGTGTTTCGTCAGCAATTCTCTTTGAAGTACTGTAATAAGATTTTGGATCCTCAGGTGAAACATCGGTGGGACAAACTACTACTTTAGCTCCAACTGCACGAAGAACATCAAATTTCTCTTTTGACTGCTTATCCGTAGAAACACAAATTAAATTATATCCTTTTACAATAGCAGCTAAAGCTAAACCCATTCCTGTATTTCCTGATGTACCCTCAACAATTGTCCCTTTTGGTTTTAGACGCCCATCTGCCTCAGCATCTTCAATCATTTTTAAAGCCATGCGGTCTTTAACAGAATTTCCAGGATTGAAGCTCTCTAATTTAGCTAGTACCATAGCATCTACATCCTTTGTAATTTTATTTAACTTAACTAAAGGAGTATTACCAATAGTATCAAGAATTGAATTGGCATATTTCATAAAGGGTATATTATACTTTGTAAAAGTAGCAATTATTGATCTATATTTTATTTTAATCTTAGGACTTTAGAAGGGCTAATTCTTAATATAATTCTTGAAGGAAGCCAAAGTAATAATGTGAAAACAAAAAGAAAAAAAAGATTAATAAATAACACTTCAAAAAATGATAAAGAAACAGGTGCTACTTCAACAAAATAAGTTGAAGGATCTAGTCGAATCCAGCCCAAAAGTTTTTGAGAAAAATAAAATCCTAAACCAATCAAATTTCCAAAAATTAACCCTTTGGACATTATGAAAACTCCATTGTACAAAAATATTTTT